>NZ_JBYSWU010000008.1:0-189124 GCF_058781505.1 Paraburkholderia sp. FW306-2-2C-D06C | reverse complement strand
GCTGGAAAACTCGACTTCTCACGCTTTAATGAGCATGCCCGATGAGCCCCGTTACCCACTCCGTTTTCAAAAGAGCCTGGCAAGTTCATTGCATTTTTCATGAGCTAAGGCTTCCATCGCAGGGAGTCTCACGTCATCAAAGAAGGCATCAAGAGGCTGCATTATTCCATCCAAAATGTCCTCTAAATAGCTTCTGGCAGCATCGTCTCGACTCCCACCGACGATATCAGAAGAAACATCGGCATGAAACCGAAGCGCGTCTAGGTAGGTTGAAAGGTCAAGGACTGCCAATCGTTCCCAGACAAGTCGCTGCATTGACCGCGAGGGTAACAGCGCCATGAGCAATATCGGAAACAGTGAATCAGTCCGCAAAGGCACGGACCGCAATGCGGTTCGCATCTCGACCTCGGGCAGGGAAACGATGGATCGGGCGCGCATATAGTCAGCTAATGACTCGTGCTGCACCTCTACGGTCATCCCTGAAACGACGATGGCATCGTGTGACGACAACTCGTCAAAAACGAGTTTGGGAAGCCCCCGTTCCACCAAAAGCGCAATAGCGCGTGATTTCGTAAGCGGTTTGTCGATCGTCTCTGCCGCCAGTAGGGATAGTGCGTCCTCGCGATCGATGCTTGACGCTGGACCACTCGCCTGCGATGGCAGAACGCTGGCAAGCCACGATTCGAACAGGTCTCCGATACCATTGGGAACGCTACGATGCCTGATCAAGTGATTGATGATGAGGTTAAGCAATAGCGGGTGTGAGCAAAGTTTTTGGAGTACGCCGGGGAGATTCCACATGACCTCCTGACAGTTCGAGACCGCGCTGGCCAGAACGCGCATCTCTTGTTGCTCCGCTGCCGTCAATTCTTTTAGACGGAGCGTTGGGATCGGTAAGTTAGGCTTCGCATTTTCTCGGGAAAACACAAATAATTTAACTTTCGGAAAGTCGCGAAGAATCGTTCGAAGAGATGCTTCGACTGATGGGCGTGCTAATGCCGAGATTCGGTCAACACCGTCGCACACGAGAATGGCGCCACGTTCTCGTAACTCGTCCTCCAATCGCGAGATACTTATGGCAGGACAGTGAGCGAATATCCGGGCATGCAGGTACTCGACAAGACGCTGGTCGCACTCTACAAACTCGGGCAATGGCACATCAAACGGAAGAGGATTCTTATCCAAGGACCAAGACTGCCTTAGCGCCGACGAATATATGTATCTAGCTAACGTTGATTTTCCATATCCCGAAGGGCCGGTGATAACCGCGCCACTCATCTTTTCAAGAAGTTTTGTCGACTCGATGCCTTCCGCTTTGCTTCGTGTATCGCTAACGAGCAGCCGTGAAATCGTTTGCTCATTAGTAGAGGTTCTCCGCAACTCGCTGGAGATGTATGATGATACGTCACTACTTACTTGAACCAGCGTCTTGTGAGGAAGAGATTTGCAATACTGGAACGTTGCTTCTTTCGAAAGAAGGTTTTCGAGCTTTCCCCTGTGTGAGGATAAGGAGGCGACCGGAACGCTGATGATGCACTCGCTTTCCTGGCTCGGTTGAAGCTGCCAAACTTCGAGGGTCACACCGTCAGTCAATAGACAGAACGGCGCACGGATATTAAAAGCGTAGGACTCGGCTTGAGCCTTCGCCTCAGAAAAAGATTCTCCGGGCGTCTTTGCCTCTACCACCATAAGAGACGTTTGTCTGTCTTGAACCGGGCCATAGAAAACGACGAAATCGGCCTCAGGACGTCGTCCAACTTTCCGGCCCTCCTGAAACATGACTGGGTGCTTTGGGCTGATATCGAAATTGTCGTAGCCAAGCGCAGTTAGCAATGGCATAACCAAACGCGTCTCTACGGTAGCTTCATTCACAAACGTCGTGCTCTCAATATCTGACCAGAAGTCGCTCATGTCCATTCTCTCGGCATCAAATTATATTTAACTGTCGACCGGTGTTTCTATAGTGCATGTACGGTACGTGATAGAACAGCGCATTTGGTCTTCTGCGCATTTTTGTCGATCGATACTTTGACCGTGTTCGCTAGCAGCCTTAACGCGCGCAACAAGCGGCCGTATGGCACGTGGATTGCCCGTGCCGTAACGGAGGCGAACATTCGCGCAACTTCAGCGTCTGCACAATTCTACGACATGCACTCGCCGACGACTCCGCGAGACGATACCCGTCCCCGCATGACGTGGGAATGTAAGGCAACGACGTCGGTTTCCAGAACTCAGCGCGTCCTAGGGGCTCGTCCAAGGCGGTTAAGCTCATGTGCAAAAGCCTGAAGGTTGCGCATTTCGAGTGCGTTGCGGACGCTGATGAGCCGCGAGCCGTCTTCACGTAGAAAGCACCGGCGAAGTAACGGCGGCGGGACACTGCTCGAGACGTGGAACACCCACAGGAATCCGCCGAACGTGAGGCTGTACGCCCTGATACCATGGTTACGGATCGGTCGCGGCTCAGCCATGACCTGGAGCGTTTCCGGTAGCTCTCCAACCTTGAGGCCGAACATGAGCGAGCCATAGCAGTCTGGATCACCAGGGTCGCAAGCCAGCAGGAGCTGCCTTAAGCGCTCTTCGTGCGCTGAACCCAACCGAAGCTTCTCGAAAAACGGCAGCCTCGACACGCCAGCACGCCACAGAATCGACAACTCGAACAACTTGAGTTTCGCATAATCCAAGCCACGGATGCTGAGCAATGCTCCTTCGCGTGATACCTCTAGCGGTTTCTCAGGCGAGACGAACGCGGAGCGGGCATAGCCTTCCCAGACTGAAATCTTCTGCTCGCAGTCGTCGCACAAAAGGTACTCACGCATCCCCTTCTGCTTTAACTCGTTGTGCCCCTCCGGGATGATCGACAGGACCTCAAAGCGCCGTTTCTCGTCGTACAGTGGCTTGTAAAGCCACTCCGGATAGATATGCGAGTTCCGCAACACTTTGTCTTGATGGCAGAGAGCGCAAACCATCGCTTAGGCTCGGTGCAACTCGATGATGCACATGAGAACATCGGAGGCATGCCGAAAGTTCGCCTGCTGCTCTCGGATGCCATAGGCCCACTTTGCGCCATGGAATAGGTTATTCCTCAAGCGGTAGGTGATGAGCAGCAATGCGTCGACGACGTGCTCCAGGTCATCATCCTTTCCACTTAGCACGGCCTCCACGAGCGGACGACAATCGGGCTTCCTGAACAAGAGGTTGTCAAAGCGATACGTGAACTCGCCACCCTGGAAGTAGCGATCGCGAAAGTACGCCAAGCTCGCCTCAAACGAACCTAGCCGCAACCGGCCGCGGTGGGCGAGCGCGTTCACAGCCGCAAGCAGCGAGGTCGGGTTCGCATTTGTATGCAGCACGCGCCCTTCCATTGCGCTCCATAACAGTGTGAAATCGGAGATTGCGGTGCGCTCCTCGCCGTTGAGATCGGCGTAGCCGGGCACGAACTGCTTCAGGAAGTCGGTTGGGTCCATCTTAGAAGTATGCCGTGCTGGACGATCGTCCTATGAGTTTACGGAGTTTCTGCACGACCGCGTAACGCGTTGCCGTTAGGCCGCGAGCACCGTCTCCGCGTAGTATCGCGACTCGGTTCCCATGCGCTGAATTTGTATCGAGAAACGGCGTTCGATATGGCGATCGTTCTCGGGCCTCCACGGGCGACTTGGCGAGCGGCCTAGTTGTTCTCGCGAATCTTGATAGCCTCTTCCACAGCATTTGCCAGATGCTTAACAATCCAGTCATAACGCTCCTGACTTGAGCTTCCCGCCGGGTCATAGCACTTGACGATGGATGAGAGCTTCTTGCCGGTGTTGCTGTAGCCGATGTAGTCGAACGGATTACTGCCCTTGGCGGAGATTGCTTTCGCCGAATCCTTGAGGCCATGAATACGGATTCCCACGACCCCTAGGCCGTCGTCCCAGGCCTTGACGATCTCATAGTTGATCCACTTTCTATTGGCCGTGTCCGTTCCGACCAATACCACGACGCAGGTCCGACCTTGCATCTGAGCGGCGATCCAACGCTTGATCGCGTCATCGCCTCCACGGGTGACTGTCTCCCAGTCATTGTCTGCCGCTGGCTTGTTGCCTTCGATAGCCCCGATACTGCGAACAGTTGCCGCCCGCCAGTTGTCGGGCTTGTAGTGAAAGCTGTAGAAGATCTTCCGTGCCATGTGTTCGTCCTTTTTGAATTGTTGACCGAGTGCTCGCCTCACTGCTTCCCGCAGGCCGAATTAATGGCAGAGAGGATCGCCGCGCACGCATCTTCAATGCTTGCGTTGACCTCGCCCAACTGCCCAAAGACCGCGGCTGATAACCGGGCAGCCTTCCCACCACCATCTGCATTCAATCGTTTCCATATTTCGGCGGCAGCTCCGCCGGTTGCCGCGACGGGCACAATCACCTTCCCAAGGGCCTTTGCGATTTCGTATTCGTCGATCACGCCTTGGGCAATTTCCGCGCCGCCGGCACCTTGCCTAACCCCGCCAACGAAGATGCAGACCCCCGCCTGCTGCATCATGTCCTCTCGGTATCGATGCTGGAATGCCTCTGCCTCGAAGCCATCTGGTGGAACCTGCGGAAAAGGCCGCAGGTACAGGCTTTGATCTAGCGACGGCACTCCTTCCTTGTACAGCATGCTAAGTACACCAGCGATAACTGCGCTCCCAACGGTCAATCCAAAACCTGAGACCAACCGAAGCTTCCGCTCGCCGAGTATCTGCCCAACTCTTGTTGCGATGCTTTCAATGCGGGTGCGAGCTTCGTCGCGCAGATCATCCGGATAGCTTCCCGCGACAAACACGCTCCGTCGCGCGACTGCGGCTTCCAGTTCCGAAAGGATAGAGTCGATCTCCGCGTAACTGTCGATTTCGACACAGTTGATTCCGTAGCGCTGCAAGTCGTCAATCCAATGGTTGTGACGGGCAACCGCATAAGCCCAATGCTTATCGGCGCCCGTACCGTCTCCCTTCTGCGGTTTTCGGATGATGGCGTAGTGTTGCGTCGCATGTTCGCCCATGGACTCGCGGATGATGGCGAGCAGGTGCCCAATGTTTGGGTCGGAAAAGCTGAAACCCAAGAACAAGCAGTGCAGAGCAATCAGGTGCCCATTCAGGACCTGCAAGAAGCCCGCGCGCTTCTTCCGATACAGCTCGTAGTCATCCGTCGCGATAACGACCTCGGCAGGATGATCGACGCTGCCGTGCATCTTGTAGAGCGTCGTGTCTGCCCACGGAGAACTGACGCTCAGGTCGGACGTGATCGATTTGACATCTAGGTTTCGACGCTGAAGTGCCCAAGCCCGCTCGATTAGCCTATCGTAGTTTGTCGTCCAGATATTCCGCACCGGTAGCCTTGCGAGGATGCGCTGCGCCTGCGGTACCTCGCTCTTGTCAGGGAAGCTGTCCTTAATGGTCTGGGCGATGCGTGTCCTTTGTCTTCCTGACTTGTTGATGTACCACTGCGCGACACCGGCAAGATCGTGCTCTTGACCGAGATCGATCTGCAGTTCCTCCGCGATTTCCATTAGCAAGGCATGCCAGTCCGGATACCCGGCTTCCCGCGAGAGTCCAGCTCCGACAAAGACTGCTCCCGTGCCTTGCTCGAGCCAATGTGCGTACTCTTTGATGAACTGCTCTCGTTTCATGACCTTCCGCCTCACTGTATTGGCTGCACCATCGGAGCACGTCGTTGAAGCATGTCAACGACGATCTAGTCAACGATAGCTATACGCGAGTCCCAAGAGCTATGCCGTCCGGAGGGGATGGGGCGGCGTCCGGGAAATGATTGAGTGAGGATCGCAAGTCGTGAAATCTGGTTGAGGTCGAAACGTCGCCAGTCAGGGAGTCCACCGTTACTGCTTTGCCCCCCCGTTTGATAGCCGAGAACTTGCCTGACTCCATTAGTGACGCCATATACATGGGGCTCGGCGATTCGGGGAAGGTTGTGATAATAAAACTCTATTAATTTTTTATTGGCAATAGCGTCCAATATGATCTTTTCCATATTGCCCTCATCTCTTATTCTCAAGCGGCAAGACCTTATACATCGAGGGCAGCCTTCTGCGTCGAGGAGGCAATACTTGCCGCGAAGCCAATCGTATGTTCAATGTAGGCGGTAAACGTTGCCGAAGCCAGAACGGATTGCGCCGACGCGGCGGCGAATTCGGATAGCGTCAGCGACGTTATCGGTGAACTCGTCCGCATGACGCCGAAAGAAGTTGCGCACGCGAACTTCAAAGGGGGTTGAAATTGCGCCCCCTTTCGGATGGCCGAACCTCCGGCAAGCGGCACGGTTGTTTTCGCCGTAAAAAAGCCCGCACGCAGCGGGCCTTAGAACACACGGTGAACTGCGGGTAGAAGTTCGACGCATGGGACATCAGCAACGGAAATTGAAAGTGCCCCGCCTTCACGCCCGACCCCGCTCAGGGGCTCTTGTGTGTGCGCTACCTCACATAAGCTGTTGTGGCCCCACGACATGTTACAAAGTAGTTTGACTCTGTACGAAACTGTACGAAACCCCATCCTAAGTACTTGATTCCAAACGCTAAGTATCACACCGCACAGGGGCAACGCTAGTAAGCCGATAAGAAGAGAGAGGCCACCGCCGCAGGCGAACAGACAACCAGCGCCGCTCAGGCAAAAAATCAAAAAAACCCGGCTTTCCCCTGAGTCATATCCACCAACTGCCGCTGGGCGTCATCAACGGCATTGACCGGCAACCGGACAGTCATCCGCACCAACATCCCATAAGCGCTTTCCACCAACGCATACTCCTGAGCCTCGATCCATCGACGTATCTTCGCCTCATCGGCATAGCCCACCTCGACGGTCAGCAAAACCTGAGCAATCCGCTCGACCCTCGGTGCATCGAGCAAAGCCGAGGCAATCGCATCGGTATAAGCCCGCACCAAGCCGCCGGCGCCCAGTTTCACCCCGCCGTAGTACCTCACGACAGCTGCCAGCACGCCGTCCAGATCATGGTGCCGCAATACCTCGAGAATCGGCCTGCCTGCCGTGCCGGACGGCTCGCCATCGTCGGACATGCCCGACTGGCCGCCCGCCAGCAACGCCCAGCACACATGCGTCGCGGCAGGATGCGCCTCGCGCAGGCGACGCAATTCGGCCATCGCGGCGTCGCGGTCGGCGACCGGTATCGCATGCGCTATAAAACGACTCTTGCGAATCTCGAGTTCCGCGGTCAGCGCCGCAGGCAATGTATAGGTAGGCAAGGCAAGAACTTCGGTAGATGAAAAAACAGGACGCACGCGCTTCCATGTTCGCAATGGTAACGGATAGGTCATGCATGGCCGGCAAATCGCCCATACACAACCCACAACCGCCTCGCCGCGATTCTCGCCGATTCGGTAACGCTCCCTTGCGAAGTGACGCAATGACGTAAGACACTGCGCGCAGCATAATCTTGGACGTGGCGAATCTAGCTCCCGGCTGGTGCGAAGCCAGATTCCTCGTCTGGCGATTCGTCACGCTTTCCTCTCGCTTTTTTCGCATTGCGCACACACCGTCGCGCGTGATGCTTTCCTCGCCGTATCTCCACGCGCCTCTACGCATATTCGCAAAAGACGTCTCAGCGCGCTCGCGCACCGCGCAGATCCAGATCCCATGTGTTCGTCTACAATCATTGGCTGAACGCGCGCCCGCTTACTCTCTGGAGGCAGCGCGTCGCCAAGGAGACGACATGCTTGATCTTTCAACGTTAGGGACGTTCGTTGCCGTTGTACTAGGGCTGTTTCTGATTCCCGGTCCAGCAGTGCTGCTGGTTTTGACGCGCACCGTGCATGGCGGTCGAAAGGCGGGCATTCTCACCGGCCTCGGCATTGCAGTCGGCGATTTCATTCATACGCTAGGCGCGTCGGTCGGCCTGTCGGCGTTGCTGATGACTTCGGCGCTCGCCTTCAATGCCGTCAAATTCGTCGGCGCCGCCTACCTCGTTTATCTGGGCATTCGCGCGTTGCGCGAAAAGCAGGCGAGCACGCATATGCCGGCTGTCGCGTCCGTGTCGGCTTCCAAAGCCTTTTTTCAGGCGATTCCCGCTGAGGTGCTGAACCCCAAGACAGCGCTGTTTTTCCTCGCGTTCCTGCCGCAGTTCGTCCATCCCGAGCACGGTTCTTCGTTCCTGCAGTTCGCGACGCTCGGATTGATCTTCGTTGGCATGAGCGCGCTTTATACGACGCTCATCGTGTTGACCATCCGTCCGTTGGGCAAGCTCGTCAAACGCTTGACGTGGCTCAGCCGCTGGCAGAGCAAGATCATTGGCGTGCTGTTCATTTCGCTCGGGCTGCGCGTAGCGACGCAAACGCGCTGATTCAGCAGGGCGAGAGGTTGGTTTGCGCGCATAGCGAGCGTGCTCATGCTGCGGCTAGATGTTTCGGCGCTGCCGTCTCAAGCGGCTTTCTCGTGCGTACTCCATCTGGCCCTCGGTGCGGACAGCGAGTCGTTCCTGCCCGGCACGGCTCATCTGCCGCGTATCGTCGATCTCGCCGACGCGCAGCGCTTCCTGCGCGATCCTTATGCGCAGCGTCATCAGCGGTTCGCCGCGTTCGACCAACGAGCGATCCGTTGCGCGCGCCTGCTGGACGCCGGCGTCGATCAGGTTGCGCAACTCCAGCAGCGTGAGCCGTTGACGCTGGATCTCGAGGATCAGCCGCTGGACGGCCTGCTCGTCGCGGGTGCGCCACCAGGCGCGCAGTTCGGCGAGCGTCGGGGGTTCGAAGGGGGGAAGGCGCATTAGTCAGACGAAAAACCTGTATATATGTACAGTATATCCCGTCTTGTTATGGAATCGCGCAGGTCGTGTTCGAGCGCTTGCAATGCCCCGGAAAGGACGGAGCGCGGCAGGGGTTCAGGAGAGCGCGAGCATGATCGTCGTGGAGATGACGATGATGAAAAGACACACGGCAGTCAGGATGTCATACGGATAGTTCATGTCGTAACCCCTAAACGTGGCGGATGGATAGGCGATCATAGGCATGACAATTTCCTGCGACTGTTAATGATTGCAAAGGCGGATTGCAAAGGCGCGTTGCAACAGCGCGTTGCAACGGCGGCCGCCAAACTACACCGCGTCACTTCACAGCATCACCAAGCTTTCATCGAACGGAGAGTCGTCATGCGCGAAACCACGTTGCTTCTCTTTGCGGTAGTCGCTTTTGTGGGCATCGCGACGCCGGGGCCCACGGTGCTGCTCGCGCTGACTAACGGTTCGCGCTACGGCATGCGTCGAGCGGCGTATGGTTTTGCGGGCGCTGTCGCGTCGGACTTCGTGCTGATCGTGGCTGTCGCGCTAGGGTTGGGCGCGCTGCTGGCGGCGTCCGAATTCTGGTTCTCGGTCGTCAAATGGATAGGCGCCGCGTATCTCGCCTACATCGGAGCCCGGCTTCTGCTTTCAACGGGCAGTTTCAACGCAACTGCAGGCAAGGATCAGCAAAGCGGTGACAGCCGCCGCGCTATTTTTCTGAAGAGCTTTCTTACCGCCGTGACGAATCCCAAAGGATATCTTTTCTTCACGGCGTTTTTGCCGCAATTCATTACGCCGACGACGCCGCAAGCGCCGCAGTATGCCGCGTTGGCCGTGACCTTCGCGATGCTCGATCTGACGATCATGGCGGGCTACGCATTGCTTGGCGCGCGGGCGATCCGTGTGCTCAAGCGTTCCGGCGCCGTGTGGCTCGAGCGCGTATGCGGCGGCATGCTGGTGGCATTGGCAGGTTCGCTCGCGCTGTACCGGCGTCACAGCGCATAGGCGGCGCACTGCGGTATTTAATGCAAAGCATGCCGAACTATCGACTGCGATATCTCGCTGCGTATGAATCGGGGAGAGGAAAAAATGAATGACGCTGTGTCTTCCGTGAACGCCGGAGTGTCCGAAATCGAGTTCTGGTTCGACTTCGGCAGCAATTACAGCTATTTGAGCGTCATGCGTATCGAAGCGCAGGCCATGCAACGGGGCGTGGCGATCCACTGGCGGCCCTTCCTGTTGGGACCGATCTTTCGCGCCCTCGGTTTCGACAACTCGCCGTTCGTGCTGCAGAAGGAGAAGGGCGCCTACATGTGGAAAGACATGGAGCGGCAATGCCGCAAATACGGTCTCGCATGGGCGCGCCCAACAACCTTCCCGCGTACTGCCTTGCTCGCGACGCGCGTGGCGCTGCTGGGCGCGGAGCAGAGCTGGATCGCCGCTTACTGCCGCCGCATTATGCAACTGAACTTCGCATTCGATCGCGACGTTGGCTCGATCGACGTGGTGAGCGAGGCGCTCGGCGAACTGGGTTTGCCCGCGCAGCAGATCATCGCCGACGCGCAAAGCGATGCCAACAAGCTGCGCCTGCGTGAACAGACGGCGGTGGCCGCGGCCAAGAGCATCTTCGGTGCGCCGACGTTTTTTGTCGGCGATGAAATGTTTTGGGGCAACGATCGTCTGGACGACGCATTGGCGTTGTGTGATTCGACCGCAACGCCCGGTTGAGTTTTTAACGCATCCGTTTTTTCGTCAGTTGTCTGTATTGTCAGACGCGACGATTACCGGACACGTCATTACCGGACACGTCTCTTCGTTGCGGCTTTGCTCGCCGGTCCTGCCAACTCTCCCGCACTGCCGCATATCAACGCCACACCCGCGGTCGCGGTGGCCCGCAGCGACGCGCGCGAATCGCCCGCGCGGGCGCGCAGCGCGAGGCTGTGCAGAATCGCGGAGGCGATCTTCGCGAGCAGCGCGGGTTCAGCATCCGCTTGCAGTTCGCCTTTGGCCTGGGCGAGCCTGAAACGCTTCTCGAAGGTCTTGTCGTAGGTCCGCAGTCCTTCTGCGAGCGCAGCGCGCACCTCGGCGTCATCCACCGCTTCGACTGCGGCCGTGCCGATCATGAAGCAGCCGAGCTGAGCGCCGTCTGCCGGCAAGTACCACGCGAGCGCCCCGTCATACACACGCAGCAGCGCTTGCGGCAACGGCAGGTCTTCACCGAGCGCCTGAACCATCGCGAGGCGGCCGGCCTCGATGTAACGCTCGAGCGTCGTCAGATACAACGCATGCTTGTCGCCGAATGCGCCGTACAGACTCGGCCGGTTCATGCCGGTCGCGGCGCTCAATTGATCCAGAGAGGTGCCGGCGTAGCCGCTGCGCCAGAACACGTCTGTCGCATCGGCGAGCGCCTGGTCGGAATCGTAGGCGCGCGGGCGTCCACGTGGACGCACTTCTTTTTTTGTACTGGTCGGCATAAAAATTATGGAAAAAATGATTTATATGCAATATAGTACAAAAACATCAACGACAGGGAGTTGTCTCATGGATCTGTACTTCTCTCCGCTTGCGTGCTCGATGGCCACCCGCATTTCCTTGTACGAGGCGGGTGCGCAAGCCGGATACATTCAGGTGGATACGCAATCGAAGCAGCTGTCCGACGGTTCCGACTTTTATCCGATCAGCCCGCTCGGGCAGGTGCCGGTGCTGCGCACGGACGAAGGCTGGCTGTTGAGCGAAAACACGGCGATCCTGCCGTACGTGGCCGACGGTTATCCGGCCGCACGGCTTGCGCCGGTTGCGGGCACGCCGCAGCGCGCGCGGCTGCAACAATGGCTGGGTTTTATTGGTACGGAATTGCACAAGGCGGTGTTCGTTCCGCTGCTCGATGCGCGCGCGCCGGAAGATGTGAAGCGCTATGCGCGCGAGAAGGCCGGATTGCGGCTAAGCGTCCTGCAAAAACATCTGGCGCAAAACGAGTACCTGCTCGACGCTTTCAGTGTCGGCGACGCTTATCTGGTCACGGTGCTGAACTGGGCGTCGTATGGCGGCATCGACTTGTCGCAATGGCCGGCGGTTGCTGATTACTACAAGCGGTTGATGCAACGCCCGAGCGTTGCGAGGGCGGCGGCGGAAGAGTTCGCGCTGTATCGCGAGGAAGTGGCCAAACGTGCGAAAAGCTGAGTACGGGTGCTACTCGTCGCTTTGCTGGCAGAACCGGCGCCCCGGAATGTGCGACACGACCGCCTGAGCGATTTCAAGTGGCGTGCTTTCCGCGGGCACCACGCGGCGGCTCGATTCGGGGGTGTGTTTCATGGTCCATTCGACGAGCCTGTACGAGCGCCCCCAAGGGGGTTGCAATGGGTCCGAGACCTTGCACGAGTGGATCTGGCGTACCCATTCGTTGCCGGGCATGGCGCGCAGATGCTCGAATACCGTGTCTTCAACCATGGTTTGACTCCTTCTTCGCAGGCATGCAATCTTTCGGCGCGTCGGCGACACCCCGGAAAAAAAGCGCCGCCGATGTTTTGGCGGCTCAACAGGGGATGTTGAGCGCCATAGTTACAGGGAAGAATTAAGCCAAACTTAAGATCGCGCGTAAAAGCGCTTCCACTTACACGCGCTGCGATCCTGCCCTCAAGAGCTGGCGGAATCGGCCGTTATTACGGTGGTTGGGGGCATCGGCCCCGCCTCGCCTCCGGGCTGCATCGTTGATAACGTGACAAACCTCGCCCAAACGCCGCTTTCCGATCGCCTGCGCACGCTCGTCGATACCGTGCAGCACAACGAGCGCACGCTGCGGCGCTTTCAGAACGTCGAGTTGCGGTTGATCGGCTCGCAGGATTTCAGGTCCTTTCTCGACACGCTGTTCATCCATCTGCCGCAAGAATTCTCGCTGGCGAGCGTCAGGCTATGGCTCGACGACCGCGCGCCGATGCTGCTCGAACTGCTCGAGCCGGGCGCGTTGCAGGCCCTCGGCCAGACCGATCTGAAGACGTCACGCGAAGGAGGACTCGCCGCGCAGCGTCTGTGCGACGAGGGCCGGCCGTGGCTGGGGCAGCCGCGCGAACTGGACGAGCTCGCCTGCAGCGCATTTTTCGGTGAAGACGACTTGCCGGCGAGTGCGATCGTGCTGCCGCTTGCCGCCGGCGACAACGTCAGCGGCTATCTATGCCTCGGCAGCGATGACCCCGCGCGTTTCGGCGAAGGCATGGCCACGGACATTCTGGAACGCTTTGCGAGCATCGTCACAGCAAGTCTCGACAATGTCGCGCATCGCGAGAGGCTCAAGCAACTCGGCATGACCGACGCGCTGACCGGCCTCGCCAATCGCCGTTACTTCGACGAGCGGCTGCGCGAGGAGATCATGCGCGCCGCGCGTTATGCGACGCCGGTCGCCTGCCTGTTCATCGATATCGACTCCTTCAAGCGCATCAACGACACCTACGGCCATCAGACTGGCGACCGCGCGTTGGCGGCAGTGGCGGCCTGTGTGCGGCAACAGGTGCGTCTTGGCGATACCGTGGCGCGCTACGGCGGCGAGGAGTTCGCGGCGCTGTTGCAAGGCGATCGGGGCGATGCGCTGACGGTCGCCGAGCGTGTGCGGCTGGCGGTCGAAAAGCTGGATCTGCGGGACGATCACGGCGAACGGATCGAGTTGACCGTGTCGATCGGCGTGGCGGCGCGCACGATTGCCGGCGCGCCGGCGGATACAGCCACGCTTGGCCGGGCGATGATGGATGAAGCCGATCGCGCGATGTACCAGGCCAAACGCAATGGCCGCAATTGCATCGAAGCGATGGTGCAAGCGGCCGGCGATCACGCGCAACGTCGATAGTTGTCGGGCGGGCGCGGGACGTGTCGCTGAACGGGCACGCCCCGCGGCGTTCGGGAATGACTTCGCGGTCGAAATGCGTGAGCTTTTCGATCAGCCAGAAGTTCTGCAGCGTGATCGGGCTGCGCTGCCCGTCTGTCACGCATCCGGCGGCACGCCCAGCAACTGCAACGCGCCGCCCGTCACCGCGCCGAACACCGGACCGGCCACCGTCCCGCCATAGAACGCCTTGCCGGCCGGATCGTCGATCATCACCGCGACGATCAGCCGTGGGTCGCTCATCGGCGCCATGCCGACAAACAATGCGCGGTAGCGGTTTTTCGCGTAGCTCGCGCCGACCTGTTTGCGTGCCGTGCCGGTTTTGCCGCCGATCCGGTAGCCTTCCACCGCCGCGGCGCGTCCGGTGCCGCCGGGGCCGGTGGCCATTTCCAGCATCGAGCGGATTGCGCGCGCGGTGGCGGGCGTCGTGACTGCCTGGCCTTGGCGCGTGGCCAACGGCGCATCGGCTGCGGCGCTGCCGGCGCTTGCACCGCTTGCGCCGCTTGTACCGCTTGTACCGCGTGCACCGCTTGTACCGCTTGTACCGCTTGCGCCGCTCGCCGGATCCCGCAACAAACTCACGTGATGCATCGTGCCGTCGCCGGCGTACGCCGTGTAGACCTGGGCAATCTGCAGCAGCGACGTCGACAGGCCATAGCCATACGCCATGGTCGCCTGTTCGATCGGACGCCAGCGCTTGTACGGGCGCACCTTGCCCGACGCGACGCCCGGAAAGGTCAGCTCGGGTCTGAGCCCGAGTCCGTATTCCTGATACTTGGTCCAGATCGTTTCGGCGGGCAGATTCAGCGCGAGCTTGGCGAGCGCGATGTTGCTCGACTTCTGCACCGCTTCGGCAACGGTCATCGCGCCGTGATTCGACGTGTCGTGAATCACGGCCGGGCCGATTTTGTACCAGCCCGGCGCGGTATCGATGACGCTTTGCGGCCGCACCTTGCCCTGATCGATCGACAGCGCGACCACCACCGGCTTGATCGTCGAGCCTGGCTCGAAGGTGTCGACCACCGCGCGATTGCGCAGTTGCCGCCCGGTCAGGCGGGCGCGGTCGTTCGGATCGAAGCTCGGATAGTTGGCGAGCGCCAGAATCTCGCCGTTGCGCGCATCGAGCACGACCACGCTGCCGGCTTCGGCGTGATGCCTGGCAATCGCTTCCTTGAGCTGCGCATAGGCGAGCTGCTGAATCCGCCGGTCGATCGTCAAATGGATTGTCTGGCCGTTCTGCGGCGGCACCAGCGGCCGTGTTTCGGACACCACCCGGCCGAGCCGGTCGCGGATCACTTCGCGCTGGCCGGGTACGCCGAGCAGCTGTTCGTTGGCGGCGAGTTCCACGCCCTCCTGGCCGTTGTCCTCGATATCCGTGAAGCCGACCACGTGGGCCGCCGATTCGCCCTCCGGATAAAAGCGCTTCGAATCCGCAATTTGCGTGATGCCGGCGAGGCCCAGTTTGCCGAAGTGATCCGCGGTATCCGCATCCACCTGGCGTTTGAGCAGCACGAAGGCCTTGTCGGCGGTGAGCCGCCGGTGCAATTCCGCCAGCGGCAGATCGAGCAGCTTCGAAAGCGGTGGGAAGGCGGCCTCGTCGAGCAGCTTCGGCGTGGCCCAGATCTGGTAGGTCGCGAGGCTCACGGCGAGCATCGAGCCATTGCGATCGACGATCCGCCCGCGCGTCGCATCCAGTTCGATGGTGCGCTGATAGCGCTTTTGCCCCTGATCGACGTAGAAGTCCTGATTCACCACCTGCACCCAGAACGCGCGGCCGGCCAGCGACGCGAAGGCGCCGAACACCAGCAGGACGACGAATTTCGAGCGCCACATCGGCAGGCGCGCGGTCAGCAAAGGGTTCTTCGCGACCGGCGCGTACGGATCATGCGACTGCGATTTCTTCTTCTGGATCATGGGTGCGGATAGGAACAGCGGGATTAGCCTGCACCGCCCGAATCGGCGGCGGTAAATACCTTGAGTTGCCAACGAAACCGCACGGCCAGCATGCGCACTGCGAAGCCGCCCGCCAGCACCGCGAGCGAGGCCGGCCCCGGCGCCACGTCGCAGGCTTGCAAGGCCACGTACAGCGCACCGGCGCCGAGCGCGATGCTGGCGTACAGCGCCTTGCGCGACACGTGCGGTATCTGGTCGCACAGCAGGTCGCGCAGCCACTTCGCGCCCGCCGCGGCAAGCGCTGCCGCCCCGATTGTAATCAGAACGTAATCTGGATGCGAGACCCATGCAAGCGGATCGTGACCGAGCAGCACATCGCGCACCGTGCCGCCGCCGAGCGCGGTGACGGTACCGACGACGCACAGGCCGAAGCGACCCATGCCGCGGCGCATGCCTATCAGCGCGCCGGACATGGCTTCGGCGACGATCGCGAGCAGGTGGAGGAGGTGGAGCAACATGACGGCGAGCCTTGCCGGGACGGCGCTCGCGGGACGCTCCCCAGCGGAGTCCGGTGGCGAGGCGCGCGTCTGAAAAGCGGCTGTTTGGGCGGGGGGCGGATAGTGTGCAGACGGGAGTGGCCGGGAAAAACAAAAAAGCCGCGCGGTTTGAAAAATCCGCGCGGCTGGTTCGTTCGATTAATGCGTCAACTCCGACGCGGCGTGTTAAGAGGCGCTCCCTGTCTGTCGAGCGCCTTCTTTTTTGCGCCGCACTGTGGAGTGGAGACGCAGCCTCAGGCCGGCAGAGCGAAGCTCGAAATCGCCTCGCGCAGCACGCCCACCTGATCTTTCAGCGAATGTGCCGCGGCGGCGGCTTGCTCGACGAGCGCCGCATTCTGCTGCGTGACCTGATCCATTTCGCCGACTGCGCGATTCACCTGCTCGATGCCCGCGCTTTGTTCGCGCGATGCGTTGCTGATTTCCTCGAGGATTTCATTGACGCGGCGCACCGATTGCACGATTTCGCCCATCGTCGAACCGGCGTTGGCGACCAGCGCGGCGCCTGCTTCGACGGTGCCGGTGGAGGTCTCGATCAGCGCCTTGATTTCCTTGGCGGCCGTGGCCGAGCGTTGCGCGAGGCTGCGCACTTCCGCCGCGACGACAGCGAAGCCGCGTCCCTGTTCGCCCGCGCGGGCCGCTTCGACGGCTGCGTTGAGCGCGAGGATATTGGTCTGGAACGCGATGCCGTCGATCACGCCGATGATGTCGCCGATCTGCCGCGAGCTGCTGGTGATTTCGCCCATCGTGCGGACCACGTCGTCGACCACGCGGCTGCCGCGCGTGGCGACATCCGCGGCCTGGCCGGCGAGTTGCGCCGCGTGCTGCGCGCTGTCCGCGTTCTGTTTTACGTTGACCGTCATCTGGTCCATGCTCGACGCGGTTTCGACGAGCGCCGCCGCCTGTTCTTCGGTGCGTTGCGAGAGATCCGTGTTGCCGGCGGCGATTTCGGTCGCGCCGACATTGATGTTCTCGGTGCCCTGACGAACGCGCGAAACCGTATCGACGAGCCCGGCCTGCATGGTGCGGAGCGCGTGCAGCAGGCTGTCGGTGTCTTCGGGGCGAACCGGCACGCGCATGGCGAGGTTGCCGCGCGCCATGTGTTGGGCTGCGTCGACGGCCGCTTCCAGATCGCCGCCGAGCGAGCGGCGGACGCTGCGCAGAACCAGCAGCATGACGGCCGTGGCGATTGCGCCGAGCGTCACGGTGATGACGAGCCAGCGCAGCAGGCTGGCGTAGAACGCGCGCTGCACGTCGTCCATGTACATGCCGGTGACCATATACCAGTCCCACGGCGTGAAGTGGAGCGAGTAGCTGGTCTTCGCGACGGGCTGGTCGCTGCCTGGCTTGGCCCACAGATAGTCGACGAAACCGCCGCCGTCGCGATTGCCTGCGTTGACGATGTCGACGAACAGGTGGTTGCCTGCCGGGTCAACGAACTGCGCCAGGTTTTTGCCGACGATTTCCTTCTTGATCGGATGCATCAGCATGACGGGCTGCGAGTCGTTGACGGAGATGTAGCCGTCTTTGCCATAGCGCATGGCGGCTAGTGTTTCCAGCGCCTGCTTTTTGGCTTCGTCTTCGGTGATCGTGTGTTGCTGCGCGAGGGTGTAGTAGCGGTTGACGATGTGGTTCGCCTGGTCGATCAGTGAAGTAAGTTGATCGCGGCGGTCGGAGATCATCGCGGCGCGGTTTTGCCACGCGCCGAAGCCGCCGATCAGGATCAGGCCGGTCCAGAGGACGGCGATCATTGAGGCCAGTTTTTTGTTCAGAGTCATAGGCGGGGATTTGTTCCAGGTGGTCGGTCTGAGACTTTGTGATTCGCTTGCAGCAACGGGCCTGTCGATGACTGTGTTTACGGCTTTGATGCGCGATGGGTAGAGGGCGGGGAAACCCTTGTGTATTTGTCTGATTTTTTGCCTGCGCGGCGCGCGGCGCTCGCGCAAGCGGCGAGCCGCACGTATTACCTGGATCTCGGGACGGCGTGTCGTATCCGCAGTTGCACGACGCATTGAAGGCGCGCGGTTTCGTCATTTATGCCGGTCAGGGCGGCCTGTCGGCCGAACTGTTCCGTATCTCGACAATGGGCAACATTCACGCGGCCGATATCGACCGCCTTCTCAAGGCTTTACCGAACTCACGCGCTGATCGTCGGACCGGCGTTCATGACGGTGTTCAAGACAATGCTCATGAACGCGCGGCTCTCACACCGGATCCTTGTCCGGCGGTCCCTCCGGCCGCTGCGGTTCCTCGGTGTGATGACCGGGCGACGGCGGCACCAGCGGATCGCCTTCCGGGTCGCGGGTCGGGTCGGCGTGCGGATCGGGAATCGGACTGGTATGCATGTCGTAGCTCATTGCATCACCTTGAAGTAGAGAAGTGGGCCAATACTGCGGGCGGCGGTTGAGTACGTGCCTGCCGTTCTTTTCAAGCGTAGGCGATTCGACACGCGCCGGGCGGCTACTTTTTCGGCCGGCGGCAGACGCTGAGTTGCCAGTAACGTTCGGCGGCGAAAACGTCCTCGTAGTTGCCCGCGCCGAAGGCGCGCAGCTGGCTTTCGTACGCGTTGACGGCTTCGCGTTTGAGCAGCGCCTGGCGCTCCGGATCGATCGTGTGATGCGCGCCCGGATGCGCCGGCGTCGCGACGATGCCGCGCCGCGCCAGATCGGCGAGCCGCGCTTGCACGACGCCGGGCGTGCGCCGGCGGATCGCCTCCTCGTAGCCGAACCACTTGAGATGCGACAGGCGCGGCAGGATTTCGCAGCAGGCTTCGTACACCCGCTCGTGGTCGGCGTGATTCAGGCCGAGCGGCATCAGCAGCGTGTTGGCGGTCGAGCGGTAAATGATTTCTTCGAGCGCCGCCGCCAGCGTGGCGATCGACGGCGAGTCGAGGTACTGGCCGTCGCGAAACGGCATGCGCAGCGGAATTGCGTCGAGCACCTCGAGCGCGCGGTTGTCTTCGAGCGTGCGTGCGTGGACTGCCTGATGGGCGTCTTTGAACCCCGACTTTTCATCCCATTCGGTATGCATTGCCTGCTCGGGCGGGGCGGCGAATACCGTGCAGACCGCGGCATCGGGATGCGCGGCGAGTAGTGCGCCGCAACTGAACACGGCGTCGTCGAAATGGGGCGAGACGATGAAAAGGCGCGGGCTGGTTTCGCTCATGGATAGTGTGGTGGGGTGGGCGCGCAGGCCGCATTCGACGCTTGGGCGTTGCGCTCGAAATCGCGGTGTCACATCAGCTTAGGCGGAATCGGAACGGCTTGCGTGACAGTCTTGGCGCGCAAGCGGCATGCCCGGCCGCAGCGATCCGGCACTTGCCTCCGCAGACGCTCACCGTTGCGGTTTTGAGGTCTCCCGAACTTCCTCACCTTCGAGCGGCGTACGGCGTTCGGCAAATTGTTGCCTGGGACGCAACGCTGTCGGGTTCGCTGAGTTCGCTGGCTGTTCGTTCTGGCTGTTCGTTCCGCCTGTTCGTTGTTTGGCTGGCCGGTTGGTCGTTAGCGCGGGCTAAAGAAGCTTTTACGCGGCTCTTTTACGCGGGGCTCGCCATTCCGGGTTGGCGGGCGCGTGGCGCGCAGGTTCGTTCGCGCGGTTCATGTGGCTTCGGGCGGCTTCGGGCGCGGTGCTCTCAGCCGTCCGCCAGTTTCGCCGCGCGGCTGAAAGCCGTCACGATCGTCGCCTCGATGTCGGCGCGCAAGCGGGCGTCGGCGGTTCGCAGCGCATACGCCGGGTGATAGGTCGGCACGACCAGGCGCCCGCCGTGAAAGATCGTCTGACCGAGGTATTCGGACAGATTGACGTGCGCGCCGGTCAGCGCCTTCAGCGCGGTCGCGCCAAGCGTGACGACGACGCGCGGCGCGATCCGCGTAAGTTCTCTTTCGAGCCAATACTGGCAAGCTTCGACCTCGCGCCGCGCAGGCGTACGGTGGACGCGCTGCTGGTCGATCAATTCCCACTTGTAATGCTTGACGGCATAGGTCAGATACAGCGTCGCGCGTTCGACGCCCGCGCGCGCGAGCATGGTGTCCAGCAGCTGGCCGGCCGGTCCGGTGAAGGGTTCGCCTTGCCGGTCTTCGTGCTCGCCGGGCTGTTCACCGACCACCATGATCGCCGCATCCGCCGCCCCGGCGCCCGCAACCGCGTGCGTCGCATTGCGCCATAAAGCGCACCGCCTGCAGGCGGCGAGCGGCCCGCGAGGCTCGAGCAACGGCGGCGTCAGCGCCGAATACTCGACCGGCGGCGCGTCCGGTACCGTAATAGGGGCGCTTTGTGCGCCAAGACGGCTGCGCGCCCGTGCGAGATGCGCGGGTAACGGCGGACCAGCCGGCGGCGTTCGCCAGTAGCGCAGCGGCACCGGGGATGGCGCCGCATTGAAAGCGCTTGCGTAATACGCGAGCCAGAGCGCTTCAGTGGGCTCGCTGGTGATGGCTTCGCCGGTCATGGCGCTCGCGGCCGACGCCTGAGTGGGGGCCTGATCTGACACCGGAGCAGACGCCTGAGCAGACGCCTGAGCAGACGCCGGAGCAGACGCCGGAGCAGACGCCGGAGCAGACGCCGGAGCAGACGCCGGAGCAGACGCCGGAGCAGACGCCGGGGCGGCGTATTCGGCCTCGTCTGGGAGCGGCCGCCCGATGCGCAGCAGTATTCCATTCCAGAATGCCGCGCCGTGCGGGGTGACCAGCGTCCACGTGGAAGCGCCCATGCGGGGGGCGAACCGCGCGGCGGCGCGCTCCAGCAAATCATGATGCGGTTCGTACCAGCCGACGAACTCAGGCGGACCCATCGACGGATCGCGCCGTCTGAACAGCGTAAGCGTGAGCAGATCGTCCGTTTCGTGCTCGATGGCCCGGATGCGCTGATCGAGCAGCGCGCCGTCGGCGTCGTTGAGATCGAGGACGTTGCGCTCGCCGTGCGTCCAACGCCACAGGACGCGATACAGCAGCGCCCAGCGGTCCGGCGCCCGAAAGCAGCCAGCCGTTTTCAGCCAGGCGAGCAGTTCGCGAGGAATCGCGGGGACGGCCGCGGCAGTGGTGGCGGTGCCCGAAGTGTTCTGTTCGGGCGCCGCCGCGCCGTCAGATTCGATCCACTCGATCTGCCCAGGCTCGACACCTTGCCGCAACAGCGTTCGCGCGGCGCGCCGCCACGCGGCAAAAGACGGTTCGATCGGAATGCGTTTCATGCTGATGCGCCGTGGATGTGCGCACCGCGTTATGCGCCGATCCATACGGCCAAAATACTGTATGGATATACAGTGTGCGCCTAAACGTACGCCTGGAGCAAGCGTGCCGTCCGGGAGCCCGCGTCGACCGCGCTAGACATGACGCAAGTCCTCCGGTGTATCCACGTCGCGCAGAATCCCCGGGTCGTCGACATCCAGCCGTGTCACATGCTGCGACATCAGCAGCGAGCGCGCACCGGTGTCGCCGTCGAGCGTCATCAACGCTTCGCGATGTTCGACGCCGAAGCCAACCGGATGGCCGCGCTGTCCCTGATAAAACGGTGCGACCAGCGAAGCGCCGCCATCGAGCGCGCGAGCCACGGCTTCGATCGTCGTGACGGCGATGCGCGGCATGTCGGCGAGCGCGACGATCCAGCCTTCGGCGTCCTCGCTGGCCTCGATGCCGGCGGCGAGGCTCGCGCCCATGCCGCGCTCCGCTTCGGCGGCAAACATCACGTCGCAGCCGGCGTCGTTCAGCAAGCGCGCGAGTGCGTCCGAGCCCGGCCGCACCACGGCCAGCACCCGCGTGACGACCTTCAGCAGCCGATGCGCGGCTTCGTGGGCGACCGGCGTGCCGTCGGGCATTCGCGCAAGCAGTTTGTTGTGCAGGCCGTCCGGGTCGAAGCGCGACCCTGAGCCTGCGGCGAGCAGCACGCCTGTGGCGAGCGAGGCGTAGGCCATGGGCGGGCACCGGTAGAAAGGATGGGGTCGATTGTGCGATGCAACGCAGTTGCAGGCAAGCGCGAATGCATGGGCTAACGTGTGCCGCGATGCGCGCCCGTGCTCGTACAATGAGCCGCTTACCTCACATCAAAGCGGACCTTCCTCGCCATGAAGCGCCTCGACGACAACGCCGCGCTGATCCTGATCGATCTGCAAAAAGGCATTCAGCATCCGAAGCTCGGCCGCCGCAACAACCCGGACGCCGAGCGTAATCTCGCGGCCTTGCTCGCACATTGGCGCGAGACCGCGCGGCCGATAGTCCACGTGCGCCACATTTCCCGCGAGCCGGAATCGGTGTTCTGGCCGGGGCAGAGCGGAGTCGGGTTTCAGGCGGCGTTCGCGCCGGGCGGCCACGAGCATGTTGTCGAAAAGAACGTGCCGGATGCGTTCATCGCGACCGCCCTCGAACGTTGGCTGCGGGTGCGGCAGATCGCCGAAGTGGTGATTGCGGGTGTCATCACGAACAACTCGGTTGAATCGACCGCGCGCACGGCTGGCAACCTGGGCTTCAAGACGCTAGTGGCAAGCGACGCGGCCTTCACGTTCGACATGCACGACCTGAACGGCCGCATGTGGGCAGCCGAAGACGTGCATGCGCTTTCACTTGCCAATCTCGCGGCGGATTACGCGGAGATCGTCACGACGGTCGAGATCGTGAGCCGCGCTGCCGGCGCTTAACGGCCCACTCAGCGGCCCACTCAGCGGCCCACTCAGCGCGCCCACTCAGCGCGCCCGTCTCAAACCCGCACCGCGCCCATCACCTTATCGAGCGTTATCGGCAGATCGCGTACGCGCACGCCGGTCGCGTGATACACCGCGTTCGCAATCGCCGCCGGCACGCCGGTGATGCCGATCTCGCCGATGCCGCGTACGCCGAGCGAGTTGATATGCGGATCGGGCTGATCGAGGAAGGTGATATCGAGCGAGCCGATATCCGCATTCACCGGCACGTGATATTCAGCGAGATTCGCGTTGGTGAAGCGCCCAAAGCGCACATCGAGCGAGGTTTCTTCCTGCAACGCCGCGCCCACGCCCCATACGATGCCGCCCATCAACTGACTGCGCGCGGTTTTCTGATTCAGCACGCGCCCCACGTCATACACGCCGACCACGCGCGGCACGCGGATCGTGCCGAGTTCCGCATCGACGTGGACCTCGACGAACACCGCGCCGAACGAGTGGAACGAGTACTTCTGCTTCTCGTCGCCTGGCTTGACGCTCGCGCTGGCTTCGATCGGCTTGCCTCCCGCGCGCGCGATGATCGCCGCCGCCGGATCGCGCCGTGCCGGTTGCGAGCGGCTCATGACCCAGCCGTTTTCGACGCTGATGTCGTCGGGCACGATACCGTGCACGGGCGACGCAGTATCGGCGAGCGCCAGCGCGATCAGCTGATTGCGCGCTTGCGTCGCGGCATCGCGCACGGCCGGCGCGACGCTCGCCGCCGATTGCGAGCCGCCCGACACCGGCGCCCTCGGTAGCGACGAATCGCCGAGCGCGAAGTGGATGTTTTCCGGCGCGAAGCCGAGCGCATCGGCGGCGACCTGGGTCATCACGGTGTACGTGCCGGTGCCGATATCCTGCGTGCCGGAGGCGACCAGCGCGGTGCCATCCGGCAGAATCCGCGCGATGGCCGCGGCTTCGCTGCGATTGGCCGGATAGGTCGCGCTCGCCATGCCCATGCCGATCAAGGTGTTGCCGCTGCGCATCGAACGCGGCGCGCTCGTGCGCCGCGCCCAGCCGAATTTTTCGGCGCCGATCTGATAGCACTCGCGCAAGGCCTTGTTCGACCACGGCTTGTTTTCCTGCGGATCGGCGTCGGCGTAATTCTTCATACGCAGCGCGAGCGGATCCATCTTCAACGCGGCCGCGAGTTCGTCCATCGCCGATTCGAGCGCGAACGAGCCGGTCACTTCGCCGGGCGCGCGCATGAAGGTCGGCGTGCCGACATTGAGCGGCACGATCCGATGCGTGGTCGCCTGATTCGGCACTGCGTACAGCATGCGCGTGACCATGCAGCAGGTCTCGGTCCAGTCTTCGATCATCGACGTGTTCGAGATGCTGTCGTGGCGGATCGCGGTCAACGTGCCGTCGCGGCGCGCCGCGAGTACGAGATGCTGCTCGGTGAGCGGACGTCCGCCGACCGGGCCGAACATCTGCGGCCGCTCCAATACGAGCCGCACCGGACGTCCGGTCTGTTTCGCCGCCATCGCGCACAACGACACATGCGACCACGACGAGCCCTTGCAACCAAAACCGCCGCCTACGAACGGCGAAATCACGCGCACGTCGCCGGGTGAGATGCCGAGCGTTCTGGCGACGGCCTGCGCCGCGCTGCTGACACCTTGCGTCGAGTCGTAGAGCGTCAGTTGCGGACCGTCCCAGTGCGCCATCGTCGCGTGCGGCTCCAGCGGATTGTGGTGCTCCATTGGCGTCGTGTAAGTGGCGTCGACGTGCACCGCGCCGCTGCGCAAGCCGTCCTCGAAGCTGCCGCGCTGCGTGTCGGTTTGCCGGCCTTGCGGTCTGTCCGGCGCATGTCCGTTCGGCTTGGCCTGCGCGAAATCCAGCGTTGCGGCCGTGCTTTGATAGGTGATGCGCAGTTGTCGCGCTGCGTCGGTGGCATGTTCCAGCGTATCGGCGACCACCACCGCGACCGGTTCGTTGCTGTAGTGGATCTGGTTGTCCTGCAACAGCGACAAACGGCGGCCGGCCGGCGACGCCACAGCGGGCTGGCCGCCATTCGGCAGGCGCAGCGCGTTCTGATATGTCATCACCAGCAGCACGCCGGGCAGCGCCTGCGCACGGCTCGCATCGATCGACGCAATGGTGCCGCGCGCAATCGTGCTGGTGACGAGCACCGCGTGCGCGAGCCGCGCTTCGGGAAATTCGGCGGCATAACGGGCTTCACCAGTGACCTTTAGCAGACCGTCGGTGCGGTCGAACGGTTGACCGATCAGATTCATGCGACATCTCCCGCGCGGCCCGTGGCCAGGTTGACGGCGCGCACGATCGCGCGTTGCGCGAGCTGCACCTTGAAGCGGTTGTCGTGCTGCGGCCGCGCATCGCTTAACGCAGCCGCGGCGGCGCTTTGCAGCGTCGCGTGCGTGAGCGGCCGGCCCTCGAGCATCTGCTCTGCAACGCTCGCGCGCCACGGTTTGTGCGCGACGCCGCCTAGCGCGATGCGTGCCGTCTTCACGCGCTCGCCGTCGAGTTGCAAGGCGGCGGCGACCGACACCAACGCGAATGCGTAACTGGCGCGGTCACGCACCTTCAGATAGTGAGAATGCGCGCTGAATAGCGGCGGCGGCAGATCGACGGCGGTAATCAGTTCGCCGGGCTGCAAGGTGGTATCGACGTCGGGCCGATCGCCGGCCAGGCGATGAAACTCCGCGAACGGAATCGCCCGCTCGCCGCCGGGGCCGTTCACGCGCACGATGGCATCGAGCGCCGCCAGCGCCACACTCATGTCCGACGGATTGACGGCGATGCACTGCGGACTCGCGCCGAGAATCGCGTGTGTGCGGTTGTGGCCGTCGAGCGCCGCGCAGCCGCTGCCGGGCAGGCGCTTGTTGCATTGCGTGAAGGCGGTATCGTAAAAGTAACCGCAACGGGTACGCTGCAACAGATTGCCGCCAACGGTCGCCATATTGCGCAACTGCGCCGACGCGCCTGACAACAATGCTTGCGACAACAACGGGTATGGCTCGCGCACGAGCGCGTGATTGGCCGCATCGCTATTGCGCACCAGGGCGCCGATGCGCACGCCGCCGTCGGGTAGCGTCGTGACCGTATCGAGTCCGCCGATGTGCGTGATATCGATCAGCCGCATTGGCCGCGCTATGCCGCCCTTCATCAGATCGAGCAGATTGGTGCCGCCGCCGATGAACACGGCGCCGGGTTGCTGCGCGGCGCGCAGTGCGCCGGCAATGTCGCCGGCGCGTTCGTAAGAAATCGCATCCATGCCGGTCGCTCCGTCAGGCGTTGCCGTTGTTGCCGCTGCCTTCATGTACCGCGCGCACGGCAGCGACGATGTTCGCGTATGCGCCGCAGCGGCAAATATTGCCGCTCATGCGCTCGCGGATCTCGGCGTCGGAAAGTTGTGGCGGGCGGCTGCGGACATCGGCGGTCACGGTGCTGGCCGCGCCATTGCGAAACTCGCTCAACAGGGCGGTCGCGGAACACAACTGCCCGGGCGTACAGTAGCCGCACTGGAACGCGTCGAGTTCGATGAACGCGCGCTGTATCGGACTCAGCGTGCCGTTGGCGGCGAGTCCTTCGACCGTGGTGATCGACTCGTCTTCATGCATCACGGCGAGCGTCAGACACGAGTTGATACGGCGGCCATCGATCAGCACCGTGCACGCGCCGCATTGCCCGCGGTCGCAGCCTTTCTTGGTGCCCATCAAGCCTGCGTATTCACGCAGCGCATCGAGCAAGGTCACACGCGGCTCGAGTTGCAGCGTATAAGCGCGGCCATTGACGGTCAACGTGACCGGACGCGGCGGCACCGGTACATGAACTTCGGCGGGCGGCGCGGAGGGTGTTTGAAGCGGCGCTTGCGTCTGCACTTGAGTCTGCGCCCGCAGATGCGGTGCGGCGCCGACGGTGGCCGCGGCAGCGGCCGATTGCAGAAAGCGGCGGCGCGATGGCCGGCGTGGAGTGGCGGCGGTCCCGTCGCCTGAGCCCTGACGATCGTTATTCGTTGACATGACGTTCTGCTTGCTCCATGAAAGGTTCATGCAGGCTGGCGACATGCGGGTAACCGACGTGCGGGTATCCGACGTGCGGGTACCCGATGCGTCGGTATCCGAAGCGGTGCGATCCAGCGAATGACAATGACGCTCAGCAATTTCGATGCCGCGGCAAACGCAACGGCATTTGAACGCGGCGCGTCAATTCATCGTGAATTGGAAGTGAGTCAGTTCGAATCGTGGAGAGCGCAACCCATTCCGCGACGACGCGCGCCGACTACGGAAATTGCGCTTAACGACCTGGAAAGTAAAGACGCTGAAGCGCCTTCTTTCTGGCTGCGAAAAGAAAGACTGTTTTGCGCGGGATGAGGAGTCCGCCGTTTCAGCTCACTTCACGCATCAGCCCAGCGGCGCAGCAGATTGTGATAAATGCCGGTGAGACTGACCACCGTTGCATCGTTTGAACCTTTCTCCGCGGCAAGGCGCTGCACGTCGTTGTCGAGTTGGAACAGCAGCGCGCGCTCGCCGTCGTCGCGCACCATGCTCTGAATCCAGAAGAACGACGCGATCCGCACGCCGCGCGTCACCGGACTCACGTGATGCAGACTCGAAGCGGGGTAGAGCACCATGTCGCCGGCCGGCAGTTTCGCGCGATGCACGCCGTAGGTGTCTTCGATGCAAAGCTCGCCGCCGTCGTAGGTGTCCGGCTCGGCGAGAAACAGCGTGGCCGACAGATCGCTGCGAATCCGAAAGTCGGTGCCGCGCAACTGACGGATCGCGTTGTCGACATGGGTGCCGAAGCCGTTGCCGCCTGCGTAGCGGTTAAAGAGCGGCGGAAACACCTTGAGCGGCAACGCCGCGGAAAAGAAGCGCGGATTGCGGCCCAGCGCGTCCTGGATCGCGTCGCCCACCGCGCGCGCGGCGGGCGATCCTTCGGGCAACTGCTGGTTGCGCTTGGCCTGCGCCGACTGTTCGCCGGAGGTCGCATTGCCGTCGATCCATTGCGCCGCGTCGAGGACTTCACGGCATTGCGCGACCTGCTGTTTGCTGAGCACGCCCTGCAGATGCAGCATCATGCGCGCGACTCCTGCGCCGTGGTGATGGCCGAGCTGATATCGTCAGCCAGCGCGCGAAACGCGCTGACCGGCGACGCGGCGAGCCACGCCTGCATCTTCGCGACGAAGGCCGCGGTTGCCGTATGCGGCACGCGCCGCAACCATCCGAGCGCGGCCTCGATCTCGCCGCGCTCGGCGAGCAGGCGCGCATAGTTGAATTGACCGCGAAAATCGCCGCCTTGCGCCGCACGCCGGTAATAGTCGAGTGCGATGTTTGCATTCGCATCGACTTCCCAGCCGTCCTCGTAGAAGCTGCCAATGAAATTGATCGACTTCACGTGACCCAGATCGGCGGCGCGCCGAAACCATTGCAGCGCCTCTGCGCGATCGCACTCGATGCCGTTGCCGAGCGCCAGCGCCGACGCATAGTTGTACATGCCCCAATCGAGCCCGGCCTGCGCCGCGAGCCGATACCAGTACACGGCCACCGGCGCGCATGCGGCAGTGCCCCAGCCGTGTTCGTAGCAACGGCCCAGCATGTTCATCGCCATCGGATGATCCCGCCGAGCCGCGTGCCTGAACCATGTCAGCGCCTCTGCGGCATCGCGTTCGACACCGTGACCGTCGAGCAGATACTGGCCATATACCGCCTGCGCTTCGACGATGCCGTGATGCGCAGCCGCCGTCACCCATGCGGCGGCTTGGGCGGGCGGACCGGCAAGAATCGCGGCGAGTTCGTCATGCGATACGCTCGCCAGCGCTTTCACGCTTACGTGTTCCATTTCGCCGTGCTCAGTAGTGCGCGTTGAGCGTCAGGAACGCGGAACGTCCCGGCGCGATCGACGCGTAATGCGCCGGATACGCCTGGTCGTAATACGTGCGGTTGAAGATGTTCTGCACGTTCAGTTGCAGATCGACCTTCTTGTTGATCCGGTACGTCGCCATGCCGTCGAAGCGCCAGTACGACGGCACCGCGCGCAGATTCGCCGTGTCGCCGTACACCTGCGACATGTAGAACGCGCCGGCGCCGAGCGTGAACTTCGGCAGCACGTCGTAGTGGGTCCACAGGCTGATGCTGTTCTTCGGCGTGTTCGGGAACTGGTGGCCGTTGTCCGAGGTGGTCTTGCCGTTGTCGCGCAACTCGCTCTTCATGTATGTGTAGCCGCCGAACACTTGCCACTTGCTGGTCAGCTGGCCGGCCACGCCGAATTCGAAACCCTGCACGCGCTTGTTGCCGACCATCGCGTATTCGTTGTTCGGCAGCGTGACGCGCGCGTTGGTCGTGTCGATCTGGAACAGGGCGCCCGTCAGCGACAGGTGGTTGTTCAGCACATTCCATTTGGTGCCGATTTCATAGCTGCGGTTCTTTTCCGGCGCGAGCTGATCGGCATTGGCGCCGACGCCGCCACGGCCCGGCGTCAGCGACTGGGTTTCGCTGCCTTGACCGAGGAGCGATCCGGCCGGCGTCGACGAGGTCGCGATCGACGCATAGATGCTGCCGTTCGAAGCCGGTTTGAAGACGAGGCCGAACTGGTAGTTGAACAGCGTGTCGTCGCGCGAGACGCGCTTGCCGCCGTTGGCCACCGTGTTGCGGAAGTCCGTCGAGTAATCGTCGACGCGCAGGCCGACGTTGGCTTGCCAGCGCCTGGTGAACTCGATCGTGTCGAACGCGTACAGCGATTTGGTGACGGTGCGCTGCTCGCCCGGATCGTTCGCCTGGCTAACCGAACCGGCCCACGGGTCGTTGGGATTCGGCGACCACAAGCTTGTGCAGTTGTAGCCCGATGCCGGGCCGATGCCCTTGGTCTTGCAGATCGCGCCGGTCGCGGCGGCCACGTTGTACGTATCGTTCACGCTGGTTTCGCGTGACAGCTCCAGCCCGGTGGTGAAGCTGTGCTTCAGGAAGCCGGTCTTGAACTCGCCAAACAGTTCGGTCTGGTTCGCCAGACTGTAGACGTCGCTCGCCCGCGTATTCGCGCGGCGCCACACCATGCCGTTGACCACGTTGCCCTGGCTGTCGTCCGGCTGGGTCCAGATGTAGTCCTGTGTCGATTTCGTATAGCGCGTGGTATTGCGAATCGTCAGGTTGCTGTTGATGTCGTGCTCGATGCGCACCGTGCCCACGTCCGAGGCCGTCTTGCGGAAGTCGCGGTCGATCAGGCCGTAGAAGTTGTGACGGTCCACGTTGGCCGGATAGATCGTGCTGACGTTGGCCGGCTTGTTGGTGGTCGTGTAGAAATACGGAATGCCGCTGTCGGGCAAGTCGTCGGTCGACAGGTGGTAGTAGCTGGCCGTCACGCGAGTCGGCGTGCCGAGGCCGTACGTGAACGACGGCGCGATGCCCCAGCGCTCGTTGTTGAGCGCGTCGCGGCCGGCCACGTCGTTGTTGTGGCTCATCACGTTCAGGCGGAAGGCCGCGTGATCGGCCATTTGCCAGTTGCCGTCGGCGGTGAAGCGGCGGTAACGGTCGGTGCCGAGGCCTGCGCTGCCGGCGGCGGAGTTGCCCAGATGCGGCGTCTTGCTGATCAGGTTGACGCTGCCGCCCGCGCCGCCGCGGCCGCCGTATGCACCGTCGGAACCCTTGGTCACCTCGACGCTTTCGATGTTGAACACCTCGCGGGTGGTCGCGCCGATGTCGCGCAGGCCGTCGACAAAGGTGCTGCCCTGCGCGTCGTAGCCGCGGATGAACGGCCGGTCGCCGAGCGGATTGCCGCCTTCGCCGGCGCCGAAGGTAATGCCCGGCACGGTGCGCAGCGCTTCGGTCAGCGTCGAGGCGCCGGTGCTCTGGATCAACTCCTGCGGAATCACGGTCACCGATTTCGGCGTATCGACCAGCGGCGCGGTGAATTTGACCGACGCCGAATGGTCGGTCTTGAAGCCGTCATCGGCCTGGCCTTGCACGGCGATCGGCGCCAGCTGGCCCTCCTTGTCGGGTGGCGGCGTGCCGGCGGTGCCCTGGGCGAGGGCGGGGCCGGCAGCCAACATGCTGCACAGCGTCGTGCTGATTTTGCCGAACCTGGGTTCGTCGGATCGCAACTTCATCTTTATCCCTCGTCGTGAATTTGATGACCGGGCGGACAGTGCAATCCTTACCCGGATATTTCATGTGTATTACAAAGTGTTTGCGGCGTGCATTCTATGCAATCCAAGTGTAATTGAGAAGCGTTCTCAATAAGCGGGTTTAAGGCGGAACGGGAGTTTTACGAGGCTTTGGGGTGAAATTTCCGATAAATCGCCGAACTTATCAGGATAAAGAGCGACTTTGACGACTGAGTCGGATTGCGGCGAGTGGCTTTCGATCCCGGCTAGCGGGACCCTTTACGACGTTTTGGGCGTGAGTTTTCCGCTAAAAGCCTGAACCGCGGGCTGCCGGCTTCTCGTCGTCTCGTCGGCTTCTCGTCGGCTTCTCGTCGGCTTCTCGCCGATTCCTTACAGTTCGGCCAACTCCGCCAGCGTGTCGCGCAACCACACGAGCGCCGGATCCGCCTGATTGCGCGGGTGCCAACCCGCATACAGCGTGAAGCCGCGCGCTTCGAACGGCAGCGCAAAAGCGTCGAGCCGGTCGAGATAACGCGCGGCGAAGCGCGACGGCAGCGTCGACACGTAGTCGGTTTTCGACAGCAACTCGGGCACCAGCGTGAAATGCTGAACCGATAGCGCGACGCGCCGTTCGCGGCCGAGCGCGTCGAGATGCTCGTCCATGAAACCGTGGAAGCTGCCGCCGCTGGTCGACACCAGCACGTGATCGAGCGCGCAGTAAGTGTCGAGATCGAGCGGCGCGGTGCCGCGCGGGTGCCCCTTGCGCTGCACGAACAGGAAGTGCTCGTCGAACAGCTTGCGGGCTTTCATCGACGGCGGAATCATCCGCTCGGAACCGAGCAGCAGGTCGACCTCGCCGCTTTCGAGCCGTGCCGCGGCCACCGGCTGTTCGCCGATCACAAACGCAATCCGCACGCCGGGCCCGGCCAACGCCGGCAAGCGCTCCATCAGGCGCATGCCGAGCACGGCGGTGGCGTTGTCGTGCGCGGAAATCACAAAGCGCCGCGTATCGGTGCGCGGATCGAAGGCGGGTTGATGGCGCACCACCGCTTCGAGATTCTTCAGCGCCGCGTGCAGCGGCTCCATCAACTCGAGCGCCCGTGCGCTGCGTGTCATGCCGCGGCCGGTTTCAGCCGGAAGCAGCAGCGGATCGCCGAAAATCTGCCGCAAACGCGCGAGCTGCGTGGAGACGGCCGGTTGCGTCAGATGCAGCCGCTCGGCCGCGCGCGTGACATTCGACTCGGCGAGCAACGCGTCGAGCGACACCAGCAGATTCAGGTCGATACCGCGTAGATCAATCATGTTGATGGGTCGCATATGGGTAATTGATTTCCAGAATACGTACCCCGCATCTACAGTTCAAGCACCGAAACGAACTGAGGGTCGACAACATGAAAGCCTGGATGCTCGATGAACCCGGCATGCCGCTGGCGCTGCGCGACGTGACGCAGCCGCAGCCGCGCCGCAATGCGGTGCTGGTGCGGATGGAGGCGGTGCCGCTGCTGAGTTATACGCGTGACTATGTCGAAGGGAAGTTGCCGTATGCGTATCCGCCGGGACCGTTTTCGCCCGGCACCAACGGCGTGGGCCGGATCGTCGCGCTCGGCGACGGCGTGGTGGCATTTCGCGTGGGTCAGCGGGTCGCCGTGAATCCTTACTGGGTCGCCGACGAAACGGTGCGGGAGCCGGCTCAGGCGCTGCTTGGCCTGACCGCCATCAGCGCCGACAGCGGCGCCGTGCTGGCGGAATTTCCGCACGGCACCTTACGCGAAATGGCCGAATTCCCCGCCTCGACGCTGATCGCGCTCGACGGTCTGGACGATATCGAAGCCGCCCGTCTTGCCGTGCTCGCCAAATTCGCTGTGCCGTTCGGCGGCTTGCGGCGCGGCCGTCTCGCGGCGGGCGAAACGGTGGTGGTCAACGGCGCCGGCGGTTACTTCGGCTCGGCGGCGGTGCTTGCGGCGCTGGCGCTCGGCGCGAGCAAAGTCGTCGCGCTCGGCCGGCGTCTGGAACCGCTGCAAGCGCTGGCCGAACTGGGGCGCGGGCGCGTGGTGCCGGTGGTGTTGACGGGCGACGCCGCGCAAGACGTGAAGGCAATCCGCGACGCGAGCAGTGGCGGCGCGGACCTCGCGTTCGACATGGTCGGCCAGGCCGCCGACGCGAACGCGACCCTCGCCGCATTGCGCTGCCTGCGCCGTGGCGGGCGGCTGGTGCTGATGGGCAGCATGCGGGTGGACTTGCCGATTCCGTACAGCGAGATGCTGCTGAACAACTGGGAGTTGATCGGCCACTTCATGTACAGCCGCGCCGACTATCTCGCGCTGGTTTCGCTGGCGGCGTCGGGGCAGATCGCGCTCGATGCGGTCGAGTTGAAGTCGTATCCGTTTGCCGAACTGGAAGCGGCCATCGACGCAGCCGGCCGCATGTCGGGTCTGCAATGCACGGTGGTGGAGGGCAAGGCGCCGCACGCCTGGGGTTGATCGCGCGGCGGGTTGATCGCGGCGGCATGAAAAAACGGCCTTGCTGATTCACAGCAAGGCCGTTTTGCAGCAGCGAATACCAATCAATCAGTCGATCAATCGATGCCGTGAAACACTGCGTCGTCCGGACCGAGATAGGCGGGCGGGCGCCACGCGGCGTCGCGCATCGAATGCTGGACCAGTTTTTCCACGCCCAGCAGTACCGCGAAAATCGCCATCCGCACCGGAATGCCGTTGTCGGTTTGCCGGAAAATCGCCAGCCGCGAATCGTGATTCAGATCGACGCTCAGATCGTTCGCGCCCGGGCGGCTGTCGCGCGGCAGCGGGTGCATGATCAAGGTGTCGCTGCCGCACACGCTATCCACCAGCGCCTGATTGATCTGGAAGTCGGGCGTGTAGCCTTCGAACGATTCGTCGGCGAAGCGCTCCTTCTGGATGCGCGTGGCGTACACGACGTCCGCGCCGCGCAGCCCGGCGGCGAGATCGTGGGTCTGCTCGATCACGTGACCGTTGCGCGAGATCTGCTCGATGATGTAGCCCGGCATTTCGAGCATCGGCGGCGAGATCAGCGTGAACTTGATGCCGCGATAGAGCGCCAGCAGCTTGACCAGCGAATGCACGGTGCGCCCGTACTTCAGGTCGCCGACCAGCGCGATATGCGCACCGTCGACGATCTTGCCCAGGCGCGAGAATTCCCGCTGGATCGTGTACAGGTCGAGCAGCGCCTGGCTCGGATGCTCGCCGGGACCGTCGCCGCCGTTGATCACCGGCACGTTGGTCGCACGCGCGAATTCGGCCGCCGAGCCTTGCTCCGGATGGCGGATCACCAGTGCATCCACGTAGCCGCTCATCACGCGGCTGGTGTCGTAGATCGACTCGCCCTTGGCCATCGACGAAAACGTGAAGCCGGTGGTGTCGCACACCGAGCCGCCCAGCCGGCAGAACGCCGCGCCGAAGCTGACGCGGGTCCGTGTACTGGCTTCGAAAAACAGATTGCCGAGCACCGCGCCTTCTAGCACGCGGGAGATTTTCCGGCGCCGCGCGATCGGCTGCATGACGTCGGCGACGCGAAACAGCGCCTCGACCGACTCGCGCGAGAACTGGTCGACCGACAGCAGTTGCGGCTTGCCCTCGAACAGCATCTGGCTCGCTAGCGACTGCGCGTCTACGCTTTGCGTATACTTCTCGCCCGGCTCGCCGTGCACGACGATTTCCGACACGAAACGCTCGACGATCTCCGGCATCGCCCGCGATTCCTGTGAGTCGTCCGGCAGCAACCACGTGTCGAGCGCCCGGCGCGAAACGCCGATACGGCTCGCAAAGGTGTCGCGGGTCATGTTCAGGCGACGCATCGCATCGCGTAGGAAGGCTTGTTGCGGGACGCTCATGCGCTCACCTGTCGAGAGTGGATTTCGTACTGGGTTATGTACGCGGTGCGTATATTAGTTTGCCCGGCGTAGAAGTCAAGTAATTTTGCGATGGGCTTTGTCAAGCGGCGCCCAAGCCGGTTACACTGCGCTTCATGCATCCCGGCCAAACGCTCCGACTCCGCTCGTCACGCACCGCACGTTTCGTTCTTGCGAACGTCGTCGCGATCGCATGCGCGGGTTGCGCGAGTGTTAGCGCCAAAGCCAAAAAACAGCCGCTCATCTGACCGGAGCACGCTGTTGCCGTCAGATGTGCGACGGCAACAGCCGGTCAACGCCCGCCTTCGGCATGACCTGTCTTACCTTCCTCGCACGCTCTACGGAATCGATACGGTCGCGTTCGAGGTAAAGACATGTCTATTTTTTCGGGTATCTGGATTCCGCTCATCACGCCGTTCGCCGACGGCGAAGTCGATCACGCAGCGCTGCGAGGTTTGGTGCGCCGTTATGCCGAGGCCGGCGTTGCCGGTCTGGTCGCGCTCGGCACGACCGGCGAACCGGCCGCGCTCGACGCTGCGGAACAGGACGCCGTGCTGGCGACGATTCTCGACGAAGCGCGGGCCGTGGCCGACAGCACCGCGACTGCGCAAGCGCTGCCGGTGCTGGCCGGCGTATCCGGCAATCACACGGCGAGCATGCGCGAGCGCATCGTGCAACTGAATTCGTTGCCGATCGCCGGCGTGCTGATGGCCGCGCCGTACTACATCCGGCCTTCGCAAGCGGGCATCGTCGGCCATTTCACGACGCTCGCCGACGCCAGCGAAAAGCCGGTCGTGCTGTATGACATTCCCTATCGAACCGGCGTGCGGCTCGAACTCGATACGCTGCTCACGCTCGCCGCGCATCCGCGGATTCAGGCGGTGAAGGATTGCGCCGGTTCGCTCGACACCACGCTCGCGCTGATTCGCGACGGCCGCTTGCAGGTGCTCACCGGCGAGGACGTCAATATCTTCAACACCTTGTGCCTTGGTGGAAGCGGGGCCATCGCGGCGTCCGCGCATCTGCGGCCCGAACGGTTTGTCGCGTTGTATCGCGCGCTCGCAGCGGGCCGGCTCGAAGAAGGGCGGCGCATTTTTCACGCGCTCGCGCCGCTGATTCAGGCGCTGTTTGCCGAACCGAATCCGGGGCCGGTGAAGGCGCTGCTGGCTGCACATGGCCTGATTCGCAACGAACTGCGCATGCCGATGACGCGCGCCGGCGATGCGCTGGTCGAGCGGCTCAAGGCGCTGGACGGGCTTGCGCGAGTTCAAGTTCGAGCCCTTCGTCAAGCCAGCCCGTGATGCCGCCGATCATCAGCTTGACCGGGCGCCCCAATTGCGCGAGGCGCAGCGCGCCGCGCGCGGCGCCGTTACAGTGCGGACCGGCGCAGTAGGTGACGAACAGCGTGTCCCGCGGGTATTGCGCGAGCTTCGACGCGACGATCTTGCCGTGCGGCAGATTGAGCGCGCCCGGCACGTGGCCCTGTGCGAACAGCGCCGGGCCGCGCACGTCGAGGAGCACGAAACCGGGCGAGCCGCTGGCGAGCGCCGCGGCGACATCCGAGCAATCGGTTTCGAATTGCAGCGACGCCTGGAAGTGGGCGAACGCGGCGGCGCTGCCGGCGGCGGGGATGGCGGTGACGGGGTTGCTGGTCGGCATGGTTCGGGCTCCGGTGAATGTCATGAACCTTCATTGTCGCGATGAGACGCGCATCGGATAAGTGGCGCAATCGTCAATCTCCGGTAACATCGCGCCATGCACAATCATCTCGTCGTCGCGCTGGTTTATGACCGGCTGTGCACTTTCGAATTCGGCTGCGTGACCGAGCTGTTCGCGCTCGAACGTCCGGAGCTCGGCGTGGATTGGTATCGCTTCGCGGTGTGCGCGAGCGAGCCCGGCCCGATTCGCGCGGCAGGCGGTATTACTGTTGCCGCGCCGTACACGCTGAAGTTGCTGGATCGTGCGGACACGATCGTGATCCCCGGTTGGCGCGACGCGGACGAATTGCCGCCCGAAGCGTTGCTGAAAAGAATTCGCGCCGCCTATGCGCGTGGCGCGCGGCTCTGCTCGATCTGCTCCGGCGTGTTCGTGCTGGCGGCGGCAGGCGTGCTCGACGGCAAGACGGTCACGACGCACTGGCGCTATGCGGACAAATTGCAGCAGCGTTACCCGCAGCTTCGCGTGCAGCCGGATGCGCTGTATGTCGACGAAGGGCAGATCATTACTTCGGCGGGGTCGGCGGCGGGACTCGACATGCTGCTGCATCTGGTGCGGCGCGATCATGGCAGTGCGGTGGCGAACCGCGTCGCGCAACGGCTCGTGGTGCCGCCGCATCGCGAGGGCGGCCAGGCGCAGTTCGTGCCGCGTCCGATGCCGCAGGACGAAAGCGGGCGTCTGGCGAAGCTGATGGATTGGGTGCGCCGGCATCCTGCTGCGCCGCACACGTTGCGCTCGCTCGCCGAGCGGGCGGCGATGAGTCCGCGCACGCTGCAACGGCAGTTTCACGACGCCACCGGCATGGCGCCATACGAATGGCTGGTGCGCGAACGTGTGGCGATCGCCCGTGAGCTGCTCGAAGCGCAAACGCCGGTGCCGATGGCGCGTGTCGCGGAACGGGCGGGCTTCGGCTCGGAAGAATCGCTGCGCCGGCATTTCCGGCGTATCGCGTTGACGAGCCCGGGCGCGTACCGTAAGAAGTTTGGCGCAGTTTGATGCGTGTCGCACGACGCGCTGCATGGCCCGATCCAAACGTTTTTGCGCCGTGTCCCGCCGATGCCGATACAGTGCAAAGCACCGCGCGCGGGTATGGCGGTTGATCGGACCATTCGCCGAGCCGCTCATCGTGTGCTTCGATCACCTCGAGAGGTTCGCGCATCCGCAAAATCTCCACGCGCTCGTGGATTCGTTTCGAGCGCCTTGAGCGTTCACACCAGGGGCTCGTACAGATTGAACCGTTACTGAGCTCGCATTGAAGGGGAATTCGCATGCACGATATCGCGCAGACCATCGCCAGTTTCAACGCAGGTCGCGAGCCCGAACGGCTCGCGATGAAATACAAGCTCATGCGCAGTTCGCCGTTCGTGTTTCTGCGCGGCACCTGTCATCTGTTCTATCAGCGTTTGCCGCGCGACAACATGCTCGACGACGCGCCGCCGGTCTGGATCTGCGGCGACATGCATCTGGAAAATTTCGGCAGCTACAAGGGCGACAACCGCCTCATCTACTTCGATAACAACGATTTCGACGAGGCCTGCCTCGCGCCGAATCTGTACGAACTGCTGCGCCTTCTGACGAGCGTGCTGGTCGGCGCGGCCGATCTCAAGCTCAGCCGCGCGCAGGCGCTCGCACTCTGCCACACCGCACTCGACGCATACAGCGCGGCATTGGTGTTCGGCAAATCGCGCTGGATCGAAGCTGAAACCGCGGCCGGCATGGTCCGCGAATTGTTCGATGCGCTGGCAAGCCGCTCGCGCGCCGCGCATCTGGACCGGCGCACCACGCTCAAAGGCAAGACCCGCACGCTGAAAGTGGACGGCAAGAAAGCGCTGCCGGTCAGCGACAAGGCGCGCGCCGCGGTGACGGCGTTCATGAACACCTTCGCCGCGGGAGAACCGAATCCGGATTTTTACCGCGTCATCGACGTGGCGCGGCGGATCGCCGGCACCGGCAGTCTGGGCGTCGACCGGTACGTGATGCTCGTCGAAGGCAAAGGCTCACCGGACGGCAACTATCTGATCGATCTGAAGGAGGCGCTGCCTTCGTCGGTGCTGCCGTATGTGCGCACGCATCAGCCGAAGTGGCGGACCGAGGCGCAACGCGTGGTCGAGGTTCAGCTTCGCAATCAGGCGGTCTCGCAGGCGTTCTTGCACGCTGTGGAATTCAATCAGCGCTCGTATGTGCTGCGCAGTTTGCAGCCTTCGGAAGACCGGGTGGCGTTGAGCGGCTGGGACGGCAAGCTGCCGCGGCTCGAAGAGGTGATCAACAGCATGGCGGAGCTGAGCGCGTGGGCGCATCTGCGCAGCGGCGGACGGCAAGGGTCTGCGATCGCCGACGAGCTGATCGCGTTCGGCGGCCGCAAGGACTGGCAGTTGCGGTTGATCGAAATCGCGGTGCAATGCGAGGCGCAGGTGAGCGCCGACTGGAAAGCGTATTGCGAAGCCTACGATGGCGGGGCGTTCAATTTGCCGGCCAAGCCGTGAGATTCGTGAGGCTTGGCGCTCGGCCGGGCGCCAGTCGCACGGTGTTCCATGCTTTCTCTCGATGCACGGCGCATGGTGCGCCGCGCATGCCAGCGACTCATCCAGACAAACCCTGATTGCTGCGATGAATTCGCCGCTGATATCGTTCGCAGGTCTTGTGGAAGCGCTTCCACCCAGGCTTCTGCCATACCCGGTTCAACGACCTCAGCGCAGGAGAATCCGTGGCAAACGACACATCTGCTGTTTCTGACGCGGTATCCCATCACTCGCTCTCCGATCCCTTTACGCCACCTGCCGACTCTTCGCTGTGGCGCAGGAACTTCCTGTTCGGTGCAGCCACGGCTTCTTACCAGATCGAAGGCGCGGTCAATGAAGATGGCCGCCTGCCGTCGATCTGGGATACCTTCTCGGCGATTCCCGGCAAGGTGCTGGCGGGCGACACCGGCGCCGTCGCGTGCGATCACTATCATCGTTGGGAGGCGGATGTCGAGATGCTGGCGGGGCTCGGCCTCGAAGGCTATCGGCTGTCGATTGCCTGGCCGCGCGTGATGGACGCGGCCGGCGCGCCGAATCGTAAAGGGCTCGACTTTTACAAGCGGCTGTTGAACCGCCTGAAAGAGAAGGGCATCACGACCTTCGTGACGCTGTATCACTGGGATTTGCCGCAGCGCCTGGAAGATCGCGGCGGCTGGCTCAACCGCGAGACCGCCTGCCGTTTCGCCGATTACGCCGAGCTGATGAGCCGCGAACTGGCCGGCACGGTCGACGCATGGGCCACGCTCAATGAGCCGTGGTGCTCGGCCTATCTCGGCTACGGCAACGGGCATCACGCGCCCGGTCTCGCCAACCATCGCTTCGCGACCCAGGCGATGCATCATCTGTTGCTCGCGCACGGTCTCGCGATGCCGGTGTTGCGTGCCAACGATCCGGCTTCGCAAAAGGGTATCGTCGCGAATATCGGCTGCGGCACGCCGGATTCGGACAGCGCAGCGGATCGGCGCGCGGCGCATCTGTTCGAAGTCCAGCACAACGCGTGGATTCTCGATCCGTTGCTCAAGGGCACTTATCCGCAGGACCTGTTCGAACTGTGGCCGGGCACCGAGCCGCTTGTGCTGGACGGCGACATGCGGATCATTGCGTCGCCGCTGGATTTCCTCGGCATCAACTATTACTTCCGAACCCAGGTCGCGGGCGACGGCGCGCAGGGTTTCAGGGACGTGCCGCTCGAAGGCGTCGAGCGCACGCAGATGGGCTGGGAGGTTTATCCCGACGGTCTGCGCGATCTGTTGACCGGTTTCAAGGACACGTACGAGAACTTGCCGCCGATTTACATTACCGAAAACGGCATGGCGTCGGACGATAAGGTGATCGACGGGCGCGTGGACGATACGCAGCGGATCTCGTTCCTGAAGCGGCATCTGGCCGCCGTCGACGCTGCGATCAAGGCGGGCGTCGATATTCGCGGCTATTTCCTGTGGTCGCTGATGGACAACTTCGAATGGGCGTTCGGCTATGAGCGGCGTTTCGGCGTGGTGCACGTCGACTACAGCACGCAAAAGCGCACGGTCAAACGCAGCGCGGAGCTGGTGGCGAAGTTTTTGAGGGAGCGTAGAGAAGGAATTTAAATACGGAAAGAATTTAATGCGGCAAGGGTTCAATGCGGTGTGGTGTGAGCTGGTTTGTTTGTATGTCGACCTGAAACACGGGCGCCAAGCCTGGCGCAACTATCTTGCATGGGACCGGAGTAAGCGCTATGGGACCGGAGTAAGCGCTATGGGACCGGAGTAAGCGCTATGGGACCAGAGTAAGCGCTAAAGCGCCAACTCTGGTCGACACACTAACTCTGGTCGACACACTAACTCCGATCGACAGGAGACGGAATGAACAGCAGAAAAACGGCCGTGGCGAGTGTCGTTGCAGCACTGGCGTTGTATGGCGTCGTTGTGCATGCGGAGCCCTTGAAGGCCAACGTGATTCATTGGTGGACCTCCGGCGGCGAATCGGCCGCGATCCGCCAGTTCGCCGATGCGTATAACAAGGCCGGCGGCCAGTGGGTCGATAACGCGGTGGCCGGCGCCGATCAGGCGCGTTCCACGGCGATCAACCGTATCGTGGGCGGCGATCCGCCCACGGCCGCGCAGTTCAATACGTCGAAGCAGTTTCACGACCTGATCGATCAGGGCCTGCTGAACAACGTCGACGATGTTGCCGCGAAAGAAAACTGGAGCGGCGTATTTCCGCAATCGATCATCGACAGCATCAAGGTGAAGGGGCATTACTATGCCGCGCCGGTCGATATTCACATGCCGGCATGGTTCTTCTACTCGAAGCCGGTGTTCCAGAAAGCCGGCATTGCCGCCGAACCGAAGAACTTCGACGAATTCATCGCCGACCTCGTCAAACTGAAAGCTGCAGGCGTGATACCGCTCGCGTTCGGCGGCCAGCCGTGGCAGGAAAAAATCACTTTCGATGCGGTGTTCGCCGACGTCGGCGGCCCCGATCTTTATCTGAAGATATATCGCGATCGCGATATGAATGCGGTCAAGTCGGATGCGTTCAGGAAGGTGCTCGCGTCGTTCAAACGCTTGCATGATTTCGTCGATCCGGGTTCGCCTGGCCGCAACTGGAACGACGCCACCGCGCTGGTGATTTCCGGCAAGGCGGGCATGCAGATCATGGGCGACTGGGCCAAGGGCGAATTTTCGGCAGCCAGTCAGAGCGCCGGCAAGGACTTCGGCTGCTTCCCGGGTTTCGGTCCGCACTCGCCGTATCTGGTCGCGGGCGACGTGTTCGTGTTTCCGAAGACCGACAACGCCGCCGCGATCAAGGCGCAAAACCTGCTCGCCACGGTGATGACTTCGCCGTCTGCGCAGGTCGCGTTCAGCGCGAAGAAAGGCTCGATTCCGATTCGCCCCGATGTGGATGCCGCCAGTCTCGACATCTGCGCGAAGGAGGGCATGGCGATCATGAAGGACAAGTCGCGTCAGTTGCCGAATCCGGAAATGCTTTTGTCGCCTGACACGCAGGGCGCGTTGATCGACGTCATCACGAACTTCTGGAACAAGAACCAGTCGGTCGACGATATGCAGAAGGCGTTTGCCAGCGCGCTGAAGAGCTGAGCGCCGCCATGCACGCGCTCGAGCTGCAAGCCGCCCGAACCAGGCCGCGGCAAAAACCGCTTCAAAGGCGATTACCGCTGGCGGCATGGCTGGCGTTGCTGCCGATGGTTCTGACCGTCGTGTTCGCGTATCTCGGCACGATGGTCTGGACCGCGCGCGTGTCGCTCAGCAATTCACGCACATTTCCGTCCGGCGACTTCGCGGGCTTCACGCAATACGCGCGGCTTTTTCATAACGACCGCTGGCTGCTGTCGCTGCAAAACATCGTGATCTACGGCGCGTGCTTTATCGTCGCGTGCATGGCGATCGGTTTGCTGCTGGCGATTTTCATCGATCAGCGCGTGGTGGCCGAAGGCGCGTTGCGCACGGTGTTTCTCTATCCGTATGCCATGTCGTTCGTCGCGACCGGCCTCGTCTGGCAGTGGATTCTCAATCCGGAGCTCGGCGCGCAGGCCGTGTTGCACAAGCTCGGCTTCGTGCATGCGCGCTTCGACTGGATCGTCGACCAGGACTGGGTGATTTACACCATCGTCATCGCGACGGTCTGGCAGGCGTCGGGTCTCGTGATGGCGTTGCTGCTGGCGGGCTTGCGCGGCATCGACGACGAGCTGTGGAAAGCCGCGCGCATCGACGGCATTCCGCGTTGGCGCGTGTATGCCAGCATTGTCGTGCCGATGCTGGGACCTTCGATGTCCACCGCCTTCGTGCTGCTGTTCGTGATGGTCGTCAAACTCTACGACGCCGTCGTGGCAATGACGCAAGGCGGACCCGGCACCGCGAGCGAGGTGCCGGCGAAATTCATCATGGACTATCTGTTCGGCCGCGCCAACATCGGCCTCGCGTCCGCCGCGTCGATCCTTTTGCTGGTGACGGTATTGGCGATTCTCACGCCGTTCTTCTATGTCCGCAGCCGCGCCGCGCTGCGCAAGGACGTTTGATGAATACGCTCAGTTCTCCGTTGAAGCGCGGCACGCCGGGCCGCATGCGCCGCCGCACGAAATTTACGCCGGCGCGTCTCGGCGTCTACGCGTTTCTGCTGACGGCCGCGCTGTTCTTCCTGCTGCCGTTGTATGTGATGCTGGTCACGTCGGTGAAGCCGATGAGCGAGATCCGGCTCGGCAATCTGCTCGCGTTCCCCGCGCATTTCACGCTCGATGCATGGAGCGCCGCGTGGCAGTCCGCATGCACGGGGCTCGATTGCAACGGCATTCAGGTGGGTTTCTGGAATTCAGTGCGGATTGTCGCGCCGAGCACGGTGCTGTCGATCCTGATCGGCGCGGTGAACGGCTATGCGCTGTCGTTCTGGCGGCCGCGCGGCGCCGGCGTGCTATTTGGCGTGCTGCTGATGGGCGCCTTCATCCCGGTGCAGGTGATGGTCTATCCGCTGGTGCGCGTGCTCGCGAGCGTGCACCTGTTCAGTTCGCTGCCGGGCATCGTGGTGATTCACACGATCTTCGGCATGCCGGTGATGACGCTGCTGTTTCGCAACTACTATGCGTCGATTCCGCAGGAGCTGTTCAAGGCGGCGCGCATCGACGGCGGCGGTTTCTGGCGCATTTTCGTGCAACTGATGCTGCCGATGTCGACGCCGGTCATCGTCGTCGCGATCATCATGCAGGTGGCGGGGATCTGGAACGACTTCATTCTCGGCCTCGTGTTCGCCGGCACGAAAAATCTGCCGATGACGGTGCAATTGAACAACATCATCAACACCACGACCGGCGAGCGGCTCTATAACGTCAACATGGCGGCGACCATTCTGACTTCGCTGGTGCCGCTTGCGATCTACTTCATTTCGGGCCGCTGGTTTGTGCGCGGCATTGCGTCCGGCGCCGTCAAGGGATAGGGCATGACCAATCTGGCAAACGTGGCGAACATGGCCGATGCGGCTGATACTGCCGACACGGCGAATGCGGCGAATGCGGCGAATGCGGCAAATGCGGCGAATGCGGCGAATGCAAACAACGCCGCCAACGTTTCAGTGCGCAATCTGAAGATCCAGCTGGGCGCGAACACGGTGATCGAGGATCTCGATCTCGATGTGCGGGCCGGCGAGTTCGTCGTGCTGCTCGGGCCGTCCGGTTGCGGCAAATCCACCTTGCTGCACAGCATTGCGGGTTTGATCAACGTGACCGGCGGCAGCATCGAAATCGCCGGTGCGGACATGACGTGGGCCGATCCCAAAGACCGCCGCATCGCGCTGGTGTTTCAGTCGTATGCGTTGTATCCGACCATGAACGTCGAACGCAATCTGTCGTTCGCGTTGCGCGTCAACGGTACGCCCAAGGCGGAAATCGAGCGGCGCGTGGCGCGGGCGTCCGACATGCTGCAACTGGGGCCGCTGCTCAGGCGCAAACCGGCGCAACTGTCGGGCGGACAGCGGCAACGCGTGGCGATCGGCCGCGCGATCGTGCGCGAAGCCGACGTGTTTCTGTTCGATGAACCGTTATCGAATCTCGACGCCAAGTTACGTACTGAACTGCGCCGCGAACTCAAGCAACTGCACCAGCGGCTGGGCGCGACGATGATCTACGTCACCCACGATCAGGTCGAAGCGATGACGCTCGCCACACGCATGGCGGTGATGCGCGGCGGCGTGATCCAGCAGTTCGGCACGCCCGCCGAAGTCTACGCGCGGCCCGACAATCTGTTCGTCGCGACTTTTCTGGGCTCACCCGCGATGAATGTGCTCAAGGGCACGCTGGAGCGGCACGACGGCTCGCTATACTTTTGTACAGCGCATTTGCGGCTCGACGTGTCGCAGTATCCGTTCAAAAGCGTGCCCGCGGATCGGCTGCGCTGCGTGCTCGGCGTGCGGGCGGAGGACGTGCGCGTAGGCGACATACGCGTGGGCGACATGCGCGTGGGCGACATGCGCGTGGGCGAAGTGGGAGCGGGCTCAGGCGAGCGCGCCAGGATTTCGCTGGTTGAGCCGATGGGCAACCACCGTGTCATTTGGCTCGACTATCATGGAGAGCAAATCGCGTCGATTGATCAGACGAAGGCGCCGATCGCGGTAGGCGACGTATCGGCATTCTCGGTCGACTGCGCACATATTTCGTTGTTCGACGAGGCGGGCGGGGCGCGTCTATAGCGACGGCGTGCCGCGCCGGTAAAGCAACATGGTTTGACGGAGAACCGCGTGGCAACACTCAAAGATGTCGCGGCGCTGGCCGGCGTCGGCATGTCGACCGCATCGCGCGCCATTTCCGGCAAAGGACCCATTTCGGCCGATGCCGCCGCGCGCGTGCAGGCCGCCATCGAAGCGCTGAATTTTCGGCCGTCGTCGATCGGCCGGGCGATGGCGACGCAATCGCTCGGCATGATCGGTATTTTCGTGCCGACTTTCTTCGGCTCGTATTACGGCACGATTCTCAAGCAGACCGACGCCGAACTGCGCGCGGTGCGCCGCCACGTGGTGGTCGCAACCGGCTGCGGGGAAGTGTCGCCGCGCGAGCAGGCCATCGAGGCGGTGCGTTTTCTGATTGGCCGCGATTGCGACGGCGTGGTGGTGATCAGCCACGACCTGCACGACGACGACCTGAACATGCTGCATCGGATGCACCCGAAGATGGTGTTTCTGAATCGCGCGTTCGACCAGTTGCCGGAGGCGTCGTTTTGCGCCGATCACCGGCGCGGCGGCGAGCTGGCGGCGCGTACGCTGCTCGACCACGGGCATCGGCGAATTGCGGTGATTTCCGGGCCGTTCAGCGCCTCGGACAATCAAACCCGGCTCGAAGGTTTCTTTGCCGAACTGGCGCGTGACGGCATCGCGCGCGACGACGTCACGCTGATCGAGTCGGATTTCTCGCCGGAAGGCGGCTATGCGGCCGCGCAAAAACTGCTCGATACGAAGCGGCGCTTCACGGGTCTTTTCTGCGCGAACGATACGATGGCGGTGAGCGCGCTGGCGCGCTTCCACCAGGCGGGCATTGCCGTACCGGACGAGATCTCGGTGATCGGCTACGACGACGATTACTCGGCCGCCTATGCGGCGCCGGGGCTCACGTCGGTGCATATCCCGACCGCGGAGCTGACGCAGAACGCGGTGCGCTGGCTGGTCAATCAGTGCTACCGGACCTCGTGGGAAATTTTCCGCGAATTTCCGGTGAGCGTGACGATGCGGGAGTCGGTGGGGCCGGCGCCGGTTGCGGCGAGGTCGTCGAGCGAGACGGCAGGGTGCGGGAGCGCGGCGTAGCTTCCAGGCGGCGGCGCCCAAGTGCTGCTTTTTTGCCGCCTGGTTGCCCCGCAAGTGCCCCGCAAGTGCCCCTCAAGTGCCGCTGCGCAGCGACTGTTCGTAGCGTAGGCGCGCTTCTTCGTCGAGCCGCGTATCTTCGAGTTCCTGTAGCACGGCCTCCAGGTCGATCGGCGTGGTGTCCAGTTCGACGCGGCCGGTCAGCTCGGCATCGACGTGCAACGCGCCCGCTTCGAACAGCGCCCAGATTTCCTTGCCATAGCTCGCCTCGAGCAAGGCCGGTGCAAAACGGCCGAAATACGCGGCGAGATTGTTCACGTCGCGCTCCAGCATTGCAGGCGCTTCGAGATTGCCCGCGGCATCCACGGCTTGCGGCAGGTCGATGATCACCGGCCCATCGGCGGCGAGCAGGATGTTGTATTCGGACAGGTCGCCGTGAATCACGCCGGCGCACAGCATGCGCACCACCTGGTTGAGCAGCAGCGCGTGCAATTCGAGCGCGCGCGCTTCAGTCAGCTCCACGTCGTTCAGACGCGGCGCGACATTGCCGTCGGCGTCGGTGACCAATTCCATCAGCAGCACGCCGTCGGTGCAAATGAACGGTTGCGGCACGCGCACGCCTGCGTTGGCGAGCTGGAACAGCGCATCGACTTCGGCGTTCTGCCACGCCTGCTCCTGCACTTCGCGGCCATAGCGGCTGCCTTTTTCCATCGCGCGCTGCTGGCGGCTGTTCTTGACCTTGCGGCCTTCGCGATACGACGCCGCCTGGCGGAAACTGCGCTGGCTGGCGTCCTTGTAGACCTTCGCGCAGCGTGTGGCGTCGCCGCTGCGCACCACGTAGACGGTGGCTTCCTTGCCGCTCATCAACTGGGAAATGACTTCATCGATCAGGCCTTCTTCGACCAGCGGGAGCAGACGTTTCGGCGTTTTCATGCAGCCGCCGGGAAGCGGTGGGCGGCGACGCGGCCATGCGTGACCGTTGGCGAGGGGAGGCAGTGCGGGGTTTGGATCATGCCGGATTATAAGGGGTGGCGGAAATAGTCCCCGCCGCCGGATGCGCGAAGCCCGCGTCGCCGTACGTGCGCAACACTTCGGCGATGATCACCTGATAGCCATCGAGCCAGTTCGCCTGCGCGGCTTTCGCTTCCAGATGGGCCGGATGCTGCATTAACGCCTGCAACGCGTCGAGCGATTCCCAGTAGTACACGTTCGACGTCAGGCCGGTCGCCGCGTTTTCCCACGTTTCTTCGCCGAGATAGCCAGGAATGGCCTTCGCAGCAGTGGCGATTGCGCCGTCGAGGCGATAGAAGCGTTCGTCGAATTGCTTCGTTGCGAAGATGAAAGTGGAGGTGTACATGGCGGATTGTTTTGTACGATTACAAAGGTTTGCGCATCATAGCGCACTGCGGCGCATACGGTTTCCACCGCTATTTCCAGCGTTTTTCTCCGAATTTTCACGAGCGAAAATCCCCGCGCCAATGACGTGCACGTAATCCACTGCAACACTGTTTTGCGGTTTTCCCTCGTTCTTTTCAGACGGCTATCACTTAAACTGCCAGTAACATTTTGTTACGGGGGGTGCGAGATGTTGGCCGTATTCATCATTGCCTGTCCTATTTGCATCGCTGCGCTGTTCGGTTTTGCGCGGCGCGTGGATCCGTTGACAGGACAGTTCAAGCGTTAAATCCGAGCTTCAGGCGATTCCGTCGATTCCGCCGACTCACGAGCGGAGTGCGGGTCCGCCCGGTTTTCGCCGGCTTATTTAGCCGATTCATCTCCTGAGTCTTGCTTTTGTGTGCCGACTCGCGGCACGATGCGCGATAAACCTGAATGGGGGCTGCATCGCGCATGCGAGATTCTCTGGCAAACATGGCCGCGCGCCTTGGCGTACTGAAAGGCGTCTTTCCTCTGGACCGAGCTGCGGCGGCGCGCGATGCGCTGGCCGGCGTGGAACTCGCGTCGATGGATATTCCGCAAGTGCTCGGCTATGCGCGCATTGCCGGCATGCCTGCGGTGACCGGCCTTTACACCGTCTTTTTGCCACTGATCGCGTTTGCGTTTTTCGGCGCATCGCGGCATCTCGTGGTCGCCGCCGACTCGGCGACGGCGACGATTTTCGCGAGCCGGCTGTCGACCATGGCACCGGCTGCGAGTGCGGAGTATGCGGCGCTCGCCGCGATGGTCGCCTTGTTCACCGCCGCGTTGCTGCTCATCGCGCGGGTTTTCAAACTCGGTTTTCTCGCCGACTTCCTGTCGCGCACCGTACTGGTCGGTTTTCTGGCCGGGGTCGGCGTGCAGGTCGGCATTGCGATGCTGGGCGATATGCTCGGTTTGCCCGGGCATGCCGCGCGCAGCATCGATCAGCTTGCTCTGGTGGCGCATGACGTGGCGCGGACCAATCTGGCGACGCTCGGCATTTCCGTGCTGGTGGTCGTGTCCACTCTGGTGTGCAAGCGGATCTTGCCACGCGTGCCGGTGCCGTTGATCGCCGTGGTGACGGGTATCGCCGCCAGCGACCTTTATGGTTTCGCGGCGCACGGTATCGCTGTGCTCGGCCCGGTGGAGGGCGGACTGCCGCGGCTGCGCATGCCGTCGATAACATGGCAGCAGGCGCTCGATCTGCTGCCGGTCGCCGCTTCGTGCTTCGTGATGATCGTCGCGCAAAGCGCCGCGGCGAGCCGCGTGTTCGCCGAGCGGTATCACGAACCTGTCGATACCAACGCCGATCTGCTGGGCCTCGCCGCCGCCAATGCGGCGGCCGCGTTCACCGGCGCGTTCGTCGTCAACGGCAGTCCTACGCAAACGGCAATGGCCGACCGCGTCGGCACGCGCAGCCAGTTCGCGCAACTCGTGTTCGCGGTGGTGGTGGTCGCGGTACTGCTGTTCTTCAGCCGGTTCTTACAGTATTTGCCGCACTGCATTCTGGCCAGCATCGTCTTCACGATCGCCCTTGGCCTGATCAATCTGAAGACGCTGTTTTCGATTCGCCGCGAGAGTCCGGGCGAATTCACGCTGGCCGTGTTCACTGCCGCGGCGGTGGTGCTGATCGGCGTCGAGCATGGCATTCTTGTGGCGGTTGCGTTTTCGCTGTTGAGGCATGTGCGGCACAGCTACCGGCCGCACACCATGGTCCTCGTACCCGGCGACGACGGCATCTGGGTGCCGGTGCCGGCCGTGCCGGGCGAGCAGACTGCGCCGGGACTGCTCATCTATCGCTTCGGCGCCGATCTGTTCTATGCGAACGACCACTTTTTCGTCGAAGATGCGCGCCATCTGATCGCACAGGCGCCGAGCCCGGTGCGCTGGTTCGTGATCGACGCGAGCGCGATCACGGACCTCGACTATTCGGCGGCGCGCTCGGTGGGCGAGCTATGCCAGACGCTGAAGCAGAGCGGCATTGAAGTGATCTTTGCCCGCGTGAACCGTTATTTGCGTTCGGATATGGACCGGCATGGCATCACGCCGATCGTCGGCGTGAGCTGCATTTTCGGCACGCTGCACGAAGCGCTGCGTATGGCCGGGGTGCATCAGCCGGGCGATCAGCTGAAAGACGCGCTATAGCGGCATGGACGGTATTGCAGGGCGGTAGGCGTGGCAGCCTCTAGATTCTCGAGGTCAGCAGCTTGATGCCGGCAATGCCGAACATGACCGCAAGCGAACCGTCGAGCCAGCGGCGGATTGCGGCATAGACGCGCCGTGCGGACGCGGTTGAAAACAGCACGGCATAGCTGCTGAACACGCACACGCCGATGCACATGCAGCCGAGCACCACCGGCGCGGTATGCGACGTGCCGGCCGCAGGCGTTACCGCCAGCGACACGATCGACAGCCACACCAGGATCGCTTTCGGATTGGTGAGATGCAGCAGCAAACCGCGCAGATAGAGCCGTTTGAGCGGCTCGCCTTGCCGTGCGGCGCCCGCGGGCAGTGGTTCGGCGCGCAAGGCGGAGCGCGCGGATTTAAAGCCGAGCCACAGCAGATAGAGTCCGCCGGCGATCTTGATCGCCACCAGACATTCCGAGTAAGCCGCGAGTACCGCCGACAAACCCAGCGACGCCAGCAACGCCCAGAAGAACGAACCGGACACCACGCCGAGCGCGAAGGTGAGCGCGGCTTTTCTGCCGACGCTCATCGCCAGCGACATGATGGCGAGGTTGCTCGGCCCCGGGCTCGCGGTGCCGACGAAGTAGGCGCTATAGGCGATCAGGACGTCTGCGGTCAGAAAGGTGCTGGCGGTCATGGGCGATACCTTGGAGGAGACCGCGCGAGGCGGCGCGGCCGGAAGCGCGAAACGACACGCGAACAGGGATTCTGCCGGGCGGCGCGCGATTGTCACAGATACAGTTGAGGTCCTGCCCGGCAGGACAATCGGGTTCGCCGAACGTGATCTATTGATCGATTCTGGTGCTGGTCAGGGCAAATATATATCGTTATTCAACACTTTTACTCGTGGTTAAACTTGCCGTTGCGCGCCCCGATGCGCGTCTCCACTTTCTTATCCGTGAGTTCTTCCACCATGAGCGTTGCCGAAACCGTTTTGCCGCCGTTCCATCTGGCGTTTCCTGTTCACAGCCTCGCCGCCGCGCGCGAGTTTTACGGCGACCTGCTGGGCTGTCCGGAAGGGCGCAGCTCGGCGGACTGGGTGGATTTCAATTTCTACGGCCACCAGATCGTCGCGCATCTCGCGCCGGAAGAGGCCGGGCATCGGCAGACCAGCGAAGTCGACGGCCACGCGGTGCCGGTGCGCCACTTCGGCGCGGTGCTGTCGATGGAGCAATGGCAAACCGCGGCGGACAAGCTGCAGCAGGCAGGCATCGACTTCATCATCGAGCCGTACGTGCGCTTCAAGGGCGAAGTCGGCGAACAGGCGACGATGTTCTTTCTCGATCCGTCGGGCAACGCGCTGGAGTTCAAGGCGTTTGCCGATATGTCGTCGTTGTTCGCGAAGTAAGTCTGGCGGCACCAGCTGGTTCAAATCAAAAGGCCAGTCAACTGAAGGGTTGACCGGCCTCAGAACAGGAACGGGCTTGTGCATTGCTGCCGGAGTCGCGGTATCGTTCGACCGTCGCGCCCGCCTCAATCTGAGAATTGCTGATGGTGTTCGTGCTCACGACTGCACGCACCTCATTTCCCCCTCCGTTGCGCACAGTCACTTTCATGGCGTGTACTCAAAAAATGATCGCAGCGCAGGCGCGATGAAGCCGACAGGCGCGGCGGGGTGCCGATGCCTCGAATATCAGCGCCCCTCACACTTTTCAGATATCTCCGATTTACGTCAGTAACAGACAAAACCAATCTCCCTTCAGAAGTTTGTTCAACCCTGAAGGAGACTGGCGCATGAAAAATAGCGCAATCAACGAAACAACCTATCTGTTCGCGACAATCGGTTCGCTGACCACTCGAGGCGGACGGGTTACGACCGCAACCGGTGGCTACGCTATCGCCGGTCTGAATGTCGCACGGGTCGGTGATGTCGTGACATACCCGGACGGCAGTGAGGCGGTGATTATGGACGGGGCGGGTTTCGCGCTGGTGATCGGCAACCGGCCCGCTGCAGTGGTCGGCAGCAGCCTGAGCAATGGCGACCGGATCATCGAGACGCTGGTGAAGGACCACGGCATCGTCGTGCGTGCAGGCGAAACAATCGACGGGCTTTTCGATGCCAGCTACGTGCCGCCGCCATACACCGGGACGACATATCGTTTTGCCGTCAAAGGAGCGACAACCCGGCTCGGCGGTGTGCTGCGGGAAGCAACGAGCGACCACCCTATCCGCGAGATTCACCGTAATGCGGCCTGTGTCGGCGATTTCATCGAATATGCAGACGGCACGCGGGCACAAATCGTCACGGCCATCGGCCTGCCCGACAGGTCAGGTTTCCGGCCACTTGCTGTCGTTGGCAGCCTGCTCGATAACGGCGATGCGATTACCGACAGCCCCGATCGCGAAAACCATGCTGTGAGCCTCGTTCCAGTCCCGCCCGATGTTCCGGTTCACGGATCTGACGACGCTTTAGCACGACCTGCGGGAGCCTGACCCAATGGCGATTTTCTATAGCGTTGTTGAAGATGATCCGCTCGACAGTGGAGAAAATAGCCGCGTCATAGATGGGCTCGCTAACTGCACGATCGAAGGTCAGGACGGACGCCACAGACGAATGACGTTTCTTGGCCATATGGCGTGGTGCGACCGGTGCAAGAGTGCCGGTGAGATCGTTGCGGCTGCCGGATGCCTGGACAACCGGCGCATGTTCGATGCCACCTTGGGTCGATACCAGGCGCTAGGCGGCGATAAGGTGCTCTGCAAATGCGCGACGCCCCCGCGCATCATTCCGGTCTATGGCCGAAGTTGGATGGTCTTCGACGACATGGGTGGCGTCAGCCATGCAGCCGCCGCGTTTCCGTCCGGTGCATCGTCCCAGATGGCAGGAAGCTTTGACGAGCAATACGTGTTGCGCGACGCCATGACGTCCCGCCCTCTGGCAAACATGCGCTATCGGATACGCACGGCGGCTGGCAGAACGTTTGACGGTGTGACCGATGCTGAAGGTCATACGAAACGTGTGACAACAGACGGAACGGAAACTCTCAAACTCGAAGTGAAGGAGACGAGCAGAAATGCCTGACTCAGACTATGTAACGGTTCACGATGGCGCTGTGACGAACACCACACCGGGTTCGAAAGTATACGTAGACATCTGGACGGATAAGCCCCCGATCTGTCCGAATATGGCGGACAAGGAATTTCGAGCACTTGTGCTGAAATTGCGGGATCACGCTGTTTCGCTTGTTGACGTGCGGATTTCAGCGCTGACGAAGTGGTCCTCAGCCGAGAAATCCCGAGTCTTTGATTGGTTCGGCGTAAGTGACGAAGCAACTAGGACGCATTTGCTCACGGGCCTGGCCGCGGTGAACCGCATACTACGTGGACTAGGACCGAAGAACTTTATAAGGTCCAGCGATGACGGTGATCGAGCGATAGGCTGTCTGCCTAACGTGACCAATCGGGTCCAGGAGGCGGCGCACGTCTGCGCTCCCGACACTGCAACACACACAATCTCTATTAGCGAAAAATTCTGCCTTATGCGCGACTGGTCAGCGTACGCAGATTCAAAAATATCGACACTCATTCATGAGGTCACGCACTTTCAGGACACGATGGCAACAATCGATCAAAAATATACAATCGTTCCGCAACTGAAAGATTGGGGACAAGCGCACCCTGACTTGGCAATTTCGAATGCTGATAGTGTCGCGGGGTACGTAATCTATGGTGACTAAAATTATCGGATTGCTGTTCGCAACGCTCTGTGTTTCGGCTCACGCATGTTCCGGCTCCCAAAATCTACCCGGTCAGAGTATCGACGTGGTTTTCACGAAGAATTCAAGTGCCGTGAACGGCCTTGAGTTGCTGAAGCTGGCTAACTGGGCGGCTGATATGAAACTTGAATTTCCCATTCACGACGGGCTTTACATTGGGGGACTTGCGGAAGCGTCGGAGAATTCGCCTGTTAAGCTCGCGGCGAATCGGGCGGAAGAAGTAAAACTTGCACTTGTTCAGTTCGGTCTTGTGCGAGCGCCGATCCATATCAGCAGTCGGATATACAAGCCGCTCGCCCCTAATGATATTGACCAGAACGGGCGTAGGGTCGAAGTTGAGTTGTCGCCGGGTTGTCCAGACAGTTGCTGCGATAGTCGATAACGCCGACACGCGCAGACTGAGTGTCGCGCAACAGATCTCGCCCTCTTTACGGTAACGGGGCGAAGTGGACGCCACGCTCAGGACCGGAAGACTCGGAGTGTGTCGGCCCACCGTATCGGCCACCCTTAAAAAACAGACCCGACGCCACGGAAAACGTGGAGTTGCTCAGCAGTCTGGGGCCGGTCAACGGAAGGGTTGGCCGGCCTTCTGTTTCAGCACTTAAACAACACCGATCTCCCGCCGCCAAACGTTTGCCAATCGCTAAGTAGCGTACCGCAGGATCAGCCCCATACTCCTACATTAACCTTCCTGACGATTCCGCCATTTTCGCGCCATGCAGGCGTTGGTGCTACCGATCTAGCATTAGCACTGATTCACCGGGAGAGGTGCGTGGCATAGGCTCCGGCAACATGGGCTCAGGTCATGTCACGTCTGCCGGTTTTGGCATGTCATAGGCTGAAGCAGCGCGACCGTCCAGTCACGGCGATTCAGTTTCTTACCTGCATTCTCTCGGGCGCGTTTCAATGTGGATCGTCAACGTAGCGCTAAAGCGGCCATACACGTTCATCGTGATGGCTATCCTGATCCTGCTGGCGACGCCGTTCGTGCTGTTGACCACGCCGGTCGACGTGCTGCCGGAAATCGATATTCCAGTGGTCAGCATCATCTGGACATACACGGGCCTGTCTGCCGAAGACATGGCCAATCGGATGACGTCGGTCAACGAGCGCAGCCTGACCACCACGGTCAACGACATCGAGCACATCGAATCGCAGTCGCTCGCCGGCATCGCGATCATCAAGGTGTTCCTGCAGCCGAACGCGAACATCCAGACCGCGATCGCGCAGACGGTGGCCATCGAACAGGCGCAACTCAGGCAGATGCCGCCGGGCGCCACGCCGCCGCTGGTGATCAGCTATTCGGCGTCGAGCATTCCGGTGATCCAGCTCGGCTTGTCGAGTCCGAAGCTCTCCGAGCAGGCGCTCAACGACACCGCGCTGAACTTCCTGCGCCCGCAACTCGTGACGATTCCGGGCGCCGCCGTACCGTATCCGTACGGCGGCAAATCGCGTCTGATTTCGGTCGATCTCGACACGCGCGCGCTGCTGGCCAAAGGGCTGACGCCGTCCGACGTGGTGAGCGCGTTCAATGCGCAAAACCTGATTCTGCCGACCGGCACGGCCAAGATCGGGCCGAAGGAATACACGATCAATATGAACGGCTCGCCGCCCACGGTGGAAGGGCTCAACGATATTCCCGTGCGCACGCTCAACGGCGCGACGACCTATCTGCGTGAAGTCGCGCACGTGCGCGACGGTTTTTCGCCGCAGACCAATATCGTGCGGCAGGACGGCCATCGCGGCGTGCTGATGTCGGTGCTGAAAAACGGCAGCGCGTCGACGCTGTCGATCGTCAACACGCTGCACGGCTTGCTGCCGACCGCGCGCGCGGCGCTGCCGCCGGACCTGAGCATCACGGCGCTGTTCGATCAGTCCGTGTTCGTGAAAGCGGCCGTGCAGGGCGTGGTGCGCGAAGCGCTGGCCGCCGCCGGGCTGACGGCCGCGATGATTCTGCTGTTTCTCGGCAACTGGCGCAGCACCTGCATCATCGCGATATCGATTCCGCTATCGATCCTGTCGTCGCTGATCGCCTTGCATGCGTTAGGACAGACCATCAACATCATGACGCTCGGCGGCCTCGCGCTGGCCGTCGGGATTCTGGTCGACGATGCGACGGTGACGATCGAGAACATCGAACGGCATCTGCATATGGGCACGAATCTGCACGACGCGATTCTCGAAGGCGCCGGTGAAATCGCGGTTCCCGCCCTCGTGTCGACACTGTGCATCTGCATCGTGTTCGTACCGATGTTCTTCCTGACCGGCGTCGCGCGATATCTGTTCGTGCCGCTCGCCGAAGCGGTGGTGTTCGCGATGCTCGCCTCGTACGTGCTGTCGCGCACGCTGGTGCCGACGCTGGCCATGCTGTTGATGGGTCACGCGCACAAGCCCAAAGCCGCCGCCGGACCGAACCTCTTCATGCGGCTCTACCATCGCTTCGACGCGGGCTTCGAGCGCATGCGCGGCGCGTACATCGTGATTCTCAGCAGTCTGCTGGTGCGCCGGCGTTTCTTCGCCAGCGTATTCCTCGGCTTTTGCGTCGTGTCGATGGGCCTCACGTTCGTGCTCGGCGAAGACTTCTTTCCCAGCGTCGACGCGGGCGACATTCGTCTGCACATGCGCGCGCCGACCGGCACCCGCATCGAGGAAACCGCGCGTCTGGCCGACCGGGTCGAAAAGGTGATTCGCGAGGTGGTGCCGGGCAAGGAACTCGGCACGATCCTCGACAACCTGGGCTTGCCGTACAGCGGCATCAACCTCTCGTATAGCAACGCGGGCACGATCGGCACGCTGGACGGCGAGATTCAGGTGGCGCTCAAGCCGGAGCACAAGCCCACGCAAACCTATATGGACAGATTGCGCGCGCTGCTGCCGCAGCGCTTTCCGGGCGTCGAATTCTTCTTTCAACCCGCCGACATCGTCACGCAGATTCTCAACTTCGGCTTGCCCGCCGCGGTCGACGTGCAAATTTCCGGCACGGACCAGCAAGGCAACTTCGACATCGCCCGCAAGCTGCTGAAACAGGTGCGGATGATTCCGGGCACCGTCGATACGCACATCCAGCAAAAGCTCGACGAACCGGCGATCAATCTTCAGATGGACCGCACCCGCTTGCAGCAACTCAATCTGAGCGCGAGCAACGTGGCGCAAAACGTGCTCATTTCCTTGTCGGGCAGTTCGCAGACGTCGCCGGGCTTTTGGTTCAACAACCGCAACGGCGTCGAATACAACGTCGCGGTGCAAACGCCGCAATATCGGATCTCGTCGATCGACGAACTGTTGCGCACGCCGGTGTCGGGTTCGGCCACCGGACCGACGCAACTGCTCGGCAACCTGGTGCGCGTCGCGCCGCAGAACCAGTTCGCGGTGGTCACGCACTACAACATCAGGCCGGTGATCGATCTGTACGTGAGCGTCGAAAAGCGCGATCTCGGCAGCGTGGCGAATGAAGTCGACAAGCTGGTCGATAACGTGCGGGCTTCGCTGCCGCGCGGCAGTCAGATCACCGTGCGCGGCCAGGTGCAGACGATGCGCAGCTCGTTCTTCGGTTTGGGGCTCGGCGTGGCGATGGCGATCGTGCTGGTGTACCTGCTGATCGTGGTGAATTTCCAGTCGTGGGTCGATCCGCTCGTCATCGTCAGCGCGTTGCCGGCGGCATTGGCGGGCATCGTGTGGATGCTGTTCCTCACGGGCACGCACCTGAGCGTGCCGGCGTTGACCGGCGCGATCATGACGATGGGCGTGGCGACCGCCAACAGTATCCTGATGGTGTCGTTCGCGCGCCATCGGCTCGCGGCCGGGTCGCCGCCGCTCACCGCCGCGCTCGAAGCCGGCGCGAGCCGGATCCGGCCGGTGCTGATGACTGCGTTCGCGATGATCATCGGCATGATTCCGATGGCGCTCGGGCTCGGCGAAGGCGCCGAGCAGAACGCGCCGCTCGGCCGCGCGGTGATCGGCGGTTTGCTGTTCGCCACCGTGTCTACGCTGTTTTTCGTGCCACTCGTGTTCGCGGGCATTCATGGCCGCCTCGCCCGGCGCCGCGGCAACGGCAGCGACGGTGGCAATGACGGCAATGACGGCAATGACGGCAATGGCGGTGCCGGCGGCGGCGCACATCACGACGGCTCCGCGCCGGATCACGGCGGCGACGGCAAGCACGCGTAACGTTAAATGACGGCTGACTGAGATGACCGAAAAAACTCATGCATCGCTAGCGATCCCTTCGCGAGAAACCGAAGGTGGCCACGCATTGCCGCCGCGCAATCGCGAGTGGAAGCGCGCCAGGATCGCTGTCTGGATCGTCCTCGCATTGCTCGCCGTAGGCGCGCTGCGCACGGTAGTCGTGGATGTTCTGCAAAGCCGGACGGTGGCCGAGACGACGAGGCAGAACGCGGTCCAGTACGTCAATGTGGTGAGCCCGACGCAAACCGAAGGCGGCGGCAATACCTTGCTGCCGGGCACCTTGCGCGGCAACGTCGAATCGCCGATCTACGCGCGCTCGACCGGTTATCTGCTGCACTGGTACGCCGATATCGGCACGCGGGTGAAGCAGGGGCAATTGCTGGCCGATCTCGATACGCCGGAAATCGATCAGGAACTCGCGCAGGCCTTGGCGCAGCGCCAGCAAACCAGCTCGAGTCTCGGTCTCGCGAAGAGTTCGCTGGAGCGCTGGCAGCAGTTGCGTCAGCGCGATGCGGTCTCGCAACAGGAACTCGACGAACGGCAAAGCGCCTACGCGCAGGACCTCGCCAATCTCGCCGCCGCCGACGCCAACGTGCAGCGCTTGCGGCAGCTCGAATCGTTCAAGCGCATCGTCGCGCCGTTCGCGGGTGTCGTCACGCAGCGCAATGTCGACGTCGGCGATCTGATCGACGCGGGCAGCGGCACGAGCCGCGCGTTGTTCGCGCTCGCGCAGTCGGACCCGCTGCGGGTTTATGTGCAACTGCCGCAGGCGTACGCGCAGAACGTCGCTGATGGACAGAACGTGGTCGTGACCCAGGCGGAACTGCCGGGGCAGCAGTTTCACGGCGCGATCACGCACATCTCCGGCGCGATCGACGTGCCGACCCGCTCGCTGCAAGTCGAAGTGACGCTGCCGAATCCCGACGGCAAGCTGCGCCCCGGCGCGTATGTGCAGGTTGCGTTGCCGGCCGCCGCCCATGCGCGCCTGATGGTGCCGGGCAATGCGCTGCTGTTTCGCGCCGAAGGTCCGCGGGTCGCCGCGGTCGACGCGAATGGGAACGTGCAGTTGCGCAAGATCGTGATCGCGCAGGATCTGGGGCAGTCGCTCGAAATCGAAAGCGGGATCGAGGCGAGCGACAAGATCATCGTCAACCCGAGCGATTCGATCGCGGATGGCGATCATGTGCAGATCGCGCAGCCGCAGACAAGCGGCAAGGAGGCGCCGTGAATCCGGCGGCCACTTGCCCTTGCCGCGCGGCAGCCATGCTGACGGCCGCCGCGAGCGCCGCGTTGCTGGCCGCGTGCACGGTCGGGCCCGATTATCAGCGGCCGCAAGCCGAGGTGCCGCCGGCGTGGCAAACCGATTCCTACTGGCGCGTGGCCGCGCCTTCGCACGCGCCGATCGCGCCTGACTGGTGGAACGGCTTCGGCGATGCGACGCTCGCCACGCTGGAAACACAGGCGCTCGCGCAGAATCAGACGCTGGCCTTGGCCAGCGCGCACTATGCGCAGGCCAAGGCGACGCTCGCCAATATCAGCGCGCAACGGATTCCCGAGGTCGATCTGGCGGCGTCGGCGTCGCGCTTCAGGATTTCGAAGAGCCGCCCGCTCACCAACTACGCCACGCCGACGCAGTCGACGGTACAGGACAATCTTCAGCTCGGCGCGTCGATCAACTACGACACCGATCTATTCGGCCGGATACGTCGCCAGGTGGAGGGCGCGACGGCCTCGGCGGAGCAATCGGCCGATGACCTGGCCAACGCGCGGCTCGTGCTGAGCACCGACCTCGCCACCAGTTACTTTTCGCTGCGCGAGCTCGACGCCGAGATCGACGTGCTGAATCAATCGGTGCAGTTGCAGCAGAAGGCGCTCGATTACGTGACGTCCCAGCATGACCTCGGCGCGGTGTCCGGGTTGAACGTGTTGCAGCAGAAAGCGCAACTCGATTCGACTCGCGTGCAGGCGCAATTGCTGTTGAATCAGCGCGCGCAATTCGAACACGCGATTGCCGCTCTGGTCGGCGTGCCCGCGCCGCAGTTCGCGATCGAGCCCAAGGTGCTCGACGCGCAGGTGCCACCGATTCCGCTCGGCTTGCCGAGCGACGTGCTGCAGCGCCGTCCGGATGTCGCGTCGGCAGAACGCGCGATGGCCGCCGCGAATGCGCAGATTGGCGTCGCCAAAGCGGCGTTTTTTCCGAGCCTGACGCTGACGCCGGGCATCGGTTGGGAGAGCACGCAGTTCGCCAGTTTGCTGAGCGCGCCCACCTTGATGTGGACGCTCGGCGCGGCGGTCGGCCAGGTGCTGTTCGACGGCGGCCGGCGGGCGGCGAACCTCGACTTCGCGAGCGAAGGCTACAAGGCCACCGAGGCGAACTATCGGCAGACCGTGCTCAACGCATTCCAGCAGGTGCAGGACGGCATCACGGGCCTCTCGGTGCTGGACGGTGCGGCGAAGCAATCGCAGGAAGCGGTGACCGATGCGCAGCATCTGCTGTCGCTCGCCAACGACCGCTATTCGGGCGGCCTCGTCGCCTACCTCGACGTCATCACCGCGCAGCAGCAATTGTTGACGAGCGAGCGTCAGGACGTGCAGATCCGAGGCCAGCAGATGACTTTGTCGGTCGCGCTGGTGAAGGCGCTCGGCGGCGGCTGGGAGGCCGCCTTTGGGCCGGCCGGCAATCTCGCCAGCCGGCCGGCGCAGGATACGAAGGAGGCGATGGCTCCCGCAAAGTGAGCCGCATACAGGATGGCACGGGCAGACAGAAAAGAGGGTGGCGAAGCGTTTCGTATAATGCAGACACAAGGGGACGCGCATGAAATTGCTGATCGTTGAAGACGAGCACAAGGTGGTGGACTACCTGCGCTCCGGTTTGACAGAGCAGGGCTGGGTCGTCGACGTCGCGCTCGACGGCGAGGAAGGCATGCATCTGGCGACCGAATTCGATTACGACGTGATCGTGCTCGACGTGATGCTGCCCAAACGCGACGGCTTCAGCGTGCTGAAGGCGCTGCGCATGCGCAAGTCGACGCCGGTCATCATGCTGACCGCGCGCGATCATGTGAACGACCGCGTGCGCGGCCTGCGCGAAGGCGCGGACGACTACCTCACCAAACCGTTTTCCTTTCTCGAACTGGTCGAGCGCCTGCATGCGCTCGCGCGCCGCACGCGTTCGCAGGAATCGACGCTGATCTCCGTCGGCGATCTGTTCGTCGATCTGATCGGCCGGCGCGCGACGCGCGACGGCGTGCGTCTCGACCTGACCGCCAAGGAATTCCAGTTGCTCAGCGTGCTGGCGCGCCGGCACGGCGACATCCTGTCGAAAACGGCGATCACCGAACTGGTGTGGGACGTGAATTTCGACAGCCATACGAACGTGGTCGAAACCGCGATCAAACGCTTGCGCGCCAAACTCGACGGCCCGTTTCCTTCGAAGCTGCTGCACACCGTGCGCGGCATGGGCTATGTGCTCGAAGTGCGTGAAGAGGCCGAGCAGCCATGAACCGTTCGATCGCCCGCCGCCTCGCGCTGATGTTCGCGCTCGTTGCGCTGTTCGTGTTCACGCTGGTAGGCACGGGGCTGTTTCTGGTGTTGCGCACGCAACTCGAGAGTCACCTGCGCGAGTCGCTCGACGGCCGCACCGAGATCGCGCGCATCATCGTCTATCACGCGGTGACGCCGGAAAAATGGCGCATGGCGCGCGAGAAACTCACCGACATGACGCCGCGCGACGGCAGCACCGTGTATTCGGTGGCGAGCGCCGATCCGTATTTCCACTACGGCAAGCCTGTCGAGGGTCCGGTGGTGAGGAGCTGGCAGGGCGGCTATACGCGCATTTCGCCGGCCGGCGGCGGCTCGGACCTGCTCACCATTACGAAGACGATACCTGCTTACGGCGCGCGTCCGCCGGTGCAATTGCAAGTCGCCGCCAGTTGTTCGCCCAACGTGATCACCATGCGCGTGTTCGGTTTGGCGCTCGCCGCGCTGTCGGCGTTGGGCAGCCTGGCCGTGCTCCTGCTCAGTTACTCGGTGACGCGGCTCGGCCTCGCGCCGTTGACGCGCCTGACGAGGGAAGCCTCCGAGGTGAGCCCGAACAACCGCTCGCAGCGCCTGAATACCGCGTCGCTGCCGCACGAGTTGAATGACCTGGCCAATTCGTTCAACGGCGCGCTCGAACGGCTGGACGGCGCGTATGGCCGCCTCGAATCGTTCAACGCGGACGTTGCGCACGAACTGCGCACGCCGGTGACGATTCTGATCGGGCAGACCGAAGTGGCGTTGACGCGCAACCGTTCGGTCGACGATCTGCGTCACACGCTGCAATCGAATCTCGAAGAGTTCGAACGCATGCGCACGATCATCAACGACATGCTGTTCCTCGCCCGCGCCGATCAGGGCGAGCGGGCGACCGGTCTGGTCGAAGTGTCGCTCGCCGCGGAAGTCGCGCATACGCTGGAGTTTCTCGAGATTCCGCTCGAGGAAGCGCGCGTGCATGCGCAACTGCACGGCGATGCGATGGCGCGCGTGAACCGTTCGCTGTTCGGCCGCGCATGCACGAATCTGCTGATGAACGCGATCCAGCACTGCGCGCCCGGCACGGCGATCACCGTGACGATCTCGCGTGACGCGGATCGATTGCGGGTAGCGGTGGCCAATCCCGGCGAGCCGATCGAGCCCGCGGTGCTCGAACATCTGTTCGACCGCTTCTATCGCGCCGAGGCGTCGCGCACCAATAGCCGCGAAAACCACGGGCTGGGTCTGGCGATCGTGAAGGCGATTGCGGAGATGCATCGCGGCATGGTGTCGGTGGAAAGCGCGCACGGCATCAACACGTTTGCGTTTTCGATTGCGGTGTCGCGCACGGAGAGCGACATGCCGGCGGCGCGCTCGAATGCTGGCGTGCCCGCTGAAACTGCGAGTTACTCGTCGCTGGTAAAGGGCAAATCGGCCTGAACAGGCAAACGTTGCCTGACAGGTTGCGCATTGGCCGGCGTCAAGGCGCTCACGCGCACGCCTAGCAGCCGCAGCTTGCGGTTCAGTTCCACCCGCCTCAGACATTCGGTTGCCGCGCGCCGTATCTCGACGGCATCCGCGGTCGGTTCGTCCAAGGTCAGATCGCGCGTGACCGTGCGGAAGTCGTCGTAACGCAGCTTGATGCCCACGGTCCGGCCCACGTAACCCTTGCGCACGAGGTCTTCCGCGACCCGCACGCACAAGCCGGTAAACGACGCGGACAATGCCGGCCGGTCGTGACGCGGATGCAGATCGCGTTCGAAAGTCGTCTCGCGGCTCATCGACTTGGGCTCGGATTCGACCACCACCGGCCGCTCGTCGTAGCCTTGCGCGACTTGCGTGAGCCACGCCGAATAGCTGCGGCCGAAGTTGTCCTGCAACAGCCCCAGGTCCGCCGCCGCCAGATCGCCTACGGTGGCGAGGCCGAGCGCGGTCAGCTTGTCCGCCGCCTTCGGCCCGATCCCGTTGACCTTGCGCACCGGCAGCGGCCAGACCCGCAGCGGCACGTCGGCGGGCGTCAGAATCGTGAGGCCGTCGGGCTTGTCGAGTTCGGAGCCGATCTTCGCCAGCAGCTTGTTCGGCGCCACGCAGATGGAGCAGGTGAGGCCGGTTGCCTGATTGACCGCCTGTTTGATGCGCGCGGCAATCTCGCGCGGCTCGCCGGGCAGGTCGGTGAGGTCGATGTAGATGCCGTATGGCGAACGTGGGAGGCGTAATTCTGGCTTCTTTGGTTGTAACTATTTGATTTGTATAAAATAACTAGTCAATTTTTTCTTGATAAAAAGACATTCGTCACGGTCAGTGTCGCCCAACCTGCCTGTTTTGGTCGTGTTTGGTGGGTTAGGATACATTTGCTCGGTAAGGTGGTACGCGCATTAAAAATCCAACGTGAACTGAGACGACGCCTCGCTCTCCGTCGTTCCCGCACGTTGGAGGCCGCCCGCCTTGACCCCCAGCAGCCTGATGGATTTAACAAGTTCGACCCGTTTCAGGCACTGGGTGGCCGCGTGACGCAGCGCCTTAGCGTCCGCAACAGGTTCTGGGAGCGTGACGTCACGCGTTACTGTCTGAAAGTCGTTGAAGCGAAGCTTGATCCCGATGCTCCGCGCGAGATAGCCTTTACGCTGCAAATCTAGCGCCACCTGCTCGCATAAACGGGTAAATGCGGTACCGAGTTCCTGCCTGTGTCGTGCGGCGTGCAGGTCTTGCTCGAATGTAGTCTCTCGGCTCATCGAGACAGGCTCGCTATGAGTCACCACTGGCCTATCATCGAGCCCATGGGAAACTCTGCGAAGCCATGACCCATAGCTTCGTCCGAACTGTTCGATCAGCCATTGCTCGCTGCATGCGGCAATTTCACCGATGGTCGTTATCCCTAGAGACGTCAGCTTGGCGTTGGCCTTCGGCCCAATACCGTTGATTTTTCCGGCAGCCATTGGCCAGATCCTAGCTTGCAGATCCTCAAGCCGCAAAATTGTGATTCCGTCTGGCTTTTGCATGTCAGAACACAATTTTGCCAGGAGCTTATTTGGCGCAATTCCAACCGAACATGTGAGGTTGGTCGCCTCGAAGACGGCGGATTTCAGGTTCCGCGCAATTTGCTCCGATTTGTCATTCAAGAGCGATAGATCGGCGTAGACCTCATCTATTCCCACGTCCTCGATTGTCGGACTTACGGATCGAACTGCGTCCTTGAACAGTCGTGAGTATGTTCGGTAGAGGTCAAAGTTCACCGGAAGGAGAATGGCATTCGGCGCCAGTCGGGCCGCCTTCATCGCCGGCATCCCAGAGTGAACTCCGAGCGCTCGTGCTTCGTAGGTTGCGGTCGTCAAGACGCCCCTGCCCGTATAGTCGCGTAACCGCGAGAATTCACGCGTGCCGTCCGCGTTCGTTCGGGGCGCATCTGAACGACGGCCGGCAACCACCATGGCTTGGCCTCGCAGTTCTGGATACTGCGAAAGTTCACAGGACGCAAAGAATGCGTCCATGTCAATGTGGGCTATGCGCCTATGATCTGGCATGCCTTGATACTCAAAAATAGCGTTCAGTGTCTAGCTTGGCCAACGCGGCGCTCATGAGAGCCCCCGGTAATGAACGTCGAAACAGCGAGAAATCGCGTTCTGCGTCGCAAATGCCTAGACTGTACATTCATACAGTATTTTTGTCAGGTCGTGGACCCGTTTTGTAATGCAAATGGGGAGTTTCGGCGAGGACTGGACTGCTTCCTCATGCCTATCCGGGGGCGAAGGAGGAGCCGCGCTCCGACCCGGCTGCACAGGAGGCGTGCTACTTCGGCGGCTGATATGAAGCGTCGATCAGCGCTCGATTGGAATCGACTGCCCCGCCGGCCAGTTCTCCTTGGCATCCGAACGCCAAACGCGCGCCAAGATGCAGGTTTGATGAGGCGCCTCTGGTCTTCGGCTTGATGGCGAACTGGAGTGCATTGGGAGGCGCAACCACACGAAAATGTACGCCGGCTTACGTCGGGAAGCAGACTAGAAACTATGCCTCGTCGGTACTAGGAAGCAACTTTCACATCGGTGATATTCGACGGAATCATCGTGATACAACGACTGCAGACATCGCAGCCGCGCTATATACGTTCGAACAGCCCGCTGCGGGAACCTTGACCGACGGGGTAGTTCTTGTTGTTTTGGCCGGATGCCGATTCACCAACGGTTTCGCATAGAGCGAATGCAGGGGCGTCCATTCCATCGCTTACCGCGCTTAAATGTCTTAAAACCGTTAGCGGGCAATTAAGTGTCAAACACGAGCGCTCCCTTGTCGGCCTTTGCCGACATTCATGTATCGGCGTTGGTCGGGCGGCTACAAGGTGCTTTCCGGACATTCGCATCCCACCAGCCGCGAATGTCCGGTTCCACTACAAGCGGATGCGTACTTTCGACCCGTTGCCGACGTTCGAAGTGGCGTCCCGCCAACGGCAGATCACAAAGACAACCGGACGTCCAGCCGCTCTGCTTCCCGAAATAACGCGACATTGGTTTGCATACCTTGCAGTCCTATGCGACGACCCAGTCGTGGCCAGCAATCGGACCCCCCGCTTGCTGCATGCGACCGCCCGAAACCAGACCGCCAAGATCCACTGGTGCGTAGCCAAAATCGTTGACGAGTCCGATCACCACCGCCTTTGCGTCCTTGTCGTCACCGGAGACGAAGATGACGCGCTTTCCGTCATGAAACTTCGGGCCCTTGTCGTAGTGCTCCATGCGGATAGCATTGAACGCCTTGACGACGCGAGCCTCTGGCGCGTGTGCCGCGACGATCTCGCTGGCGCCCGTGCCCCCCAAGTCCGCCAGAACGAGCTCAGGCTCGAGTTGCGTAAAAGGGTTGGTGGTATCCACCAAAATGCGACCCGCCCAATTGGGCAGCCCATCCAGGGCCGACGGGACTTGAAGCCATGGAACGGCGAGCATGACCAGCTCGAGCCGGGCCACCTCCTGGACCGTATCTGCCGACGCGTTCGGACCGAGTCCGGCCACGATATCGCCCAAAGCCTGCGGCCCACGACGAGCGCTCAAGACAACCTCATGTCCTGCTTGAATGGCACTCCTGGCGATGGACTGCGCTACAGCACCGGCTCCAATAAAACCAATCTTCATTTCGACACCTCAGCGGCAACGTAAGTCAACGAAGCCATGCTCGTCCAGGAGCACGGCACTTGGGAGAACAGCCAGGTCAGTTCGATGAGCGCAAGTCGAGCAGCACCTTGCCACCCTTGATTGCGTGAGCGACGGCCTTCTGGTAGTCCGCAAGCGGATAGACGGCGGCCACAGGCAGGTCAAGCTCGCCGCGAGCCATCAGTTCGGCGGACTCCTTGATTGCGTCCATGATGTACGGCAGGTATTCGGGAAGGTCGATGTATATGCCGCGCACGACGATGCCGCGCAGATGCAGGTCCACGACCTTGAGCGGCGTGACCAGCTCGCCGCTTGTGAACGCATAGCTCACCAGCGTACCGTTTTGCGACAGCACGTCGATCAGGCGCACCGCAGCCGAACCGCTCAGGCCGTCGATGGCCAGACGGACGTTGCCCGGACCGACCGCGGCCCTGGCTTTGTCGATGGCGCCTGGCTCATCGACGAGAACGACGTCCCCACCAGCTTCTTCCAGTTCCTTGACCAGTTCCGGACGACGTACGAAGTTGATGGTCCGCAGGCCACGCTTCTTCGCCAACGCGATCACCGTGCGGCCGATGCCGGAGTTGGCCGCGTTTTGCACGATCCAGTCGCCTTCCTTGAGGTCAACGAAGCGCCCGAGCAGAAGTACGGCCGTGGGAGGATTGATGCGCAGCATGGCCAGTTGACGTGGATCGACGTTGGCAGGCAGCGCAATCAGCCCCTTGGCCGGGATCACCAGGCGCTCGCGCCAGGTCAACGCATAAAGCGGGGGCAACACGCGGTCGCCGACCTTCACGTTGGAGACATTCGAGCCTACCTGCAGAACTCGCCCGACGCCTTCGTTGCCCACGATCGAGGGCAGTGGAGTCGAGTAGACGAAGCGATTGGTGATGACGGCCAGGTCATTGCCGTTGATGGGGGCATACTCCATCGCGATCAGGACTTCATCCGGGCCGGGGTTGGCCGGCTCCGGAAGGTCAACGAGTTTCAGAGTCTCGACGGGGTCGCCGAAAGCGGTGTTCTGGATAGCACGCATGGCTTACGTCCTTTCATAAGATGCTTAGCTGGAAAGCCGAGAGGCAATACTTCGGCACTCGGGGCTCATTTCGAAATCGTGCAAAAACCGGGGTGAACGCTACCAAGCCGCCCCTCACGACGAGGAGCGCCTCACATTGCGCAGGACGCGTAGCGCTAGAACGCGAGCAGCACCATGCCGGTCCTTCCCCTGCGGTACGTATGTTCGAGCGCTCCCAGGTAGTCGCTCGCCTGATATCGTTCCGCTACGGGGAAAAGGCTCGGGAAGTTGCGTGCGAGCTCGAGCGCCTTGGCCACGTCTGCATCGTGCACCGCCGCAGGTTCGAATTGCCAACTGAACAACGACACACCCTTGATGGTCAGCGCTCGAGGGGCGATGGAACGAATGTCCGTCGTAGCGCCGCCCAGGGAGCCGTAGCTAACGATCGTTCCACCGCGAGCGAGGAAGCTCGCTACGTCGGGCAATAGCGCGCCGCCGACGCCATCGAACGCCACGTAGACGGGCTTGTTCGCAAGCGCATCGCGAAGCTCGTCCTTCCAGCCCTGGTTCTCCGTGACGATGACAGAAAGGCTGGGGCGAGCAGCTTTAAGCGCTTGCGCGCTCGCCGCGGAGCCGACGAGCAGGATCGGATTGACGCCCACTTCGACGAGCAGATGAGTGAGCAGCTTTCCGACGGCGGAATTGGCAGCCGTCTGAATAACCGTGACATCTTCGCGCTTGTCTTCAGGCAACGCGTTGTGACCAGCCCGCATCGCAAGGCGTGCAGTCAACGTGTTGACCAACATCTGCGCTGCGACCTCATCGCTCACTTCGTCGGGCACGGCTATCAGCGACTGGACAGGCGCGGCGATCCTGGAGCTCCAGGCGCCGTTGACGGGAAAGAAGGCCACACGTGTGCCGACCTGAATCCGGTGTGAAGGGTCGATATCAGCGGCCAGCGCTTCCACCACCCCTACACCTTCGACGCCGGGCACTCGACCTCCCCTCGGGATGAGGGGAGCCGCCCCGAAGGCGGGGGAAGCGGAGACGCCCAGCAAGTCGCCCGGATGAATCGGTGCGGCGGACACACGCACAAGCCCCGCTCCGCTCACAAGAGAAGGGGCATCGGAAAATGCTTCCAGCGTGAGCACCTCGGCGGGCTCGCCATGGTTGGTGTGAACAATTCGCTGCATCACAGACTCCTTCCGCAATGATTTGATTATTGGAGCGATCGCTCCGTTATGGCAGAATAGGTTCATCTCTACAGCATGTCAATTATTTTTGGAGCCATGACTACAAAAACAGATACGCAACCCCGGCGCAGCCGCGGCAGGCCCTCAACCTTTGATCGTACGGAAGCTCTGAACCGAGCCATGAAGCTCTTCTGGGAGCAGGGATACGAAGGAGCCTCCTTCGACCGGTTGATCCAGGCCATGGGGATCAGCCCCTCGAGCTTCTATAACTCGTTCGGCAGCAAGGAGCAGCTCTACAAGGAAGCGACTGACGCATACCTGAGCATGTCCGAAGTCTGGTTCGCTGGCAGACTGTTCGGCACGGCCGACACGCGAGAAGCATTCAAGAAGCTTCTCGATGCTACCGTCGTGGAATTCACTCGAAACAGCCACCCATCGGGCTGCATGATCTCTCTGGCCGGCACTCACCTGCCCCCCGAACTCGCTTCTATTCGTGAGACGATGGCCGAGCACCGCGCAAACGCTGAAGAGATGATGGCGCAGCGGTTGCGCAAGGGGGTCGAAGACGGCGACTTACCGCCTGCCACCGACGTGCCCGCACTTGCTGCCTTCTACAGCGCCGTGACCCGCGGAATGGCCGTCCAGGCACGAGACGGAGGCGGCCCGCAAAAGCTGAAGGCGATCGCAGATGTCGCCATGCAAGCATGGCCAGCTCAAAGCGGTCGGGTAAGATCTGCAAGGCCCCGGGGGACTCGCGTTGTCTGACCGGCCGTGCTGCACGGAGTGGTCCAGCACCGGCGCCCGCAGGGCATCGATTTGGAGCGTCATGCTCTGCTTCCTTTCGTGGACTGACGCAGCATCGGCACGCCGTGGGTGAGTGCGTATCCTTCGGTGCTCAGAATCCAGTCGGAGGTAGGTCCGGGTTATGAAGCTCACGCTCGACCACAATGTCATCATCGACTTAGCAAGTGGCTCTATCAATATCGCCCGCCTTCGCGAGATCCTTGCAAAGAGCGAGCAACGTAACCTGTCAGAAGTCGCTGCCCGTAGTCAGTAAGACTGGAATGTTCGCCGATTCAGACGATGGCGACGCGAGTTCGAGTGACGACTGAAAGTCCGCTATCCGGGCGGAGCCGACGCTTGAGTGTCCGTCTGAGCGCGCAAACGAACGACTGGAGATGGCCGCAGGACTAAACCGCTCGCGCGGTAGGGGCTACGGTCTGACGCTGGAGGTCAGGGAGAGGCCGGTCACGCGGCTTTATGTTGGCGAATGAGGCAATCCGCCTCGTTCTTCAACAGGAGCCGAATCATGACCTCCTTACCGGCAAACGCCAGCCCATTGCGCCAGCGCATGATCGACGACATGCGCATGCGCCAGCTTGCCCCCAAGACGCAGGACATCTATCTGCACATCGTGCGTGAGTTCGCCCGGTTTCTCGGGCGCTCACCTGACATGGCCACCGTCGAGGACCTGCGCCGCTACCAGCTCTATCTGGTCGACCACGGCACATCGGCCGTGTCGCTGAACCACGCGATCACCGGCCTGAAGTTCTTCTTCACAGTCACGCTCGACCGGCCCGAGCTGATGGTCAGGATGCAACCGGTGCGCGTGCCCCGCATATTGCCCGTCGTGCTCAGTCCCGATGAAGTGCGGCGACTCATCGAGGCGGCCGGCAACCTGAAGCACCAGACCGCGCTGTCGGTCGCGTACGGCGCGGGGCTACGCGCCAGCGAAGTGGTAGCGCTGAAGGTCACCGACGTCGACAGCGAACGCATGACACTGCGCATCGAGCAGGGCAAGGGTCGCCGTGACCGCTACGCAATGCTCTCGCCGGTGCTGCTCGAGCGTCTGCGTGTGTGGTGGCGCGTGGCCCGTGCGCAGGGCAGGATGCCCGATGGTGGATGGCTGTTTCCCGGGCTCGATCCGCTCGATCAGTTAAGCACGCGACAGTTGAACCGTGCCATTCATGCCGCCGCCGAGGCTGCGAACATCGACAAGCGCGTGTCCATGCACACGCTGCGGCATAGCTTCGCGACACACCTCCTTGAACAGAAGGTGGACATCCGCGTGATCCAGGTGCTGCTCGGCCATGCGAAGCTCGAGAACACCGCGCTCTACGTCCAGGTGGCCACCAACCTGCTGCACGAGGTCACCAGTCCGCTGGACCGTCTGCCCTCCGAGTAGGCCCGCGCGCTGTAGCGCCTCATGCTGGAGGTTGCGGACATCTTCCGCAGCCACGGGCCAGCGTGGCGAACCACGACACACCTGAGCCTGGGGCAGCTGAAGGTCATGTCGGCCATCGAACGGTGCCGCACGGCGGCACTGGGCGGACATGTGCTGCGCTGTTCAGGCTGCACAAGGACAGAGGTGTCCTTCAACTCGTGCCGGGACCGGCATTGCCCGAAGTGCCAGGCCAGCGCCGCACACCGCTGGCTGGAGGCACGCCAGGCCGATCTGCTACCCGTCGAGTACTTCCACGTCGTCTTCACGCTTCCCGCGCCGATCAGCGCAATCGCCTGGTATAACAAACGGATCATCTACGGCCTGCTGCTCGACATCGCCGCTGACACGCTGCGCACGATCGCCGGGGATCCCAAGCATCTCGGCGCCCAGATCGGCGCCACGCTCGTACTGCACACCTGGGGCTCGGCGCTCACGCATCACCCGCATGTGCACGGCATCGTCCCCGGTGGCGGGCTGTCGCCTGACGGTGAGCGCTGGATCGCCTGCCGGCCCGGCTTCTTCCTGCCCGTGCGCGTCCTGTCACGCCTGTTCCGGCGCCGCTTCCTCGAGGCACTCCAGTCGGTTCACCACCGTGGCCACCTGCAGTTCTTCGGCGAGTACACCGGGCTCGCTGACCCCTCCACCTTTGCCCGGTGGCTTGCGCCGCTGCGCACCTGCGAATGGGTGGTCTACGCCAAGCGCCCGTTCGCCGGACCGAAGGCGGTGCTCGAGTACCTCTCACGCTACACGCACCGCGTCGCCATCTCCAACCAGCGCCTGGTCGCCTTCGATAAGCGTGGCGTGACGTTCCGCTGGAAGGACTACCGTGCGAAGGGACGCACCCGCTACAAGACCATGACCCTCGAAACCGGCGAATTCATGCGCCGCTTCCTGCTCCATGTGCTGCCCGGTGGCTTCCATCGCATCCGTCACTACGGGCTGCTCGCCAACCCGGTGCGCCGCACCAGTCTCGCGAAGGTGCGCGATCTGCTGCACGTCGCACCCGAGATCAGCCCCTCACCGGACGACGCCGTCATCGAAACCCGCCCCGTCTTCATCTGCCGGCACTGCGGTGCACCGATGATCGTCATCGACATCCTCGCGCGCAGCGCCCCGATCCGCGCACCGCCGATGCGCCGGAGTCAGACATGAGCGCAACAGTTGCTCGATCTGCCTGTCGAACGTCGGCTCTGCGGCAACGCGGCCCACGAGCGGACGTTTGCGCGTGTCGCTTCGCGCAGTCCCTCGCACGTCCGCTTCGCCACCACAATTGCGCCACTGCACCGCTTCATCACTGCGTCAGCGCGCATCAAGCATCCCGCCTGGCCGCGCCGCATCCGGCACCGCTGAGCATCCTGACCGATCAATCGCCATAGCCGCGAAGCTCCAACCGCATCGGGGCACTCCGCGGTTTCCTCCATCGAGGCTTATTCGACGCCTGCCAACACGCGCAGAGGCACCGTCACATTCCTGTGGCCGATGGCAGGCATCGAATAACCCTTAACGAACCTTGCCGATCGTCGTGCGATCGACCTGTGCCTTGCCACGAGCGGCAGCACGCGACACCCTTTACAGACAGACAGTTCGCGATTCCGTGGTGACTGTTCACCAGCGGATACTCTTGAAAAAGTCGCTGCGCGTAACCTGGCGAGAAAGACGGTCAGCGACTTTTTCAACAGCATGCAGCGGTGAGCGGACATTCACCATGCTCAGTGGGTATCGCACGAAAGTGCGATCACTTCGCGGCGTCGAACAAGGCGACGAGATGCGCCTGCATCGCTTCCCGGCATCCCAGGAAATCGTCCATGATCTCCACGACGCTGGAGAACCGCACGTAGGTGCGCGGATCACCGAACTGTTTGATATTCCCTTTGACCAGCAGCAGGTTCCAAGAGGGTTCGGTGGTGTCGAGGGCCAGATAGAACGCGCCGACGTGCGCGATGAAGTTGCGGGCGCTGGCCAGCCGGTTAAACCACTTATAGGGTCGACGCCACGCTCGTTCATCCACGAATTGATCATCTCGATGCGCTGCTTGTCCGTGATGTGTTGGCCAACATGGTCGTGTAGCGTTTCCATGTAAACCTTCATCCGGTCGATACAGGCGTCGACCTCCGAGATTATGGAGTGGAGGTCGGCAACCATCAGGTATTTCATGTGATCGTCGACGCGCAGCGCGATGCCTTCGTGGTCCGTTGTGTACTGGTGCTCCTTAGTTACGTGGGTGTCGACCTCTTTCACCAGCGCGGACAAGTCCCGCCGCAGACGACGCACCATATGGCTAACCAGATTCAACCGGGTGGTGATGTGTAATCCCGCCTCGTTGACTGCGTCCGGCCGCACCGCCACACGGTTCTCGGTAACGGCTTTGTTCCACGCCGCATAGATTGGTAGCACCCATGGATCGCTGCCGAGCTCGCTGAGATGAAGCCACTGTGTGATCGCCATGGTTCTGCTTCCCCTTTCGTGGGCACCCACCTTCAAAACAGGCTGTGCATCGACCGGCGCGCTGCGGTCCAATCAAAGTAATATGTCCCCTAAATCGTCCCAAGGGGGTCAGAATGGTCGCACTGTTAACAGCACTATTCACAGCATGCATCGCGGCGGTCGGCGCGTGGATCGCCTACAACCAGTATGAAATCTCCCAAGCCAATTTGAGGTTGGCCCTCTTCGAAAAGAGATACGCCGTTTACCGAGCAGCGCAGGAGTACGTTCTGCACATAACTCAGAACGCCCGCGTCGACCTTAACTCGTCGAATGCCTTTTGGCGCGAAACTTCAGACGCACCTTTTTTGTTTGGCGATGAAATCGTCCAGTACCGCGACCGAATGTATAAGAACGGGACCGAGCTCTATACCATCGATACGATTCCTGATGATGGGCGCCAAGCCGCCGCAGAGCGCCATCAAGAGCTTGTGAACTGGTTCGTTGCCCAGTACGAAGAGATGCGGGTGCTATTCCGGCCATATCTGACCTTCCACAACTGGCGCGCGCAAGCATCGATCATCGCGCGACTTGTATCGGCTTTCAGGTCGCTCGGCTGAGTTTGGCTCCCGGTGGTCGCAACCGCCATCAATGGCTTGGCCAGTGCCGAACGACCAGCCACACGATCCACAGGAAGAGCAGCCCGAACATGAGCCAGACGGTGCGCCGGCTGACGTCGCGCGAGCCGCGCCGGGCGCCGCTGATCTTCTGCCGATAGCTCAGGCCGCTGCCTGGCAGGCCAACGTCGGCATATGTGCCGCGCTTGCCGACGTTGATGGTTGCACCCCTGCGCCCGAATGACCAACTCGTGCCGCTCTTGCTGACGTTGAGGCGCACGCCGGGTGCAATCTTGAGGGAGCGGCCGAAGCGGAAGCCCATGGCAGTCACCAACTTATTCCCGATATGGGGCCATCATTCGGCATCCATCCCTTCGGCTACTTGCCCTTCAGGAGCGCCGCAAACGCGATGATCACCGCAATCATGGACACAAACAGCGCCCATCTTGATAAATAGAGTGACTTTCGATTAATTGCAACCTGCTCTGCTGCTGCGGAGGCTCCCGCCTCGGCAGCGGTCGTTCGTCTCTCGGAAACAGCTGCGGCAGTTTCAGCCTGTTTGCGCTCGCGATATGCAATCGCGTTCGTCAATCTACGACCTCCAAAACGGCGATAAGTGATATTTGATTCAAAAGCCTCCTCGCCATTTTCCGCAATCCACGCTTCGATCTCATCGTCTGTCTCGAAGTTAGCCATCTTCGCTCGCCTTCATTGAATTTTTAGCGAATGGTACCGTGCCGGCGCCAATTCTACGAACGGGTAACGGCGTGGGTAGGGGCGGGGCGCCCGGTGAGCCTCTACAGGAGCGCAATTCGGCGGAACACCGATCCGCCGATGCGATTCGGGATCCGCTTGTGTGGCCGCATTGCGACACGAAGCGGTCATAGACGGCGCGCTGGCGAATGACGGTTGATGGCCGGCTACTGCCGTATACGCGATCCGTATCGTCGGCGGGTGTTTGTATCGTAACCAGCAGAATCAAGCGCGCATCTTTGGCCGATGGAACGGTTCTCCATGCAGCTCCGGGCTACCCGCTTTTTGTCATCGTCGCTACGGAGTCAACCTCGACTCTCAACAAGTCGCGGCTTCACGACGACTTGCGCTACGTGAACGCGAGCACGAAATCGAACCGGGCTGCCTTTTGCTCGCCGTCGTCGTGAATCGTCATCAGCAGCCGGCCATCGAACAGGGAATCGCGAGCATTGCGTCGCTCGCCAGGAAAGTACAGTTGGGTGGTGAGGATCGGCCCGTTGGGCGGCTGCACCGTCACATGGAAGTGTCGTGTGCGTCCCGGATATAGCCCCGGCACGATGGTCTCAAGGCGGTAGCGTCCCTCGCTGTCGGCGAATTGATGGCCACGCAGCCGGAACCCCTCGACGTCGTACTCCCCGGCGTCATTGGCGTGCCAGAAATCGAGCAAAGCCCCGGACACCGCCCTGCATCGCGTCGACCACACCCGTCCGGTCAGGACGATCTTCGTTCCATTGATGCCCGGTTCGAGCAGCGATACCCGTTGCGGCGAGTGCGGCTGGAAGAACGGACCTGCCGTCTGCTGCCGGGTCGGCTCTTGTTCGTCGGTGCAGGCGGGTGTAGCTGAAACTTCGTCGGCCCGGCCATAGTTTGCTTTTCCGAGGGCCAACAGCAGCAACGTGGACGGCACCGCACCCGACCTGCGAAGAAAATCGCGCCGCCCCTGGCTCACACTTCGTGTCCGCATCGTGGTCGCTCCTTGCTTCCCGCTCGATCGGCACGCTGCGCTGTGCACGCTGCCGAGCCGACGAGCGTCCGTGCTGGCGCCGTTGCGGCTAACCGGAGCCAGCATCCTATGCCAACCATGGTAAGCCGAAACTTCAGGTCGGGTGAGCCGTAAGAGACGTAACTGGCGAATGACTGGTCGTCGGCGGCCTTCGCATGCCGTTCATGCCATCGCCGTCACGGCCGCTCCACAATGGCCGCTTCCGAGCAATTCGACTAGGCACTATCGACCCGTTGCCGTCATTGGCGCCGCCGCCACCTCAGCGGCAGCTTCCGGAATACTAGCGGTCGTTAACGCCAATATCCGGCTCAAGACGTTGGCGTTGACGCCGACGAAGCGCAGCCAGCTCACGTCGACGATCGTTTCAAACGAAGCGTCTTGAACGTCTGATGCCGCCAAGGGATTCAGGTACGCGTAATCGATGCGCCGCCATCGACTAGCGAAGCGGTACCGGTCACGAAGGACGAATCATCGGACGCGAGATATAGCACCGAGCGGGCGAGTTCTTCCGGCCGTGCGACCCGCTTGAGCGCATGCAACCCAGTCACGAAGGCCTGCGACTCGGCCGTGTCATTCATGTCCCGGTACATTGGCGTGTCCACCGCGCCGGGCAGAATGGCGTTGACGCGCACCCCTTGCGGTCCGTATTCGGCAGCAAGCGCCTGCGTCAGTCCAATCAACCCGGCCTTGCTCGCAGCGTATGCCGCGGTGCCCGGGAAAGCGAATGAATAACCGACGAACGTCGACGTGAAGATGATTGATCCACCGCATTGCTTCAGCATTTCGGGGATTTGATGCTTCGCACCCAAAAAGGCGCTCGTCAGATTGGTCGCCAATGCGGCCGACCAGCCAGCCTCCGACACGCCCGTGGTCGGGCCCATTTCGCCCAGGGTGCCGGCGTTGTTATAGGCGATGTCAAGACGGCCGAAGCGGCTGACTGCGAGCGCGACCAGCGCTTTCGCGAAGTCCTCTGACTGCACGTCGCCCGCCAGAAACGCGGCCTCACCGCCTGCGCTCACGATCTCGGCAGCGAGCGTTTCAAGTTCAGCTTCGCGGCGCGCCGCGATCACCACTTTTGCGCCTTCCGCGGCGAATAGTTTTGCGGTGGCACGGCCAATTCCCGCACTGGCGCCGGTCACGATGGCGACTTTTCCTGTCAAGCGTTGCATGTTCAATCTCCTGCTGCAGTTTGTTGGCCAGTGCCCAATGCCTTGGTCCATGTGAAGCAATATAGGCTTCAGCGACTAGTGCAGGAAGGCGCAAAACATGGGTATATCATTCAGCATTTATGAATGATCGAGGGAATGCATGGATCGGCTGCGCGCTTTTGAAGTCTTCGTGACCGTGGTGAGCCGGGGCAGCTTCACGCGTGCAGCCGATGCGCTCGAGACGTCGCCCGCTAACGTGACTCGTTACGTGAATGAGCTGGAAGCGCATCTCGGCACGCGCCTGCTGAATCGGACCTCACGCAGGCTTTCGCTCACCGAGGGCGGCGAGACCCTTTACACACGCTGCAAATCCATCCTTGACGACGTCGCCGAGACTGAGGGGCTCGTGTCATCCGCGTCGGTCGAACCGCGCGGTCGACTGCGCATCAATGCGCCTGTAAGCTTTGGCATTCTGCATCTGGCGCCGCTGTGGCCCGAGTTCATGCGGAAGTACCCGGAGGTGGAACTCGACGTTGCGCTGAGTGACCGGGTCGTCGATATGGTCGAGGAAGGTTACGACCTCGCCATTCGTATCTCACGCGCCGGTTCGACGAGCCACGCAGCCCGCAAGCTGGCTACGTCGCGAAACATCCTGTGTGCGTCGCCAGCCTATCTGGCGCGCTATGGATACCCCGCAGCGCCAGCCGATCTGTTTGAGCATCGATGCATCGGCTACTCGTATGCGGCCACCGGCGACGAGTGGCAACTGATCGACAGTGAGAGTAAGGCTCACACCGCGAAGGTCAACTGTCACATGCATACCAACAATGGCGACACGGCGCGCGCAGCGGCGCTCGCGGGCCAAGGCGTGATCTGGCAACCCACGTTTCTGGTTGGTAACGATCTACGCGCCGGCACGCTCGTTCAGGTACTGTCTGAGTATCGCTTGCCTGACATCGACGTACTCGCTCTGTACCCGAGTCGTCGACACCTGAGTGCCAAGATGCGCGCGGTGATCGATTTCCTGGTCGATGCGTTCGGTGGACTGCCTCCGTGGGACCGGGATGACGGAGGTTGAGCGGGTGTCACGCCGGCTACGAGCTGAAGGCGCTTTCAAAACTGCGTCCAGCGCGTTCCAACCGTGCGGTTCGGGCCGCGGGTGATCCATCCGCGTTTTCGGAAGCGGACGTGTAGATTGCCGTGCCGGTCCGCCTCCGCTCGCGACCCGCGACCGTCTGGAAAGGCTGAAAGATGATGGGACGACCTTGTTCGATATGTGACGGTCAGCTATCTGGGCAGGAGCCGACGTTCGAGTGGCTCGTACAAGGATTGGACGAACGGCCGCAGGTGGCCGCACTGAGTCCGATGGTGACCGGCTCAGGTCGACCCGTTGCCGCCGTTCGGTACGTGGCAGTCGCAACGACTGCTTCAAAACCTACTGCGGCCATAGAAGCGGGCGAATCTCAAGACGAGTTATTGGCCGTTCGCGGTCACTTGCGCGACCGGTGGGCGCAATATGATTGGCGCGCCCCAAGGAAGTCCGGTGGAAAGAACAGCTTATGCTTGAGCGGCTTATTGGCATATTCGACCAGGCTTCGCAGCACTGTCCGGGCAGGGCGTGCCGACTGTCGAGCGGCGGATGTCCGCGCTGGTCGTCCTGGTGGTTTGCAGTTGCGAGCTTTGGGTCATGCGATGACGCGCCGGCGACCGAAACCTTCGACAGCCCAATGCGCAGCGCCATCATTTCAAATGGTTGTTGCGCCAGTCGCGCGGTGTCACGCCGAAGCGCGAGTTGAACCAGTTCGTAAAGGAGCCCTGCTGTGAATATCCCAGAAGTGCCGAAACGCGCCCAATCGGATAGCGTGGGTTGCTCATGTAGCGCACGGCAAGTTCGCACCTGACCTCCTCGACCAGACGCGAGAAGCTGGTATGCGCCAGTTCAAGCTGGCGCTGCATGGTGCGAACGCTCAGACGTAAATGGCGGGCTATCAGTTCGACGGAGGCCTGCTCGAGGGGCAGCAGCAGGTAGATTGCCTTGCGCACTTCCAGCGCTGTCGAATCGGCACCTGTCACATTGAGTGGATCAGCGAGGCTCTCTGCATATCGCACCAGTTCCGGGTCGGCGGCGGGATTCGGGTAGTCAAGATCGGCGGCCGCACACACGAAGCCATTGAAATCGCTGCCGAACTCCAACGGACAGCCGAAGAAGCGTCGATGAAACGTCAGCTCTTCCGGTCCCTGATGAACGAAATGGACCGAGCGCGGTTTCCAGTGATCGCCGAGCAGGGCGCTGGAGTGGCGCCAGAGAACACCGACCGCGAGTTCGATCGCCTGATTCGTCGGGGTGCCCGGTTCGACGACCAGTTCCTCCCGGATGGTGACCGTTTCGCCCGCGTCCTCGACGTACACAGCGAGGGCTTCGTTCAGCAGATGCCGGTATTCGGCTGCGGCCAGCAACACCTCGCGCAGCGTGCGCTTGTGCGCGAGCAGGACATTGACCACACCCGTACCGAACTTCTGCCGGGTCTCGGCCATCTGCAGAGCAAAAGTCGGACACGACGCCTTCCCGGCGGTAAGTTCCAGCAACCGGCAGGCGGCGGCCGCGGGAACGCGATCGTCCGGATTCGCAAGCGCTGCGGTATCGATCCCGACTTGCTGCGCAAGCTCGACGGGGTTCAGTCCGACCCGCCGCGTCACATCGAAATAGCCGCTCATGGCTACCGAGCGCAGCATCGTTTCCATCGCTGTGTCTCCGCACACATCTCGCAGGCGGCGTCCCTGCGTCTGGTATTGAAATGCCTACCGCACGCACTGGTGTTAACACGTACTGGCATGAAATGCTAAAAGAATGGCGCCAAATCATAGAAGTGTAACGCAGGATTGCCGTATCGTGGGATCTCAACGGTTCATCATGTTCCGACCAGTCTTCATGCGGCCAGCCATGTCGCGAGCGTCGGAATACCGTACTCATATTGGAGAACACGATGCAATTCCTCGACGATTCGCTGCACCCTGAGAACCAGGACAAGGTTGTCATCACGACCGCTCCGTACGGACCGGAATGGATGCCCGAGGACTTTCCGGAAGACATTCCGCTGACGATGGAGGAGCAGATCCAGAAGGCCGTCGACTGCTACGAGGCCGGCGCGACCGTCCTCCACCTGCACGTGCGCGAACTGGATGGCAAGGGCTCCAAGCGCCTGTCGAAATTCAACGAACTGATCGCGGGTGTGCGCGCGGCCGTGCCGGACATGATCATCCAGGTGGGCGGCTCGATCTCGTTTGCACCGGAGGACGACGGCCAGGCCGCAAAGTGGCTGTCCGACGACACGCGTCACATGCTGGCCGATCTCGACCCGAAGCCCGATCAGGTGACGGTCGCGATCAACACCACGCAGATGAACATCATGGAGTTGCTCTATCCGGAGTACCTGGAAGGCACGTCGCTGTCCAATCCTGCGCTTATGGCCGCCTACAGCGAAATGACGGTGCCCGCGGGTCCGGCCTGGGTTGAGGAGCATCTGCGCCGCCTGCAGGCCGCGGGCATCCAGCCGCACTTCCAGCTTACTGGTATCCATGCGCTCGAAACGCTCGACCGCCTGGTGCGCAAGGGCGTCTACAAGGGGCCGCTGAACCTGACGTGGATCGGCATCGGCGGTGGCTTTGACGGTCCGAACCCGTTCAACTTCTTCAACTTCGTCCATCGTGCGCCGGATGGCGGCACGGTCACGGCCGAGTCGCTGCTGAAGAACGTCCTGCCGTTCAACATGATGGCGATGGCCATGGGCCTGCACCCGCGCTGCGGCATCGAGGACACGATCATCGACCAGCACGGCAATCGCATGAGTTCGGTGCAGCAGATCGAGCAGTGTGTGCGCGTGGCGCGCGAACTGGGCCGTGAGATCGCGAGCGGCAAGGAAGCGCGCGAGATCTACAAGATCGGTGTGCAGTACAAGACGGTCGACGAGACACTTGCGGCCAATGGCATGGCGCCGAACCGCAAGGCGGGCGTGAAGAACCTGCCGCTGCGCGCGGCGTAAGGGATTGGAGCGCGGCTGACGTTTCGCGGATGTCGGGCTTCAAAGGTAGGGCTTTCCGGCATGCCGGAGAGGATTGCGCGGTACCCATAAAGGCCCCCCTTTGCCCTCCAGGGCAAAGGCGGTCGCCAACGAGCTGGACACGAAGGAGACGACTCATGTTCACGCATGCCGAGCCCACCACGGCCGATGTTTCGACTACGCAAAAAGACGTGCCCGCGTATGCATGGGTGGTATTTGTCCTGACGGTGGGATTGCTGCTCTCCGACTATATGTCGCGGCAGGTGTTGAATGCGGTGTTTCCGATGCTCAAGGCCACATGGAACCTTTCGGACACCCGGCTGGGTTCGCTCAGCAGCGTGGTCGCGCTGATGGTCGGCGTGCTCACCTTTCCGCTGTCGGTGCTCGCCGACCGCTGGGGCCGCGTGAAAAGCATTGTCCTGATGGCGTCGTTGTGGAGTCTCGCGACGCTCGGCTGTGCGCTCTCGACGAACTATAACGAGATGCTGCTCGCGCGCGCCTTCGTCGGTATCGGTGAAGCCGCCTATGGCAGTGTCGGCATTGCGGTTGTCCTCAGCATCTTTCCGGCACGGCTGCGCGCTACGCTCACCGCCGCGTTCATGGCCGGCGGGGCGTTCGGTTCAGTGCTGGGCATGGCGCTAGGTGGTGCAGTCGCGGCTCACCTGGGCTGGCGCGCGGCGTTCGGTGCCATGGCGGCCTTGGGGATCATGCTGGTCGTTTTCTACCGGTTCGCCATCACCGAAAAGCGGCTCGCGCCGCTGCAGCCGGCAAACGCGGGCCGTCAGGCGCAAGGCGCCGGTGTGCGCATGAGCTTCCGCGCGCTGATGCAAGGACTCTTTTCGACAAAGTCGGTTGTCTGTGCCTACATTGGCAGCGGCATCCATCTGCTGGTTCCCGCAGCGGTATGGGCGTGGATGCCCAGCTTCCTGAACCGCTACTACGGCATGCCCGCCGGCAAGGCGGCCATGAGCGCGGCCGTGTTCGTGCTGGCCACCGCTTTCGGCATGGTGGTGTGCGGAAATCTGACTGACCGGCTCAGCAAGCATGCGCGGGAAAGGACGTGGAGCACAGCCGTCGCCTTCTGCCTGATCTGCTTCGTGCTGCTCACGATCGGTTTCCGCATGCCGGCGGGTCCGCCACAGCTCATCGTAATCGGCGCCGGCATGTTCTTCTGCGCCGGCGCAACCGGCCCCTCGGGTGCGATGGTGGCGAATCTCACCCCACCGTCGATCCATGCGTCGGCGTTTGCCACCCTGACGTTGGCGAACAACCTGCTGGGGTTGGCACCCGCTGCCGTCCTGACGGGCATCGTGGCCGACCGGATTGGGCTCCTAGGTGCGTTGCAACTCGTGCCGTTTGCGCCTTTGGTCGCGGCAGTCGCTTTCTTCATCGGCAAGCGGAACTATGGCGTCGACGTTGATCGCGTGACTGCTCTGCGTGAACAGGCCGGGAGCTGACCCGACGGTCACCCGCGAGCTTTAGACCTGGCAAGTGCGCCTGAGAGCAAATTGGGCAGCCCATCACAGGCGAAATAAATTTGCAGTTCGAGTAATGAATAGGAGATTTGACATGGCAAAAGCAGTGCGCTTCCATGAAACCGGCGGTCCCGAAGTCTTGCGCTATGAAAACGTTGAAGTGGGCGACCCCGGCCCCGTACAGGTTCGCTTGCGCCATGAGGCAGTGGGCCTGAATTTCGCCGACACCTACTTCCGCACCGGCCTGTACCCCGTGCCGCTGCCTGCAGGCATGGGTGTCGAGGCTGCAGGTGTGGTCGAGGCAATCGGCTCCGACGTGACCAACGTCGCGGTCGGCGATCGCGTGACCTACACGGGCTTTCTCAACACACTCGGTGCCTACAGCACTGAACGCCTGGTCCCGGCGGCGCCACTCATCAAGCTGCCGGATGCGATCTCCTGCGAAACGGCTGCCGGCATGACGATGCGAGGCCTGACCTCGTCGTACCTGATGCGCCGCATTCATGACTTCAGGGCGGGCGACACCATCCTGCTGCATGCCGCCGCCGGCGGTGTCGGTCTGATCGTGTCGCAATGGGCGAAATTGTTGGGTCTCACCGTGATCGGCACGGTATCGAACGAGGCCAAGGGCGAGGTGGCCCGCGCGCATGGCTGCGATCACATCATCTACTACAGCCGGGAGGATGTCGCGAAGCGTGTGCGCGAACTGACCAATGGCATGGGCGTGGACGTCGTGTTCGACAGCGTCGGCAAGGATACCTTCGAGGCGTCGCTCGATTCGCTCAGGCGCCGTGGCCTGATGGTCTGCGTCGGCACGGCGTCCGGAGCGATCCCGCCGTTCAATCCGCAGATGCTGGCGATGAAGGGCTCGCTCTACCTGACGCGGCCCGCGCTGGCGGACTACATTGCCGACCCCGTCGAGAAAAACGAACTTGCTGGCGAACTCTTCGGGCATGTCGCCGCAGGCCGCATCAAGATCGAACTCAACCAGCGTTACGCGCTGGAGGACGCGGCGCAGGCCCACCGCGACCTCGAAACGCGCAAGACGACCGGCTCGTCGGTCTTCGTTATCTGAGGAGTAGGTCATGCGAGTCGAACAATTGACGTGTGCCATCGGTGCCGAACTGGTCGGGGTGAATCTCGCCGATGCCATCGACGATGACGGCCTGTTTGCCGAGATCCGCGCGGCACTGCTCAAACACCGGGTGCTATTCCTGCGCGACCAGAGCATCTCGCGCGCCGAGCACGTCGCATTCGCGCGCCGTTTCGGCGCGCTGGAAGACCATCCCGTCGCCGGCAGCGACCCGGAACATCCGGGCCTCGTGCGCATCTACAAGAACCCGGATCAGCCCAACGACCGGTATGAAAACGCGTGGCACGCGGATGCCACCTGGCGCGAGGCGCCGCAGTTCGGCGCCGTCCTGCGCTGCGTGGAGTGCCCGCCCGTCGGGGGCGACACGATGTGGGCGAACATGGTCCTCGCCTACGAGAACCTGCCGGACCACATCAAGACCCAGATCGCGGACCTGCGCGCCCGCCACAGCATCGAGGCGAGCTTCGGTGCTGCGATGCCGATCGAAAAACGTCTCGCTCTTAAAGCGCAATTCCCGGACGCTGAGCATCCGGTCGTGCGCACGCACCCGGAGACCGGAGAGAAGGTGTTGTTCGTGAGCGCCTTCACCACCCATTTCACCAATTACCACACGCCGGCGCGCGTGCGCTTCGGGCAGGACGCCAATCCGGGCGCGGGTGACCTGCTGCGCTATCTCATCAGCCAGGCCTACATCCCCGAGTACCAGGTCCGCTGGCGCTGGAAACCGAACAGCATCGCGATCTGGGACAACCGCAGCACGCAGCACTATGCAGTGATGGACTACCCGCCGTGTCATCGCAAGATGGAGCGCGCGGGAATTATCGGTGACAAACCGTACTGATGGGCCAGGAGGCCGCTTCATGATTCGCAATACAACACCGACCATCCTGATGGTGCCGGGCTTGCGCGACCACGTCGCGGAGCATTGGCAAACGCTGCTGGAGCAAAAGTTGCCCAAGGCGGTCTCGGTGCCGCCGCTCGAGCACGACAAACTCAGTTGCGCGGCACGCGTCGCGGCGCTCGATGCTGCCCTCGCGAAAATCGATGGCCCAGTGATTCTGGTCGCGCATAGCGCTGGCGTGATGATCACGGTGCATTGGGCCCAGCAGCACAGCCGCAAGATTCACGGTGCACTGCTCGCCGCTCCGGCCGACCTCGAGACGCCGCTACCGGCAGGCTATCCGGCCTTCGATGCGCTCGCTCAGAACGGTTGGCAGCCGATTCCACGAAAGCCGCTGCCGTTCCCGAGCATTGTCGGTGCGAGCCGCAACGATCCGCTCGCGCAGTTCGAGCGTGCCGCGGCGATGGCGAAACACTGGGGCAGTCGGCTCGTCGACCTTGGCGAAGTCGGTCACCTGAATCCGGCCGCAGGGTTTGGTGAATGGCCTATGGCGGAGACACTGATCCATGAACTCGTCTGATCAGATACCGGTTGGCGCGGTCGATGAACTCGGACCAGGCCAGCGAAAACTGGCCTTCATCAATGGCCGCGGAGTTGTCCTTTTTAACATCGACGGCACGATCCACGCGATTGACGACTCGTGTCCCCACCAGGGGGCCTCGGTCGCAAACGGTCATCTCGACGGGTGCGTGCTGAGCTGCCCGGCGCACGGTCTGCGCTTCGACCTCCGCACCGGTTGCATGCCGGGTGCAAGTGGGTTGAGCCTGACGACATTCCCAGTCCGGGCCATCGACGGAAAGCTATTCGTGAGTCTTGAGGATCCAGTCGCCAGTCCCGCGCCGGCACCGGCGTGCAATGCGGCATCGTGATCCGGGCCGCGCGGGAACACAAAGCCATTCAGGGGAACAAGGATGCAAGGTTTGATGATGCAGCAACCGCTGCTGATCGCTTCGCTGCTCACGCATGCTGAACGCCATCACGGCGGACAGGAAATCGTGTCGCGACGGGTCGAAGGCGACATTCACCGGTATCGGTACCGGGATCTTGCGCAACGCGCGCGCCGCATGGCAAACGCCCTCGCAAGCCTCAGCATCCAGCCGGGCGAGCGCGTAGGCACGCTGGCGTGGAATGGCTACCGGCATATGGAGCTGTACTTCGCCGTGTCCGGGGCCGGATCCGTGTTGCATACGCTTAACCCGCGTCTGCATGTCGATCAGCTCGCGTACATCATCGAGCATGCGGGAGATCGCGTCGTGTTCTTTGACCTGACGTTTCTGCCGCTGATCGAGAGCGTCGCGCCGCGGGTCAAAAGTCCGAAGGTCTTCATTGCAATGACAGATCGCGCGCACATGCCTCGAGACCATGGCCTGTCCACGATGCTGCTGTGCTACGAGGATCTCGTCGACGGTCACAGCGACGCTTTCGACTGGCCGCTGCTGGACGAAAACAGCGCGTCATCGCTGTGCTACACGTCCGGGACGACCGGCAATCCGAAGGGGGTGTTATACAGCCACCGCTCGACCCTGCTGCACACCTACGCGGCGGCGCTGCCGGATTCGCTGAACTGTTCGGCGCGCGATGTGATCTTCCCAGTCGTGCCGATGTTCCATGTGAACGCGTGGGGACTGCCGTATATCGCCTGCATGGTGGGTGCGAAGCTGGTGTTTCCGGGGCCGGCGCTGGATGGCAGGTCGCTCCATGAACTGATCGAGGACGAACAGGTCACGCTGTCGGCCGGCGTGCCGACAGTCTGGCAAGGACTGCTTGCGCATGTCGACGCGATCACGGGTTCGTTTTCGTCGATGAAGCGCACGATTATCGGCGGCGCTCCCTGCCCGACGGCGATGACGACAGTGTTCCAGGAGCGTCATCGCGTCGACGTCGTGCACGCATGGGGCATGACGGAATTGAGCCCGGTCGGAACGATCTGCAGTTTCAAGGCGCATCAGGTGTCTCTGCCCTTGGAAGAGCGCTATGCGCTTCAGGCGAAGCAGGGACGCCCGGTGTTCGGCATCGACATGAAGATCGTCGATCTGGACGGCAACGCGTTGCCGTGGGACAGCACCGCGGCCGGCGATCTGCTGGTGCGCGGTCATTGGGTCACGCGGGCGTATTTCGGCGGTGACGACACATCGCCGCTGCGCGACGGCTGGTTCCCGACCGGCGACGTGGCCAGGATCGATCCCGACGGCTTCATGCAGATTACAGATCGCAGCAAGGACGTCATCAAGTCCGGTGGCGAATGGATCAGTTCGACCGACATCGAAAACGTCGCGTACCTGCACCCCGAAGTCACGACGGCGGTATGCATCGCCGCGCGGCATCCGAAGTGGGACGAGCGGCCCCTGCTGCTGATCGTGAAGAAACCTGGCAGCGCGCTCGTCGCGGACGAACTGCTCACGTTCTTTGACGGCCGGCTTGCGAAGTGGTGGAAGCCCGATGCCGTTGTGTTCGTCGACTCGGTTCCGTTCGGTGCAACGGGCAAGGTGCTCAAGAACCGGTTGCGGGATCAGTTCGGCGATTACTACCTGTCGGCCTGAGACACCGGCGCGGCTGCAACACAGTTTCATTCGAGTAACAAACCATAAACTGCCGGGTCCACCCGGCACGCCTCAAACCTGGAGGAGACACAATGAAATTGAAATCAAGCAGCCTGGCAGTGCTGATAGTTTTTTCCACCGCAGCCCATGCCCAGTCTTCGGTCACGCTCTATGGCGTACTCGACAGTGGACTCCTGTATCAAAGCACCTCGGCGGCAACTTTCCTGCCGACCGCGCGAAACCAGGGGCATGTCTATCAACTCAAGGACGGCGGCATCTATGCCAGCTACTGGGGCCTGAAGGGAAGCGAAGACATCGGCGGCGGCTACAAGATCACGTTCAAGCTGCAAGGCTCGTTCAACACCACGAACGGCAAGTTCGGGCTGTCCGACACGCCGGGCACGACCGCGCTCTTCAACCAGTACGCAACGGTCGGGGCAACCGGGCCGTTTGGCACGTTCGACGCCGGTCGGCAGATCATCCCGATGATCTACGCGATGGCGGAAACCGACGTACGCGGCGCACAGTATTTCGGCAGTATCCTGACTGCGTGGCTCGGCATCAATCAGGCGGCCGGCTGGCCCGGCACCAGCACGAATGCTCCAATCGGCGCCCTCTATGACAGCAACGCGCTGGTCTACAATTCGCCGAAATTCTATGGTGCATCGCTTGCGCTTGAGTACGCGCCGGGTGGCGTCGCGGGACAGTTCCAGGGCGGCACGCGCGAGTCGGCTGTGCTCAAGTATTCGAATTACGGTCTGAACCTGTCCGCTGTGTACTACAACGGACATGACACCAATCCGTTCCCGCTGAACTATCCGACGGCTCCGGCTGCGCCTGCGACAGGCCAGAGCAATAACCGCTTCTACTATTTCGGTGCGATGTATACGATCAGCGGGTTTTCGATATCCGCCTCGTACGGGATCGGCAAGAACCTGGCGAAGAGCAGCAGCGTTGACTTCGAAATGGTGTCGGGTGGTCTTGGCTACCAGTTCAATCCGCGCTTCAAGATCACGTCCGGTTACTACTACCTGAAGGACCGGAACCATTCAGCGAATCACTCGAGTGAATTCGCAGTGGGTGCGGAATACAACCTGTCCCTGAGGACCAGGGTGTACGCGCAGGTCGGGTATGTCAATAACAAGGGGACGATGAACCAGACGATCATCTATGGAGCCCCCGTTGCGCCGGGTGTCTCCACTACTGCGGCCATGGTCGGCATTCGCCATAGCTTCTGATTCCGTCACCCTCATGAACCGGAGTAATCCATGAAAACAATTAAGGCACTCGAGCTGGCGGTCACCGCATGGCTCGTTGCAGCGTCCACGACGGCGTGGTCCCAGACCGGTGAAGCAGCCAGTGCACCGGTCAGTGCGCAAGGTGCGTCCGTGACGGCGGCATCGGGCGCTGTGGCACCCGCGGGCAGGAAAGCGGACCGTGCCCTGCGCCGTAGGGTTTATGCCGCCATCGGGAAGGACAAGGAAATCAGCGCCGGAGACATCAGTGTCATCGCGAAAGACGGCACGGTGACACTGAATGGCACAGTCACGGAAGCTGCCCAGATCGGCAAGACCGAGGCGATCGCCAGGGGCGTTCCCGGAGTAACGTCGGTGACCAACAAGCTGACGGTGAAGAAACCGTTTGGCGGCATGTAAACTGCCGTAGTCAGGCACGGAGTGCGGCGAGGCCGAACACAACTGGCCACGCCGACTTCTACCCATCAGTGGCGACGCCCGATGAGGCGGCCTCGCGCAGCCACTGCCTCATTGCGAGACTGAAGCAGACACTCAAATGTCTTGGGTTGCCTCTCGCCCAACGTCTGTTACTGGCCGAAACCCGTCCACGACGACGGGCTCAGCTCGACCCACAAGAGATTAAGGCAACTTGGAGAAAGGCAACGGCGTGCGCGGCGAGGCGATGTATGTCATCGCTGGCAAGCGTGCGTTCGGGGTGCGCCCGTAATTAATGGTACGCCGTCGTAGACGACTGTAGCTTCGTCAGCACGCCGCGTTTGAACCGGAACCAGCCTTGCGAGCTTTGCATCACGACTTCATCGCCTTGCCAGAATACGCGCTTGACCGTCATGCGCTTACCCGAGCGCTGCACAAGTGGCGGACGGTGGCGAAAGTCGTACAGCACCGGGCCGGAATCGGTCTGCACGAGCGTGCGCGTGACGGTGTCATTTGCGTTGCCGACGTCATCGAAATGCGTGAGCGTGTTCGCGCCGAAGCGATCGAAAATTTCCTTGTCGAGCATCCCCACAAAATCGCGGTCGACGCGCACGAATTGCAGTTTGCCCGAGGGCGTGACAAGCGGGCCGGCCGCGTTGCTTTGCGCATGAACGCAAGTCACCAAAAAGGTGGCTGCAAGCGCAGCGAGAAACAGTCGTCTCATGTTTTCTTCTAGATTCAGCGGCATCCCCGACGACGGAGCACGACCCGCAATCGTTCCTTGGGAACATTGTCGTCAATTTTGGTCGACACGTCGAGGGGCTTTAACTGGCCGAACTCGGAAGCCCAGTCAAGCCGGGGGCCCTGCTTTCGCCTCCGTCAAACTGGGTGCAGTAGACGCGAGAACAGAGCCCAAAAAAGTAGCTCAGTTTTGGATGTTTTCCTCGCAATCTTCCCAGTACCGCAGCGGGGCGCGATGTTGTGGATAGTGTAAATCGAGCCACGCCGACAGCCTGGTCCAATCTGGATGGTTGGTACCAGTTTGGGCAGACCAGATCGACGACCTCTCAAGAATTTGACCGTTCACGCGATCACGGACAAGCAAGCTGCCTAGTCCGCTTGAACTGTTCGCCTGTGACTCAACCAGATACCGCGGCAGAATCCTGAGCTCAGCATCCTCGGCCCACCCGTATAAGGCGCGGACCACGCCGGAGGGATCTCGCAACTCTACGGGTCCGCTTTCCGGGCGAACGGCGGTCCATCCTTCAGGAAACTCCGCGACAACTTCGCTTTTACCTTCCCTCACCCACTTCACGCGCCATGCCCTCGCCATCGACTCGCGCATGCGAGATACCGACTCGTAACCAGCAGGCAGCTCGATCGCCATCGGAAGAGAAATGAGGTTGTCTTTCCAGAGTTTGGTTTGATCGTCGACGCGCTCGACCACGTCGAACACCCCTGCTTCGAATGGGTTCTCGGGCCGGCTCGATACTCTCACGTTCCCGTCAGGCAGTCCCAAAATCAAGGTCGTTCGGCAGAGTCATGCGAAGTTCATCTCTTTGTCATATTTGCGGCCTGCTCCTTATCGGATCGCCTGATCTTTTCTGCTGGAGTCGTGTAGTGGCCTAATTGCCTCGGACAGGCCGATCGTAAGCGTAAGCGCTTTGAGGATTAATCGGATCAACTACGACTGCCGTCTAGGCTCTTCATGATCGATCGGCATGGCGCCTGGTAAAAGTCCGGTGTCTGGACGGAGCCGACGTCCGAATGTCCGCATGCCAGCGCCGACCAACGGCTGGAGGTGGCCGCATGCCGACCCAAAGAAATATCGGCAAGTCAACCCTTCTTTCGTCTTTCGATTTCTTGTTTCACACGTTCGATTTCAAGCCGTTTGGCTTCCTTTGTTCCCCATCGTGGTGCTCTGTTCTGGGTGGCTTCGGCGGCTGCACGAACGCGTGCTTTGGCAGCAAGTTGATTGGCTCTGCGTTCGTCCAACTCCCTCATTTTGGCCGCTTGCCGCTCGGCGAAGCGTTCAGCCGCGATGGGTGTGGTTCGTTCAGGTAGTCCGGCAAGGATCACAAGCTTGTCAATATTGTCCCAGGTGCTGATCCAGCCGTCGTTGTAGGCAAACTCGCTAATCAACGGGAGGTTGAGTGCCGTGTAGATCGGGATCCAGTTTTCTTCTTCGCCCTGGCGGCGACGCACAGAGAGTTTGGGATTGAACTGGTACCGCCCGGTGGATACGCGCAGAAACAGGGATCTATTGTAGGCATAGTCTCTGTCGATTTCGTTCCTCGCCAGCACGCCAGAAAGATGCTGGCGCTTGTTGCGCTCTGGCCGCACTATGTTAGCGGGTAAGTGTTGCCAGGCATCGAGGATGATTTGGGTCTGGAACGCGCTGTCTGCATTGCGTCGTATCTTGCTGAATCGGGCTTTGAACAATACCCACAGGGTCTGGAACAGAAAGTATTCAGACAGATGCCGGTCGATGCGGACCAAGCGATCACCCGCTCTGACATCAATGCAGGGCGGAGCCAAGCATTCATAGATTGCCGCCAGCGGGCCAGCAGCGAACTTTGCATCGCCAAATGCCTGACGCAAAGCCCAGTGGAGTGCATTGTGACCATAGTGATCGACGGCATCGCGGTCGGCGCCGCGCTCCAGCAGGGCTTCCACCAGCGCCACATTTCCTGCAGCAGCTGCGGACATCAGTGGCGTCTGGTTCATTGGCAGGCGATGATCGACGCCATGCTGGTCACACTGCCTGAGGATGTCCTTGAAGTGGTTGGCGAAGAAAGGGACGTAGCTCTTGCGGGCGAACACCGCGCGCTGCTGATCAAAGGTTCGTGCCTGCTCGAATTTCGCCGCAACTGCCAGCCACTCGGCGAGCTGCGGTTCATCGAAGCAGGTGGCATAGTCAAAGAGTTGCTGCTTGCCCCTGTTGCCCGGAGACTGCTCGCGGAAGACCTTGATCAGCAGTTCCCTGACCTTGGCCTCATCGAACACCGGCCATGGCACCGGGACCTGCTTCAAGATGGTGCGGCGGATGGCCTCCGCCTGCTCCTGCTTGCCCTGCAGTTCGAGTTTGCGTGCTTCCTTCTGCCAGTCTTCGAGCGTGGATTGCTTGGCCTCGATCTTGGTCTGGCCGACGATCAGATCCAGCAACCCGAACAGATCATGCCCTGTGTCCGACTCGATCATGTAGATGTTCTTGATGGCGCGCGTCAGCGCTACATACAGGGCATTGACGAAGAACTTATAGACTTCGAGCGACTTGTCACTCTTGTCTTTGGCGCGTTTGTAATCCAGTGTCTCGACCGCCAGATCGGTCTTGGCGATGCCCTCGACGATGTCGTTGAACTCGCCGCGGTGATCCGAGATGAAACGGTAGAGCACGATGTTCTCGTATTCGAGACCCTTGGCTTCGTGGATCGAGAACAACAGCGGCGTGGCAAAGTGCTTGCGGGCGTCGGCCTTGTCCTCATCGCGCATTACCAGGACGGCGAACTGGATGGATTGGCGAATCTTCTGGTCCAGTTCGCGCTTGGTGGCGTCCTTGTCGGGTATCAGCGTAACTTGGCCGGTCTCGCCGCCGACGGCCTGGACCAAGAAGTTGCTCTCGCGGTCGATGGAGCCGAAGCGCCGCTGCTTGATCTTGAGCAACTGATTGGCGACGCGAGTGGCCTCCAGGCCGTTGCGAAAGTTGGCCTTTAGCACGCGCAATTCCTGCCGCTCGGCCAGTTTCGGGTCCTTCCAGAACAGGCTCTTGACTTGGCTCCAGGAAAAGAAATTGGGATGGACAATCTGGTTGGAATCCCCGCAGAGCATGAAATGGCCAGGCTTCTTCAGGGTTTTCAGCACGAGCGCGAGTTGCACGGTGGTGATGTCCTGCACCTCGTCAATAACCACGCAGTCGTAGCGCGGCGCAGCCAGCGCTTGCCAGTCCTGTGCGACAAGATTCAGGTCGTAGAGCTTTGCCTCGGCCAGCCAGGCGCGATACTTCTCAAACAGATTGTAGAGTTGGTCGCGCCGTTCTACGGGAAAGATCGATTGACGCACCCCCAGTGCTTGATACTCGTCGCGCGACAGGACACCGCCCGACCCGGCAGCAATCACGCCGCGAATCTCCTCGAAAGCCTGGTGGGCTTCGACATCCTTGAAGTTCTGCCGTATACGGGAGTACCAGCCCGCAAAGTCGCGCCAGCTAGCCTCGCGTCCTGCCGGAACGCGGATCGACTCGACAAACTCCCGGTAGGACAGAAATACGGCATCCTGACCGCCATGCTCGAAACCGTTGGCGTAATAAAGGTCGCGGGCGCTCTGCGCCAGGAAGGCGGAGTGAGTGACGTAGAGGACCTCACCTTCGGCATGCTTGAGCTTTTCAAGCGTCAGTGCGGTCTTGCCGCTGCCAGCGCTGCCGACGACAACCAAGGGAGGTGGCTGTCGGTAAATGGTCTCCTGCGTGTCATCAAACGAGATCGGTTTGTCGAGCAGGTGAATGCCGGTACGCTCGGGATGAAGGTAGCGTAGAGCTTGCGCCTCCCTGATGGCGTCATCAGCGCTGATGTCTGGAATTTTGCTCTCGTCAATCGCCGCGCCGCGCAGGAAACGTGACTTATCGTAGGCGTGATTGGCGATCACTTCCAGCATCAGTGCGCAGACTTCATCCCCGTGGCGTACCAGCGAGAACAACAGCCGGTCGGCGTCATCCAGCTTCGCCCGGTAGAACTTGCCGTGGCTCAGATTGGCGAGCTTCTTGACTTGGGCAGCACGGAAGTCGTGGCGAGCGATGGCCGCGGACACCTTGTCGTAGCTGGCCTTGACGCGTGAGGTGTCGAGGCCTGTGTATTCGAGAATCTTCATGAGGCGATGAGGTTGACGACAAGAGCAAGAGCAAGAGCAAGAGCAAGAGCAAGAGCAAGAGCAAGAGCAAGAGCAAGAATTCTCTCATGGCCGTCTGGCCTGCCAACCTCTATAGCAAGTTTTCCGGTCATTCTTGAACGGCAGTTATCCGACCTGAACCGGACGCCCTATGAGAGAGTATTTCTTCATGCTGAATGACGGGTTTTGGCCGAGAGCCGCGGTTCCCAATGTTCGCCGAAAGCGGTCGTCGGGTAAGCTGCGCATTTCGGTGAAGGGCCGCTTTGCGGCGCCAGCGCCCACAGGCAGCCGTCGGCCACAAGCCGCCGATCACATGGGTCGCCGGTTGGACATTCAGCCGTCGGCTCCGCCCCGTAACCGTCCATCCGATTGTCAAAGACGAACGCTCCTTCATCGGCCGGAGCGGTCATTCGAGCAACGGGGTTGACGTGCCCGCTATGGACCACTGACCGGACGTTCGCCACTCAGCAGCCGCGAGCGTCCGGTTCCAACTTCAGCGAAGGCGAATACGAGCAAACCGAGGCGGCGATTCGGGCTCTGCGCACGAAAGGGGAGTCGGCTTCAGGCCGCCCACGCTGACATGCGTGCGTTGCGACGAAATATTTGCGGCGGTTCTCCGAATGCACGCAGGAACGCCTCGCGCATGCGCCGCGCATCGGAGAACCGGGTCGCGCCGGCAATCTGATCGATAGTGTGCCGGCTTTCCTCGAGCATCAGGCGCGCTGCTTCGAGACGCAGTCGCTCGACGGCCTTCGCCGGAGATTGTCCCGTCTCCGCGCGAAACGCACGGCTGAACTGACGCGGGCTCAGTCGTGCCACCTCGGCCAACTGCCCTAACGATAGAGGCTGGGCGAGGTTCTTCTTGGCATAGGTTAGCGCGGACTGAATGCGATCCGATTTCGGCTCAAGTTCGAGCAGCGCCGAATGCTGCGACTGCCCGCCCGCGCGCCGATGGTAGACAACAAGCGATGGTGCGACCCGGCGCGCGACCTCGGCGCCAAGATCCTTTTCCACCATGGTAAGCGCGAGATCGATGCCTGCCGTCATGCCGGCCGACGTCCAGATCCGCCCGTCCTGGTATGAAACCCGCCCAATTGCTCGCTCTTGCCGTTGCCCTCGCCACCCCGTTCACCTCGTTTGCCCAGTCGAATGCACCCGTGACGCGCGAGAGCGTACGCGAGGAACTCATTCAACTGGAGAAGGCGGGCTACAACCCCGCCAGTGACATACGCAATATCCGCGCAACATCGAAGCAGCTGAGGCGCGCCGGCACACTCTCGGTGTGGCCAATTCACATGGCCCTGCGCGCGCCGCCGCGTGAATTCACATGGCCCTGCGCGCGCCGCCGCGTGAATATAATAGCGTTCAGTGCCCGTCACGGCGGTGGCCATGGCCTCTTCGTCAGCCCCTTATCAGTTCAAACCGCATGAGCGTTCGCTCTTGCCCGGCTCACCTGCGTCGCCCGAGCATCCGCTGGCGCGACGCATCGGGTATTTCTGCGTCGCCATACTGGTGGGACTGACCGGCGGGTTGGGCAACGCGCTGATCTCGACCAATCTCACCAACATCCAGGGCGTGTTCGGCGTGTACAGCGACGAGTCAGCGTGGCTCAACACGGTCTACGTGATGACGAACGCCGCCATGAGTCTGATGCTGATCAAATTCCGCGCGCAGTTCGGGTTTGACCGGTTCACCAGGCTCTTCCTGACCGGCTACGTGGCGATCACCCTTGCCCATATCTTCGTCCACCGGTTCGAGACGGCGCTGCTTGTCCGGGCGGCGAGCGGCATTACCGCCAGTGCCCTGAGCACCCTGGCGCTTGTCTATATGATGCAGGCGATGCCGCCCGCGCACCGGCTCAAAGGTATCGTCCTCGGCGTCGGGATCCCGCAATTGGCAACACCACTCGCGCGGACGTTTTCTTCCGGCATGCTGGAACCCGGTAATTGGGAATCGCTTTACCTGTTCGAGCTGGGCATGGCGATCCTGTCGCTGTGCGCGGTGACGCTGGCGAGGCTGCCGCCGAGCGAGAAAATCCGCGCGTTCGAGAAGCTTGATTTCGTGACCTTCGCACTGTTCGCCCCTGGGCTGGCGTTGCTTTGCGCCGTGCTTGGGGAAGGCCGCATCGTATGGTGGACAGAGGCACCCTGGCTGGGCTATGCGTTGTGCGGCGCTATTGTGCTGATCTGCGCGGCCGTGCTGATCGAGCACGACCGCGCCAATCCGCTGCTCAACACGCGGTGGCTCGGCAGCGGCAGCCTGATCAGGTTCGCGCTGATTGCTACCTCCGTCAAAGTGCTGCTGTCCGAGCAGACCTACGGCGCCGTCGGCCTGCTCACCGCGCTCGGCCTGATCAACGACCAGTTGATTACGCTGTTTGTCATCGTGTCAGTCGCGACTGTTGCGGGGATCGCTGCCAGCGTGCTGACCTTGGACCTGTCAAACCTCGGACGGCCTATCCGGATCTCGCTGATCCTGATCGCGATCGGGTCATTCATCGACGCCTTTGCAACGAACGAGACTCGACCGGTCAACATGTACATCAGCCAGGCGCTCATCGCGTTCGCGGCGGTCTATTACCTGGGACCCTCACTGCTGATCGGCCAGGTGCAGGCGCTGGCGAAGGGCATGAGCCACATCGTCAGCTTTTCGGCGCTGTTCAACATGACCCAGTCGATTGGTGGTCTTGCCGGCTCGGCTCTGCTGGGTACCTTTCAGATTGTCCGGGAGAAATTCCATTCGCATGAACTGGCACAGTCCATCACGCTTGCGTCCCCGCTGGATGCGTCGCGTATCCAGTCCCTGGGAGCGGCGTATGGGCGTGTCCTGGGAGATTCGGTGCTGTGGCAGGCCGAAGGCGTCTCCTTGCTCACACAGCAGGTCACCCGTGAAGCCAACGTGTTGGCGTACAACGACGTCTTTTTCGCCGTTGGCATCCTCGCCGTTCTGACGTTCTTGTGGCTTCTGGCCCTTTATGTGAAATTCCGCATTCGAGGGCACAGCCCGGTGACCGAGGCATTGAAGACGCTCGCACAAAGGAGGCCGCAGTGACCGAGGATGCCGGCAAACCGGGCGAGCCGCGAACGGCAGGGGGCGAGGCGCCTGCCAACGAGAAGGTGCGCCTGAACGATCCCGTCGAGGTTGGGCAGGACCCGGCGCGTGCGCCAACGGGTTGGGCCCCGCCGAAGGGCAGTCGCAGAACGCACGTCATCGTCGCTGGCGTCGCGATCGCGGGCGTCCTGCTGGTGCTTTACGCCTGGGGGCTGCCGCCTTTCACGAACCGGATCGAAAGCACTGACAATGCCTACGTGCGCGGGCTGACGACTGTCGTCAGCCCGCAGGTCAGCGGCTACGTGGCCACCGTGCCCGTGCAGGATTACCAGATCGTCGACGCTGGTCAGATCCTGGTGACGATTGAAGATCCCATCTTTCGGCAGCGTGTCGAGCAGGCGCAGGCCAGCCTCGATGCGCAGATCGCGAATCTGAACAATTCGGAACAGTCGGAACGCTCGCGCGAAGCGACGGTCCTCGCCCAGCAGGCTAGCCTCACCAATGCACAAGCACAATTGTTGCGTGCCCAAGCCGACATGCGGCGAGTGGACGAACTCGTCGCCGATGGTTCTGTTTCGCTGCGCGAGCGGGATCAGACTCGCGCTGCGTTGCGGCAGGCCGAGGCAGCGGTCGAGCAAGCGCGCGCGGCAAAAGAAGTCGCACAGCAGGAATTGCGAGCGGTCAGGGTCGGCCGCGCGGGGCTGCAAGCGTCGGTCGAAGCCGCGCGCGCCAATTTGCATCTGGCTGAAATCGATCTCGGCCACACGGGGATCCGTGCGCCTCAGAGGGGACGGTTGAGCGAGACCGGAGTGCGGGTCGGGCAATATGTCACGGCCGGCACCCAACTCATGTTTCTTGTGCCGTCGCGCGTGTGGATCATTGCCAATTACAAGGAAGCGCAGACGGCCTACATGGCCCCGGGCCAACCCGCCAGGATTCGGGTCGACGCGCTGGACAATGCACGTCTGACCGGCCGCGTAGAGCAAATGTCTCCCGCGGCGGGCTCGGAGTTCTCCGTGATCAAGCCCGATAACGCCACGGGCAATTTCGTGAAGGTCGCCCAGCGGATTTCGGTGCGCATCGCGCTGGATCCAGATCAGCCCCTCGTCGAGCGCTTGCGTCCCGGCATGTCGGTCGAGACGGAGGTCGATACGCGCGGCGGCACAAAAGCCGGCAAGCCGTGAAGCCCCGATTAATCGTAATGCTCACTGTTGCATGGCTCGCCGGATGCGCGAGCCGTGAGTCCGGCATACCGCCGGGCGCGCAAGTGACGCCTCCCGTCGCATGGCGAGTGCAGGCCGGGCCCTCCGCGCGCATCGAGCGCGACTGGTGGCAACGGTATGGAGATCCGGTCCTGACAACGCTCGTCGAGCGGGCGCTACGCAATAACACCGAGGTCGCGATCGCTATCGCGCGCGTCGAGCAAGCGCGTGCGCAAGAGCGCATCGCCCGAGCACAGCTGTTTCCCAGCCTCGATTTCAGCACAGCGGCGGCGCGCTCGCGCAGCGTGAATGCGTTCGGAATGCCTCGCGTGATGAATTCGGTCGAGCCAGAGTTCGTCGCTTCATATGAGGTCGATCTGTTCGGTCGCGTCCATGACCTCACTCGTGCAGCCGGCGCCAGTCGCCAGGCGACGGAGGCGGCGCGTGATGCAGTCATCTTGTCGGTCGCATCGTCCACAGCCCAGTCCTACATCACGCTTAGAGCGCTCGATGTCCAACTGGATGTTCTCAAGCAGACACTGACGTCGCGCGAAGCAGCGCTGCGCCTGGCGCGATCCGAAGCGGCCCACGGCTATTCCTCAGCGCTCGAGTTGGCGCAGGCGCGCGCCGAATATGAAGCGACTGCCCAAGCCGTTCCGCAGACCGAGCTTGCCATCGCCCGTCAGGAGAATGCGTTGAGCGTGCTGGTCGGCGACGGGCCGCGGGCCATCGAGCGCGGCGCGGCGCTTGATGATCTGCGCATGCCTCCCGTTCCGGACGGCCTTCCGGCCGATGTGCTGCGCCGGCGTCCTGACATTGCCCAGGCGGAGTACCAGCTGGCGGCTAGTGACGCTAATTTGGCCGTGGCTCGGAAATCGTTTCTGCCTCAGTTGCGGCTGAGCGGATCGGCAGGACTGCTGGCCGCCACCGGTCTGAACAACCCGGTGACGATATGGTCACTCGGCGGGAGCATCCTCAGCCCCATCTTCGAAGGCGGCCGCCTCGCCGCCGGTGTCGACAGTGCTGCGGCCCAGCGCGACGAGGCGGCTTTTGCCTACAAGCGCACTGTCCTGGCAGCGTTTCGCGAAGTCAACGACAATCTGGCTGCGCTGCACACGCTCGACGATCGAGTCCGTCACATACAGGAGCAGCGCAACGCGCTTGCCGACGCATTGCGTCACGCCACCAAGCGGTACCAGGCAGGCTATTCCCCCTATCTCGAACAGCTGGATGCGCAGCGGGGGCTGCTGAATGCGCAACTGTCGCTGATCCAGGCACGCGCGGATCAGTTCGCCGCCAGCGTTGCGCTCTATCAGGCGATGGGCGGAGGGTGGGGAGCGCCCGGCACGCAAGGCACCGGCGGCGGCTAGCAACCACCGAGGCGCGGTGTCACCGCTGTATCAGTTTTTGCCGATTGTTTGAAACGTGGGGTGAGCTCAGAAGACGGCTGGAAAAAAGATACTGTTCCGGCTTCAAGTGGGTCTTGTCAACCCATGCGAACACAGCGGACCGAGTTAGCTCGGTCAACTCGAATTGCACCGGCCGCTGCGTTTTACGTTGCACGATCATAGCTCGCGGCAACACCTGGCTGGCGTGCGTAACGTCGCGAACATGAAGATTGGCGAGATCACAGCCGCGCAGCTTGCTGCCGATTGCGATATTGAACAGCGCCAGATCGCGAACTGAATGCGCATTCTGGAGGTGAATCCGTATAGCCCAGATGTCCTTCAGCTTCAGCGGTAGCTTTTGCCCGACCAGCTTGCCTTTGTTCCAGGGCTCCCGAGTATGCCTGGTTTCCATGTCAGACTTCAATTGGTTGATCGGAGTCTGATTATGTGCCGGGAGCGTAGGACCGCTTTCGGCCGGAGCGCACGTCGTAGGCGTGCAACCGACCAGAAACTGACCGCCGTCGTGACGTGGTAGGCCAGGCCATATCGCGAACCGCGTCGGGCGAACCCTGGAATGGCAGTCACCCACACTCGACGGAAGCATCGGTAGCGGGTGAAACTTATCGGCGCCTATGGGTTTTTCCTGGTCTCAACCTATGTCGATACCGGCGTCGCCGAATCGTCGTAGGAGTATGTCCAACTTCTCTAGAGAAAGGCGAGCACACCATGACTACCGGAACCGTCCATCTCCAACGCGTCTTGCGCGCTACTCCCGAACGCATCTATCGAGCCTTCCTCGAACCCGATGCGATAGCGAAGTGGCTTCCTCCCTACGGGTTCACCTGTCAGGTCCACCACATGGATGCCCACGTTGGCGGCACTTACAAGATGTCCTTCCGTAACTTCAGCACCGGCAACAGCCACTCGTTCGGCGGCGAGTACGTCGAACTGGTGCCGTTCGAAAAGATCCGCTACTCGGACCGATTCGACAACCCGAACCTGCCCGGCCAGATGCACGCCACCATTTCATTGCGGCAGGTGTCCTGCGGAACCGAGCTCACCATTGTGCAGGAGGGCTTGCCCGAGGTCATTCCTGTGGAGATGTGCTACCTCGGCTGGCAGGAGTCGCTTGTTCAGTTGGCAAAGTTGGTCGAGCCCGAGATCCCTGACTGACGACGCCGGCACAGGCGTGCACTCCGTTGCTCGAGGTGCCGCCATCGACGGGGTGCTTGGCGCGCCGGGGCGTCGTTCACGTCTGCGCATCGCAGCACAGCGCCATCCCTTTATGGGTCGCCTCTCGCGCTGCCGCCAGCGGTCAGCTTTGGGTCGAAAGTTCGCATTCGCTGAAACGGGAACCGGACATTCAACGCTGCTGGCTGGCGAGCGACCGGTCAGCAGCTTCGAGCCGACACCTCCACGCTAACGGGCAAATGACAGCTTCGGCCGAACTCCCGTCTCCCGATGCGAGTCGACCAGCGGCCGTTGTACCCCGAAAAGCCGACCTCGATGCCGCGCTGGGTCGACGGGCCGCAAAGGGTCGAAAGTACGCATCCGCTTGTAGTGAAACCGGACATTCGCGGCTGGTGGGATGCGAATGTCCGGAAAGCACCTTGTAGCCGCCCGACCAACGCCGATACATGAATGTCGGCAAAGGCCGATGAACCGTCAAAGCAACGACGCGGGATAATTGCAAAGCGATTGGGATCGACATCGAACGCGAAGGCGCACTGGCATTTTCGTCTTAACCATCTGCGGCTACTTTGTTTGGGGAAAACTTCCCTCCACGAACCCGCGCGTCTGTGCCAGATCGGTCTTCGCATACGCAGCCGTCGTCTGCACCGACGCGTGCCCGAGCAGCGTCTGCGCAACCGGCAGCGGCACCGCGTGATCCACCACCAGTGCGCGTGCATAGCCATGCCGTAACCAGTGCGTGGAGGCTGCGCGCAACATCGTGAGCGTCGCGAGATCTCCGGGGGCCACCTGCGCTTCGGCGGCCAGCAGCACGGCCTTGACCTCGTCGTACAGTCCGCTGTGGCCCAGCGCGTCACGCTTCTCGCTGTGGATCAGTCCGATGCGTTCAAAGGGCGACGGGCGCTCCGGCAGGGCGCGCGCGACACGGTACGCGCGTAGCGCCGGCACGCAGACCGAGGGCAGCGGAATCGACCGGCGCCTGCTGCCTTTTCCCAGCACGTGGAGTGTCCATTGGGCCTGTGGGTCGACGTCGAGCCGGGGCAGACCGTCCGCTTCGGACCATACCAGTTCTGCGAGTCGCACGCCCGCGAAGCGGTACAGCGACCAGATCGCGCCGCGACGCTTCCACATCAGTGCGGACATGGTGTCGGGCGCGGCGCCGCTGACCACCGCGTCGCACAGCGCCAGCACCTTGGTTGGCATGATCCGGGACGGCGTCCAGCTGTCACGGGTGGCTGCGCTGCCGGACAGTTCGGCGGCGGGATTGGCGATCACATAGCCGGTGCGCAGCCAGTAGCGGAACAGGCTGGACACGACCGCGAGCGCCCGCGCACGGGTGGTGGCCTGCAGACCGGCCGGGCGGCCCGGCGTTGTGCCGGTGGCCGCGGTGGTGCGCTCAGTGCGCCGGGTGCGTTCGAGCGCCGTCCGGTACGTGAGCAGGTTGTCCCGGGCCAGGTCGGAGAGTGGCCCCAGCTGATGGCGGTCGCACCACAGGATCAGGCGCCGCAGTTCCGCCAGGTAGGCGCGCAGCGTATGAGGCGAGCGGCTCGCGCGCTCGCGCAGGAAGAGGGCGACGGCCTGGGCGTCGTCGGCGACCCCCAGCGTATTGGTAATTGACGACGGATTGGCGAAGCGGCCCGCGCGCGCCAGCCACGCGCGGCGGGCTGGATCCGGTCCGGGCGCGAGCGCTGCCAGCCAGACGGCGGGACCGGCCGACGGGCTGCTGGTTTCCGGTACGGCGATGGCGGTCATGGACGCGTCTGCGACACCGGCCGTCGACGCCGTTGGCGTGGCCGGATCGTCCGGGGCGAACTGGAACCGCCGGTGCTGCTTCAGCAGACGGAGCAGCACTGCGGCGGGCTCCGGTGCACGATCCGGGGCGACCACCCTGAGCCGTCCGCGCTCCCAGTACTCGATGGCCGCATCGTGATCGAGCAGCAGCGCGAATACCACCGGATGGTCACGTTTCGCATCGGCGAGCGACGGGCAACCGCGCTTGAGTAACGTGAGCGTCCAGCGTTTATAGACCGGGTGGCCCGTGGCATCGGCCACATACGCGAGCGCTTCGTCGATGCCGTCAGGCAGGCGCTGCGGCGGCGCGGTGGCCGTATCGACCCAGCCGGCGAAACTGGCTGGCCCGTTCATCTCGGGCGCCGCCGGTTGCTGGCGCCCGGCGCCGGTGACCCGTTGGACGCCTTCCGGTGCCGGGATGGCCCGGAAGTGCCGGCGCGGCTGTCCGGGATCCGCAGTAGCGCACGCTGTTCCGCGACGAGCGTGGTGAGTGCGGCCGCCTCCGCGGCCGACCGCTGGTGCGCGTCGCGCTCGGCGGCCAGATCGGCCAGCAGGCGATCGCGCAGCCCCTCGAGCGCTACCGCCCGCTCCTGCGCCCGGGCGATCTGCTCCGTCAGCCGTTCGCGTTCGGTCTGCAGCGCCTGGCGCTGATGTTCAGTCTCCAGGAGTAGTTGCCTCGAGAGGCCTTCGTAACGGGCGTGAACAGCGGCAACCGCTGCCGCGTGGTCGGTGCGCGCACTTTCGATGGCGGCGTTGGCTGACGCCAGCGTTGCGCGCAATTCCAAAGAGGCTGTCTCCATGGCTTTCATCTGTTCCGACGCCGCCCGCCAGTCCGCCCGGGCGGTGGCCAGATCAGTATCGCGTTGCAAGATCTGGTCACGCAGCGCAGCGAGTTCAACCCTCAGCAGTTCGACTCGCAGATCGGCGTCATGTCGGGCTGTCTCCGCCGCTTCCTTGGCCTGCGTCGCCTCATCTTTCAGTGCAACGACCTCGGTGAGTTGCACCGTCACGGCGGCCTGCCAGAGCGCGCGCATCTGCTCGGCGATCGGGTCGGGCAGGCCGGGAAGGGCGACGCCGGCCAGACCGGCACGGACCACCTCGGCTTCGATGTCGTTAAGCACACGCGACAGCGTGGAAGGATCGCCGGCGCCCAGGCGTGCGCGCAGTTTGCGCACCGACACGACCTTGCGGAAGCGTGTGCCGGAGGGTGGGTCAGGGTCACCCGCCTCGGCGAGCATCGCAAGGACGGCAGACCGGATGTCATCACGGGTGACGGCAGCAGGGCGCGGCATGGCGGGTCTCCAGCGCGCCGGGCAGAGGTGCCGGGAAGGCGCGTGCGCACAACGTAGACGGGAAATTCCACTTTAGATTACGCACACGTCTTACGCCAGAAGACCGTTTTCCGGCCGGGAATGGAACCGGTTGCCGCGATAACTGCCCTTATCGCGGCAAACCGCAGTCAACGCTCGCCGACTGGCGAAGGACATTGGTGCACTATCTGCGGGAAACCGCCACTTGGACCTGCCAACGATACGAGTCCGGGCTGGAACGCGCGTAGATCAGGACCTGCAAAGCGGTCCGATCGGTCAAGGGCTGCCCGTGCCGGTGGACTCGTCCCAGCTATGTCTAGCGAGCCATAGTGGCCGGGTGCGCAGGAGGGCGGCGGTCTGTTCCACTTCGGCTGGCGTCAACCGGTCCATTTAGGCGGCAACCGGCAGCGTGGGGAAGGGGGCGCGCCCGGCACGCCGGCCGTCTGCTCAATCTTGCCAAGCGTAGAGGACTTCAGTTCAAGACTCGCGATCGACTCCATGAGGTCGCGTGGGGAATCTCTTTTTCAGGGAGAACGGGCAAAGGGCCACTAGACCCATAGTTCCCGGGGACTGTCAGGTGGCGACCTTCGCTGGCAACGGAGTTTGGACTTTCGGACGTCGGTTGCGCCCTGGGAAGCAGCCGTTGAGACCGCGGGAATGAAAGTCGCTTCGTCGGCCATTGCCGACATTGGTAAGAGCTGGGTTCTACGTCAGCAATGGGGCGGATTGCTGACAGTGGCGGCATCGAGCAGTCGGACGGCAGCTTCCTGCATCAGCGAACTCACACTCCCGACCCGGAGCAGCCGGTCGAGCCGTCAGAGGTTCAACGGCCGGTATCAAACGTCGAGCAGTCGCACGGTACGATCACTCACGGACAATAGGTCTGCCTACGCATTCCGGGCGGGCGTCGGCCCTTGTGACGACGCCCGCTGTCAAGCGGGCCGCCGCGACTGTCAATGCCGCACTTGCACGTCCTCGCCGCGAACGAGGTCACTCAGGGTTTCAAGGTGCTCCTCCGCGCACGGGCACCCCGCCATCGTGAGACAGCGCCAAAGCGGGGGCTGAAGTCTGACCTGTGAATATGGCCGAGGGGAGCAGCTATAGTGGGTCGATGTTCGGCGATTCTTCCCAAACCACTTCCGTGCTCCAGTTGCGAATCAGTCTGCGGGGCGTCAGCCCGCCGGTCTGGCGGCGCCTGCTGGTTCCCGAGCAGATTACGATCGCGCAACTGCATCATGTGATGCAGCTCGCCATGGGCTGGAACGACGAACATCTGCACCAGTTCGTCATTCGGGGCTGGCGTTACGGCGGGCATCGCGACGGCGCGCTGCAGTTCTTTGACGGTCCAGACACCTTGTCACTGGCGGCGTTCGGTTTGCACGAACATGAGCGCTTTGCCTACGTGTACGACTTCACCGCGTGGTGGTTACATGACGTGCGCGTCGAGCGGCGAACGCACAGCCTGCGGTCGAAAATGCTACCGCGCTGTATTGCGGGCGCCGGACGGTGCCCGCCAGAACACGCCGGAGGTCCTGAGCGGTTTATGAAGGCCCTGGAAACTCATGGCGAGCACGACTTTCTTGAGTGGCTTGAGGCGCTACGCGACAACTGCATGGAGGTGAATGATCTGCGCGCCGAGGTCGACGAATGGCTCGTCTGGCTTGATCGGTGTTTCGACCGCCCGGCAGCGAACGAGCGGCTGCAGAAGTTTGCGCGGTAAGCTGACTGCCCAGGCGATGTGCCGGGGTGGAGGCTGCCATGCAGATCAGCGTGCAGATTGTGGTCCAGACGGAAATCGACGAGCAGGCGAGCGTCACGGAGATTGCGCACTTTGAACGGGAAGGCTTCGATGCCGGCTCGCTCGGCTTGCACCTTGACGAGGCGAAGGCGCTGCTGGGACGACTGCAGCGTTCGATGGTTGACGCCCAGGCGGCTGAAGCGATCGCGCGGCTGAGCGTGTGCCCAGACTGCGGCTCCCGGCTGGCCCGCAAGGGCCACCATCGGCTGGTCTACCGCTCGGTGTTTGGCCGGCTATCGATCGACAGTCCGCGGTTGTACCAATGCCGGTGTTCCGGACCGGGGCGGCGGTCCGTCAGTCCACTGGCCAGTTGCCTGTGCGACCGGACGAGTCCCGAGCTGCAGTATCTCCAGGCGAAATTTGCCGCGCTGATGTCGTACGGGCTGACCGTCCGGGTACTGGAGGAGGTGTTACCGCTCGGGCATGTGCTGGCGGCCACCACGATCCGGCGCCACGTCGCCAGACTGAGCCACCGCCTCGAGAGCACTGACGCCGACGCGATCGCGGTTGAGCAACGGCGACACATCGATCCCAGCGCCGGCCGGTGCGATATTCCTCAACGCAGTTCGGTGCGCGCCGTCGGGATCGACGGCGGCTATATCCGACTCGCCGGGCACAGAAGCCGCCTTGACGGCTGGTTCGAAGTCATTGTGGGTAAATCACTGCGAGATGACCGTCGGGGACACAGCTTCGCGTACGTTCACAAGCTCGAGGACAACCCGGCCGATCGTATGCTGGCTTTTCTTACGCGGGAAGGCCTCGCGTGCGATCAACCAGTCACTTTCCTCTCCGATGGCGGCGACACGGTGCGCCGTGCCCAGATCGATTTTGGCGATTGTGGCGAGAGTGTGCTCGACTGGTTTCACGTCGCCATGCGGGTACAGAATCTCGAACAGATGATCGGGGGGCTACCGGAATGCGACGACAGGCCTTGCGCCGACGGGGAGACCGCGCCAAAGCGGGGGCCCTATGCCGCAATACCTTGGGCGCGGTCGGCATTAGGCACGGGTTCCGCTCGCAGCTATCAGCAACGCTACACGCTGATCGCTGCTGCTGCCTTCGCAACAGCTTTCCCCCATTCTTCGAGGCGCTCGGGCTCATAGCGGGATTCGGGCATGGAGATGCAGATGCTGCCCACCGGGGCGCCGTCTGAATCGATGATCGCGGCACCGATTGCGCATACCGCGCGCCGGTATTGCGACAGGTTGATCGAATATCCGCGTTGCCGGATCCGTTCGAGTTCGAGTCTTATCTCTGCGGGGTCGCACGGTGTTGTCTCGCTGAATTTTGGCAGGTCGCGGCTCAAAATCTCTTCCACCTCCGCTTCGCTCATGTACGCAAGCACCGCAAGGCCCGTTGCCGTTGCGTGGAACGGACTGAGATCGCCGATCGGACTGAACGTCCGAACCGTTTGCGTGCAGTCCGCGCGATCGATGAGCACCATCGACTTGGTGCTGTCCGGAATCGACAGGTGAATCGTCTCGTTGGTCAAGTCGCGCAGTTCACGCATCGGCTCCCGGGCAGCGGCGTACAGCGTGCCACCGCGGAGCGCGGCAGGGCGCACGCCGAGGATTCGCGCGCCCACTTCCCAGCGCGTCAGATCGCCACCGGTCTGACGCAACCAACCCGCTTCGAGAAAAGTTAACAGCACGCGCTGCACGCTGGATTTCGGCATGTCGAGCAAACGCGCCAACACGCCGACGCTGACCGGTTGGTTCTGCGACACAGCCTCCAGGATCTCCAGGCTCTTCAACAAACTCTTCATGCACGTCTCCGATGACTTGCGGCTACAGGCGAGCGCGCGCGTTGTCTGCTTGCAACGAAAAAAAGCGCGTGTTACTTTGCACCTGCTTATTGTGGAACGACGTGCCGTATTGTGGCACACCCTGAAGAAATTTTGAAGCACGGAGAACAACTTTGCGATGGCAATTTCTGCTCACCCGCTCGCGCCTTTGCCGGTAATCGACGCCAACGGTGCACGCATCCCCAGGATCGGGCTGGGTACGTGGCAATCCACCCACGACGAAGGTGTACGTGCCGTTCGCGCAGCGCTTGAGGCAGGGTATCGGCATATCGACACGGCTGCGCGTTATGAAAACGAGCAGGCGGTCGGCCAGGCGCTCGCAGCGAGCGGTCTGACACGCGACGACGTGTTTGTCACCACCAAGGTCTGGCATACCGAATTACGTGCGCGCGACTTTCGCCGCGCGGCGCAAGCGAGCGTCGCAAGGCTTGGACTCGATCACGTCGACCTGCTGCTCGTGCATTGGCCCAATCCCGAGGTGCCGCTCGAGGAGACGATAGGCGCGCTCTGCGATGCGCAACGCAGCGGCCTGACGCGTCATATCGGCGTATCGAACTTTCCAGTGGCGCTGCTCGATCGTGCCGTCGCGCTGTCGTCGTTGCCGCTGGTCGCGAACCAGTGCGAATACCACCCGTACCTCGACCAGACCAAACTGCTCGAGGCCTGCGCGCGGCACGGCATGGCGCTGATCTCGCACTCGCCGCTCGGCAGCGGCAAGCTGCTTGCCGACCAGGTCATCGCGGACATCGCCCGTCAACATGACCGCAAACCTGCACAGATCATATTGCGCTGGCTGATGCAGCAGCCCGGCGTGGCGGCAATTCCGAAATCATCGAATTTGGTGCGTATCGGTGAAAACCTCGCGGTATTCGATTTCGAACTCGATGCAGTGTCGATGGCGCGCATCAGCGCGCTCGCCCGTGCCGACGGCCGGGTAAGCAAGCCGGCTTGGCATCCGGAGTGGGACATCCCTGAAAACGCCTTAGTGGCAGCGAAACCATGAACCTGATCGACACAGTTATGATCCCGGCCGTCGACGCGGCCACGACCACGCTGAGCGACGCTACCCTCGCGGCGGACCGGCGCCACTTCATGCACCCCGGAACGCACGCGTTCGACCATGCGTCCGGCGAGGTGGAAGGGTGTCTGATGACGCGTGCATCGGGCATCCGCATCGAAGATCATGCAGGACGCTCCTACATTGACGCATTCGCGGGTCTCTATTGCGTGAACATCGGCTATGGACGCGAGGAGATGGCCGAGGCGATCGCGGCACAGATCCGCAAGCTATCGTTCTATCACACGTATGCGGGCTTCTCGAATGACCCCGCTGTCGAGCTGTCGAGACGTCTGATCGAGGACTGGTCACCGCCGGGAATGAAGAAAGTGTTCTACGGGATGTCCGGCTCGGATGCCAACGAGACCCAGGTGAAACTGGTCTGGTACTACAACAATGTGCTCGGGCGGCCGCGCAAGAAAAAAATCATCGCGAGGCGTCGCAGCTATCACGGGTCCGGCATCGCAACCGGCAGCCTCACCGGGCAGGCGAAGTTTCACGCCGGATTCGATCTGCCCATACCGCAGGTGCTGCACACGGCCAGTCCCGACTTCTATCGCGATGCCAGGCCTGGCGACAGCGAATCCGAGTTCGTGGCGGATTGTGTCGAACAACTGGAACGACTGATCGCGAGCGAAGGGGCCGACACGATTGGCGCATTCTTCGGCGAACCGGTCATGGGCTCGGGCGGCATTGTGCCGCCGCCGGCAGGATATTGGCCGGCCATCCAGGCCGTGCTGAAACGTCATGACATCCTGTTCGTCGCCGACGAAGTCGTCTGCGGTTTTGGGCGGTTGGGTTCGCGCACGGGCAGTGAGCATTACGGCATCGAACCGGACCTGATCTCGGTCGCGAAGGGACTGACGAGCGGGTACTTGCCGCTGTCCGGCGTGATTGTCAGCGAGCGGGTGTGGGAGGTGATCGAGCGCGGCTCACGCGAGCAGGGCGCGATGAACCACGGCTGGACTTACTCGGGCCACCCGGTGTGTGCGGTCGCCGCACTGATGAACCTCGACATCCTCGAACGCGAGCAGTTGACGAGCAATGCGGCGGACGTCGGCGGTTATTTCCTCGAGCGTCTGCATGCCGAGTTCGATGATCATCCGCTTGTCGGCAATGTGAGGGGCGCGGGGATGCTCGCGGCGCTCGAACTGATGGCCGACAAAACTGAACGTAAGCCGTTTGCGCCCGCACTGAAGGCCAGCCAGAGGGTTGCGCAGGCAGCGCTTGCGCGTGGCCTGATTGTCCGTCCGCTCGGCACCAACGACATCATCGGATTCGCGCCGCCGCTGATCGCTACGCGAGCCGATATCGACGAGATCGTCGACATTACGCATCAGGCGTTGCACGCCGCGAGCGACGGGTTGCCTGTGTCTAACTGATGCCTCGCCGCGACTAGCGGCGCGCCGAAACCTCGCGGCTTCGACGCCGCCCACGTCTCCTTTTACCGCCCTCGCCAGCCAGGCGAGCGTGGCGGTTCATTGCCGGCTTTCCGGTCGTCCTGCGCATGTGCGACGACCTGTTTTTTCCGATTTTCTGAATGCTTGCACGCGCTAAATACGCGTGATAATTTGCGTTTCAACAATCATTTGGAACGACGTTCCACCATGCGGCACGAGTTGAAAACCGTGCATTGCTGATCCGTAGTCCAACGCAACCAGAGGCCCCACCGTGCCGACGCGCAACCAAGTGTTTTCCTCCGATTTCACCGACACCCCGTTCTGGTGGAAAGACTGGCGCCCGCACGACGAACTCATGTCCGAGGTTCCCCGCGACGTGGACGTGGCGATCGTCGGCGCCGGCTATGCGGGATTGTCGTGCGCGCTCGAATTCGCGAAGCATGGCCTGCGCGTGGCCGTGCTCGAAGCTGACGTGCCGGGCATCGGCGCGAGTACGGTCAGCGGCGGCCAGGTATCGGGCGGGGTGAACGTGGGCAAGGCGCCATCGGGCAAGAAGCTGGACAGCACCATATCGCAGCAGCGTCAACAGGCGCTGCTGCGCGAAGCAGCCGCGTCGTATGGCGTATTCGAAAGCATCCTCCGGGACAACGCCATTGAATGCTCCTATCTGAAGGCCGGACGCATTAACGCGATGTGGACCGACGCGCACATGAGCGCGTGGAAGAAGCGCATCGTCAACCTGAACACTTACGCGTCGGCGGGCGCAAGGATCCTCTCGCGCGAGGAACTGCGCAGCGAACTGGCGAGCGATATCTATGCGGGCGGCGTATTGCTCGAGCGCGCGGGCCAGGTCCATCCGTCGATGATGTTTGCCGGCCTGCTTGCCGCCGCACGCGGCGCGGGCGCGACGGTATGCAGCGAGTCCGCGGTCAAAAGCATCGCGCGCTCCGGGGCTGAATATCGGATCGAGACGTCGCGGGGGACGCTCGCCAGCCGGCACGTGGTGGTCTGCACCAACGGTTACACGGACGAATCGATGCCCGATCTGCAACGTCGCGTGGTGCCTGTCGTGTCGCACCAGATCGCCACCGAAGAACTTCCCGCCGACCTGCAGGCGTCGCTGATACCGAAGCGCCGCGGTATCTCGGAGACGCGCCGCGTCGTCAACTACTACCGCTATTCGCCCGACGGCAAGCGCCTCCTGTTCGGCGGCCGCGCGCGCTTTTACAACCTCGGCCGGCGCCAGTCGGCCGCGGTCCTGCACGCGCAGATGGTCGAGCGATTCCCGCAGATGGCCGACGTCAAAGTGGCGTACAGCTGGGGCGGCACGGTCGCGCTCACGCTCGATTTCCTGCCGCATCTGGGCCGCACCGCCGATGGCATTTACTACGCGCTCGGCTGCAACGGCAGCGGCGTCGTGATGATGACTTACCTCGGCTACAAGGTCGCGCGCGTGATCATGGAAGGGCAAGCGCCCGAGAGCAGCGCCTACGGCACGCCGATGGTTACGCACGCCCTTTATCGCGGCAAGCCGTGGTTCATGCCGGCTCTCGGGAGCTATTACCAGATTCGCGACGTCATCGACAAACGCAGGCAGCGCGCCTGAGCGGCACGCACTAACCGGACTTTCCATGATGGCAAAAGCGCCCAGATCAACTTCGCAAGGTAACGCCGAACGTAGCGGACGCTCCGGGCGTCTGCTTCTCGACGGGGTGAGCAAGCATTTCGGCGCCGTCACCGCGCTCGAAACGATGACGCTCGACGTGTACCCGGGTGAACTCCTTGCGTTGCTCGGGCCATCGGGTTGCGGCAAGACGACCACGCTGAGGTTGATCGCCGGATTCGATCAGCCCGATACGGGGACGGTTTGCATTGGCGGTCGCGACGTCACTGGTTTGCCGCCGAACAAACGTGGCTTGGGCATGGTGTTCCAGAACTACAGCCTGTTTCCGCATCTGAGCGTAGGCGCGAATATCGGCTTCGGGTTGCGCATGGCAGGCGCACCGAAGGGTGAGATCGTAGCGCGCGTGAAGAAGATGCTGGAGACGATCCGCCTGCCTGGCATCGAGGCACGCAATATCGCGCAACTGTCGGGCGGCCAGCAGCAGCGTATCGCTCTGGCGCGGGCGTTGATCACCAACCCGTCCGTACTGCTCCTCGACGAACCGCTCGGCGCGCTCGACAAGAACCTGCGCGAAGGTATGCAATTCGAACTGCGCCAGATACAGAGCGAACTGGGCATTACGAGCGTGATGGTGACGCACGACCAGGAAGAAGCGCTGACCATGAGCGATCGTGTAGTCGTGATGGATCGCGGGCGGATCCTGCAGCAGGGCAGTCCGCGCGATGTCTATGAGCAGCCGCGCACGCGCTTCGTAGCGGAGTTTCTGGGCACGGCGAACGTGATCGAATGCGATGTGATCGAGCACCGGGCGCAGGCCGTTAAGCTCCGGCCGCACAGAAGCACAGCGGAGGTCGTGGTCCCGGTGCGCGATGTCAAGCTTTCCGGCGCGCGCGGTGAATTTGCGATCCGCCCCGAGAAAGTCGTGCTCGACGCGCCGCAATCCCATCATGTCCGCTTCGACGGCCGTATCGCGCAGCATGTGTTTCGCGGCGCGCACCACGCCTACCGGGTCGACGTAGCGGCGCTCGGGCGGCCGGTCTACGCGTACGAAATGGCGACCTCGTCCTCGGGCGGCGGTGCGCGTCCCGCGGGCGCTCAAGTGATTGTTTCATTCGACGCCGAGAACGCCGTGTTGCTGGATGCCGACGTCGAGCCTGCTTTGGCGAAGGCGGCGTAAATGCAAACTTTCGACGCCATCGCGGCGCAACGGATCGAGACGAAGGTCACGCAACGGCGCATGCGCGCGAGCCTGCTCTATGTGCCCGCACTCATCTTCCTATGTGTGTTCTTCCTTGCGCCGCTGATTGAAAACGTACTTCGCAGCGTGGCGCCCGCGCGTGAGAGCGGCGCCTTCAGCTTGCGCTTCTACACGAAGCTGCTGAACGATGCTTATTACCTCGGCGTCATTGGCGACACGCTCAAGGTCAGCTTCGTGACCACGGCGATTTGCGCGGTCGTTGGCTATCCGGTGGCGTATTTTCTCGTACGGCGCGCAGGCCGCTTCGGTCCGGTGCTGTTGTTCCTGCTCGTCGCGCCGCTGCTTACGTCGATCATCATGCGCACCTTCGGCTGGCGCATCCTGTTTGCGCGCCACGGCATGGTCAACGAGGCGCTTCAGGCGCTGCATCTGATCGAGCGGCCGCTGAACGTGCTGAACAGCGCGTGCTCGGTTTACATGGGACTGGTCCACGTGATGACGCCGTTCATGGTGCTGTCGATTACGCCCGTGCTGCAGGGTGTCGACCGGCGGCTCGAAGAATCCGCGCGCATCCTCGGCGCCGGTGCGGTACGCACCTTTCTCAACGTGACGCTGCCTTTGAGCATCGAAGGCGTGGTGACCGGGTGCATTCTGGTGTTCATGTTGACCAACGGCAGTTTCGTCACGATGCTGCTGCTCGGCGGCGGCCAGGTGGTGACGCTGCCCGTGTTGATCTTCCAGCAGTTCAGCCTGACACAGGACATCGGCTTTGCGGCGGCGATGGGCAACCTGCTGCTTTTCATCGTGCTGGTTTGCCTCTTCGTGCAGCAGCGGTTCGTGAGCGGCTGGGGAGCGCGGCCATGATCGCCGCGCTGCGCAGAGCGGGCGTCACGCGCGTGCCGCTGGCGCTCTATAACCTCCTGTTTTTCACGTTCCTGATTGCGCCGATCGTCGTGGTCGTGGTTGCGTCGTTCACGGCCGGCAACGCGATTACGGTGCCTTATCACGGGGTGTCGTTGCGCTGGTATCGGCGACTGATCGAATATCGCCCGTTCATCGATTCGCTGTTGACGAGCGTCTATCTCGCGCTCAGTTCGGCGTTCGTCGCGATCCTGCTGGCCGTACCTGCCGCCATTGCGCTCGGCCGCAGTCGCAGCGCCGTCGCCGCGGCGCTGACGACCTTCCTGCTCGCGCCTGTCGCGATTCCCGCGTTGGTCATCGGCTTCTCGCTGCTTTATTTTCTGTCGAGCCTCGGCATCGGCGTGTCGTTTGTCGCGCTCCTGATCGCACACGCGGTGATCTCTGTGCCGTACGTGATGCGCACCGTGCTCGCGGTCTATCGCAACGTCGGCATCAACTTCGAGGAAGCCGCCGCGGTACTTGGTGCGAGCCGTTTGCAGCGCTTTTATTTCGTGACGCTGCCGCTCATCAGTCCAGGCGTATTCGCAGGTGCGCTGTTCGCCGTGCTGATCTCGCTCGACAACCTGCCGGTTTCTTACTTCTTCGGGACGGCCAACGTGACGACGCTGCCTGTCGTGATGCTGTCGTACCTGCAAAACCAGCTCGATCCGGCGATTGCCGCGATCAGCACCGTGCAGATGCTGATTGCAATTGGCCTGTTACTGGTAGTCGAACGCACCTACGGACTGCGTGCGCTCAATGCATGAAGCCACCGCATGAATCTACCTTCACCGCTTTCACCGCTTGCCACGAGGCACCAATGAGATCGAGCCGGACTTTCACCTTAAGCGCCGCATTCGCTATCGCCGCAGCCTTGCCACTATCCGCGTGCGCCGCCGACCTGACCGTCACCGCATTCGGCGGGTCGTGGGAAAAGGCGTACCGCACCTGCTTCGTGCAGCCGTTCGAGAAGGCGACCGGTAAGTCCGTCGACGTCGTGCTTGGCAATCCGCTGCAATGGGTCAACCAGGTGGCGGCGAATCCCTCCAGGCCGCCTATCGATGTGATCGTCAGTACGCCAGAGGCTGCGTACAAGGCGATGTCGCTGAATCTGCTCGACCCGGTGACGGCCGCCGACGTGCCGAACGTCGCCCAACTCGATCCGCGCCTCGTGGCCTACGGCAAGGGCTACGGCTTTCCCATCACCTTCGGCGATTTCGGCCTGATGTACAACACGAAGACCGTGAAGAATCCGCCGAAGACGTGGAAGGAATTCGTCGACGGAACCGTGGCCGGCAAGTGGCAGGCGGCGCTCCCCGGCATTGCGTATGTTGCAACGCCGCCGGGTCTGATCGCGCTTTTCACGAAGATCTATGGCGGATCGAGCACGAACATCCAGCCGGCGCTCGACCAGATCAAGCGCATGTCGGCGAGTGGCAACGCGACGTTCTACAGCGACCCGAACACGCCGCTTATGTCGATGCGCTCAGGCGATGTCGATATCGCGATGTACTACGACGGCCGGGCCTGGGCCGAGCATGACGCGAACAATGCCGACATCGGTTTCATCAGTCCGTCGCCGGGCTCGGTGGCATTCCCGAACATGGCGCAGAAGGTGAAGAACGGCTCGCCGCTCGGCCGGCAGTTCCTGAATGAACTTGCGTCCGCCGACGGTCAGAGCTGTTTTGTCAACGCGATGCAATACGCGGCATCGAACCGTAATGTGAAGTACGACGCGCGCGTGGCGCCACGCATTGCCACAAAGGACAAGTCGATCTGGGTGGAGTTCGAGCAGGTCTCCGAGCATTCGCCGCAATGGATCGAGCAGTGGAACAAACAGATCGGCCACTGACAGGCCTTGTGACGCGCGACTGTCAATGCAGTCCACGCGTTCAGACGCATCATCATTTTCGACAGGCAAGGACAAGGCAATGGGTTTGAGAATCGGAGTGGATATCGGTGGCTCGTTCACCGACTTTGCGGTGCTGGACGAAGCGACACGAACCATACGGACCCTGAAGGTGTTTTCGCGTCCGGACAGTCCGGGCAGCGAGGTGCTCGCGGGAGTGGACGGGCTGCGGGAGCGCTACGGCATCGAGCCGCGCGAGGTGGTCTACTTCACACACGGCACGACGGTTGGCGTGAACGCGGTGGTGCAACGCAAGGGGCTGAAGCTCGGTCTCGTCACCACGCGCAACTTCGAGGACGTACTCGACATCGCGCGGCTGAAGATCCCCGACATGTACCACCTGATGTCCAACCGGCCTGCGCCGCTGATCCCGCGCGACCGGGTGTTCGGTGTGGTTGGTCGACTGACGGCAGAAGGCGACGAGGAAACGCCCGTCGACGCGACAAGTGTGCTCGATGCGGTACGCGGCATGCAGGCGGCAGGCTGCGAGGGCGTGGTCGTATCGCTGCTGCATTCGTATCGCAACCCGGTGCACGAGCAGCAGGTGAAGGCGATCATCCAGCGCGCGATGCCGGGCCTGTTCGTCTCGTGTTCGCACGAGGTCTGGCCGATCATCCGTGAATACGAACGTACCGTGACGGCGACCATCGGCGGTTACGTTCAACCGCGCGTGTCGAACTACCTGACCAAATTGCAGGCGGCGTTGGCCGAGAGCGGTATCGGCGCCGACCTTAAGGTCACCAAGTCGAACGGCGGCGTGATGAGCGCCGAGCACGGCAAACTGAACTGCGTGCAGATGATCCTGTCCGGCACGGCCTCAGGCGTGATCGGCGCGGCGTATCTAGCGAAGCTCTGCGAGGTGAAGGACTGCATGAGTCTCGACATCGGCGGAACGACAGCGGATATCGCACTTATCGTGGATGGCAAGCCGCAGTACGCGACCGGCGAATATATCGGCGACTTCCAGATTCATATTCCGTCGGTATCCGTGTCGTCGGTCGGCGACGGTGGCGGTTCGATCGCCTGGGTGGATGAGTTCGGCGTGCTCAAGGTCGGACCGGAAAGCGCGGGGTCGAGCCCGGGCCCGGTTTGCTATGGTCGCGGCGGAACCCGCCCGACTATTACAGACGCATTTGCTGCGATCGGCGTGCTCGGCAGCGCGGCACTCGGCTACAACGCGGTGAAGGTGGACGTCGACGCGTCGCTACGTGCGATCGAACCGCTTGCACGGCGCCTGGGACTCGGCGTCTATCAGACCGCGGCGGCGATCATCGAGGTGTCGGTTTCCGGCATGTACGCAGGCGTGAGCCGCTTGAGCTCGCGTTTCGGTATCGATCCACGGACCTTCTGGCTGATGCCGTTTGGCGGCGCGGGACCGATGCTCGGCTGCTTCCTCGCACGCGCATTGAACGTACGCAATCTGCTGGTTCCCACCACGCCGGGTGTGCTGAGCGCGCTCGGCGGTCTGATCGCCGACACGAAGAACGACTTCGTACGGACGACCTACTACCCACTCGAGCGCACCTCCCTCGCATTGCTCGAGCACGACCTCGCGCTGCTCGAAGCCGATGCGCGCGCCTGGGTGATTCGCGAAACCGGTACGGACGCAACGGCCGAAATCGTGGTCTCGGCCGATATGCGTTATCGCGGGCAGTCGTTCGAAATCGATACGCGGCTTGCGGCAGAAGCGATTACCAACGGCGATATCGAAGCGATTGCACAGGCCTTCCATCGCGAGCACGAACGCCTTTTCGGCCACAGCGACGACAAATCCGCGATTCAGGTGGTCGCGCTCAGGCTCGTCATTACCGCGCCCACGCCCAAGCCCGAACTGCCGAACATCGCGGTGGGCGAGGGTGCGCCGCAAGTGGACTCTGAGATCGATGTCTACCTCGACGGCGCGTGGCGCCGCGTACCGCTTTACCGGCGCTCCGCACTGCTGGCGGGACATCGGTTTCCGGGTCCCGCGATTGTTGCGCAGGACGACACCACGACCTGCGTGCTGCCGGGTTTCAACGGCTGCGTGGACGAATACGGCAATCTTTTTCTTGAAGCCGTTTGAATGGCCGACTGACCTTGGAAACGTACCATGACATTCGATAAATCCGTCCTCCAGATCTTCGCGAACTACTGTGTCGCGGCCGCTGAAAGCATGGCCTATACGCTCGTGCGCACCGCACATTCCGCGTTCGTGAAGGAAACGGAAGATTTCTCCTGCACGTTGATGAACACTCGCGGCCTTACGTTCGCCTCACCGAAAACACTGGGCGCAACGTGGTATCCGGGACTCGACTTCGGCGCGGTGATCGACATGATCGATCACTACGAACCGGGCGACATCTGTATGACCAACGACGCGTACAGCGGCTATGTCGCGACGCACACGCCCGACGTGATGATGTGGAAGCCGGTGTTTTTCAATGGCGAGATTGTCTGCTATGTCGGGGGGCATATTCACAATACCGACATGGGCGGCGCGGTGCCGGCGTCGCTGTCGCGCACGCTGACCGAGATCTATCAGGAAGGGATCCGCTTTGCGCCGACCAAGATCGTTCGCGCGGGCGTGCTCGACGAGACGCTGCTCGAACACATGGCCATCAACGTTCGCGCACCGGAGCAGAATCGCGGCGACCTGAAGGCGCAGATCGCGATGCTGATGACCGGCGAACGCCGTGTACTGGAGATTATCGAGCGTTTCGGGCTCGATCAGTTTCGCGCCGGTACGGACGCACTGCTCGACTATTCGGAGGAGCAGGCGCGCACCATCGTGCGAAGCATGCCGGACGGCGAGTACTTCTTCGCCGAATACGCCGATGAGGATTCGGTCAACGGCAAACCGCTGCGCGTGGCGCTGACCTTGACGGTGAACGACGGTTCGCTCGTATTCGACTTCACCGGCAGCGACCCGCAATTGAATTCATCGCTGAATATGCCCACAGGCGGTAAGGAACGCCATGTCCTTGCACTCGTCGGGCTCAACTACGTGCTGTATTCGCTCAATCCCGATCTGCTGCTCAACGCCGGGATGTTGAAGGTGGCGCGCTGCATCATGCCCGAAGGCACGATCATGAATTGCGTTCCGCCGGCTGCGGTCGGAATGCGCAGCCTGACCGCGAAGGTCGCGCAGTACGTCACGTTCGGCGCGTTCTCCATGGTATGTCCCGACCGCTTGCCGGCCTGTCCGGCCGGTGGCATGTCGATCCTCAACGTGAAGACCGTGGACCGCCACGGCCGCACGGTGATCGCATCGATCGGGCCGGTGGGCGGCGGCGCGGGCGGCATGATTTCGGCAGACGGGTCGGATGCGTCCGGTGCGAACGTCGCGTTCCTGCGCAACACGCCGGTCGAGATCAATGAAGCCGAAGTGCCGATCCGTATCACCAGGTATGGTGTCGTCCCCGCCAGCGCGGGCGCCGGCAAATACCGTGGCGGGCTGGGAACCGTGATGGAATTCAGAGTGTTCTCGCCCGGCACGCTGGTGACGGCGCGCAATCGCGACCGTTCGCGCTTCGCCTCGTGGGGGGTGCTCGGCGGCAAGGCGGGCGCCGTGTCACGATTTACCCGCAATCCCGGACTCGATAGCGAGGAAGATCTCGGCGTGACGGACCTGGTGACGTGCGGTCCCGGCGATGTCATCCGCCTCGAAGGATGCGGCGGCGGCGGCTACGGTCATCCTCACGAGCGCGATGCGCAGAAAGTGCTCGAGGACGTGCGTCGCGGCTATCTTTCCGTCGAACAGGCCCGCGAACTGTATGGCGTCGTGCTGACCGACGGAGCGATCGATTGCACGCTGACGGCGCAGTTGCGCGACCAGGCGAGAAACGTATCGGAACAGACCGCGGCGTCTCACTTCGACTATGGCGTGGAGCGCAACGCCTATGAAGCGAAATGGACCCGCGAGCGCTATGACGTGTTGACGGGCATTCTCGCGCGTGCGCCGGTGGTATGGCGTCATTTCTTGAAACACAAGATCTTCGATGCGCTCGACGCAAGGGAAGCTGCTGGGACGCTGACGGCGGGCGCGGGAATCGTCGATGAACTGTATGACGAAGTCCTGCGGCGCTATCCGCAGTTGCTCGACGTACAGGTGCCGGTCAGTGCCTGATGCGGATAGCAAACGCGGACGTCTTCAGCGCCTCATTGACGACCATGCAAATTGCAGCGTTGGCGATGCAAGAACAGGTGATTTATGCCGTCTGGCAGTTTTTGTCGGCGTTTTTCGCGGATTCTGCAAGCATACGATGCTGCTAAAGAGACGCGAAAAATGTTGCCTCGCCGCGTCCCGAACGTTCTTTTCGATCCTTTACCACTGCGGAGCCATTCACGTGAAAGATGAAACGAAAAACGGCGGCATCAGCCGCCGCGACATGATGCGAGCGTTGGCCGGCACTGGCTTGATGGCCGTCGCCGGCGGCGGCCTGCTCACGGCCGCGTCTACCGCGCTGGCCGCCGACGTGCCGAAGAAGGGCGGCAGCATCCGCGTGGCCTACGACGCGGGTTCCGTATCCGACACGCTTGATCCGGCGGCGGGCTCGACCGGCAGTGACTACATACGTTTCTTCATGTTCTATAGCGGCCTGACCCAGCTCGACGAGAGCCTGACGCCGCGCATGAACATCGCCGAGTCCGTATCGAGCACGGATGCAAAGACCTGGATCATCAAGCTGCGTCAGGGCGTCACGTTTCACGACGGCAAGCCGCTCGCGCCCGCCGATGTCGTCTATTCGCTGATGCGTCACAAGAACCCGCAAACGGCTTCGCGAGTGAAGACGCTGGCCGATCAGTTCGCCAGTATTACGGCGAGCGGGCCGAACGAAGTGACCATGACGCTCGATGTGCCGAACGCGGACCTGCCGGTGATTCTTGCGACGCCGCAACTGGTGATCGTCAAGGACGGCACGACGAACTTCAGCTCGGCGATCGGAACCGGCCCATACAAGCTCAAGAGTTTCAAGCCGGGCGCCGGCACGATCGGCGTGCGTAACGACAACTATTGGAAGTCGGGGCAACCGTACCTGGACCAGATCGAGCTGATCAGCATCAGCGACAACGCGGCCCGCGTCAATGCGCTGCTCGCGGGCGACGTGCACCTGATCAACTCGGTCGACCCGCGTTCGACGCGGCGCATCGCCTCGACGCCGGGATACGCGGTCCAGGAGACCAAATCCGGCCTTTACACGGACCTGATCATGCGTCGTGACAATACGCTCACGGGCAATCCGGATTTCGTGAAAGGCATGAAGTACCTGTTCGACCGCGAGCAGATCCGCTCGGCCGTGTTCATGGGCTACGCGGTGATCGGCAACGACCAGCCGATCCCGCCCGGTCACCGGTACTTCAACGCTTCCTTGCCGCAACGCAAGGTCGATCTCGACAAGGCCAAGTTCTACATGCAAAAAGCGGGCGCCGTCGGACCGGCCTTGCCGCCAATCTACGCGACCACTGATGCGAACGGATCGATCGAAATGGCGCAGTTGATGCAGCAAACGGCTGCAAAGATCGGCGTGAACCTGACCGTGAATCGCGTACCTGCCGATGGTTACTGGTCGAATCACTGGATGAAGCATCCGCTCGGTTTCGGCAGCATCAATCCGCGGCCTAGTGCGGACGTGCTGTTTACCCAGTTCTTCAAGTCCGACGCACCGTGGAACGAGTCGGCCTGGAAGGATCCAAAGTTCGATCAGTTGTTGCTGAGCGCGCGGGCTGAGACGGACGATGCCAGGCGCAAGCAGATGTACGGCGAGATGCAGGTGCTGGTGGCCGATGAAGGTGGGATCGGCATTCCGGCGTTCATCAGTCTGCTCGACGCGAACGACAAGCGCTTGAAAGGGCTTGGTTCGATCCCGACCGGCGCGATGATGGGCTTTTCGTTTGCCGAACATGTGTGGTGGGCCGCCTGACGACCGGCGTCACCAGGACGGGCCGCTCCGGCTATCGTGGCGCTCGTGAGGCCGGCTCGCGGCGCCACATTCAATCGAAATTTCAATGAAGCTTGATTCGTACTGGCTGGACACTGCTCCCGTATTCAAAGACGGTGCCCAAGGTCCCGTGGAAGGGCGCGCCGATGTCGTTGTCATCGGTGGTGGATTCACGGGTTTGTCGGCTGCCCTTGAACTCGCGGTTCTGATGCAAATAGGCTCGGCGATTCAGCTAAAGTAGTCAGCCTAACAAACTGGTGGCAGGCGATGAGCAAGCGGAAAGATCTGGAGGGGTTGTTCGATGGGTGGCATTTTGATCGGGAGATCATCATTCTATGCGTGCGCTGGTACCTTCGCTACAAGCTCAGCCTGCGCGATTTGGTCGAGATGATGGCCGAACGGGGTTTGTCGCTGGTGCATACCACGATCATGCGTTGCGTGAAGCGTTTTACGCCGGAGTTTGTCAAGCGCTGGAATCGCTTGGGCGTGCCCACAGGGCGGTCATGGCATGTTGACGAAACCTATCTGAAGATTCGTGGCAAATGGGTTTATCTGTACCGGGCGGTGGATCGGGCCGGCCAGACGGTGGACTTCATGCTCAGGGCAAAGCGCGACGTGAGCGCGGCCAAAGCCTTTTTCAGAAAGGCGATCAAACATCAGGGCCAGCCGCGCGAGACGATCACGCTCGATGGGTATGCCGCCGCGCACCGGGCGATGCGTGAGATGAAGGCCGATGGTCTGCTGCCTGAGTGCACGAAGGTCCGGTCCTCGAAGTATCTGAACAATCTGATCGAGCAGGACCATCGAAACATCAAGTCCAGAACGAACGTGATGCTCGACTTCAAACGATTCAGGAGCGCCGCGACCACGATTTCAGGCATCGAGTTGATGCATCGCATTCGCAAGGGGCAGTTCAATCTCTCCATTCCCGGGCTCAAAGATACCGCTGCGCCCGCCGTCTGGAATGCTGTCCTGTTCGATCAATAAGGTATCCATACCTATAGGAAACGTCTCGGCCAGTTCACCTATTTGCACCAAAGCCGGCACGGTCGTATCTCGGGACATCCCTTGCTCTGAAACGATACGACCCGCGAGTTCGGGCGCCAGGGACGTGGGGCACCACTATAATCAAGAAGCACGGGGGGCGCTCCCCCTTGATGGGAGGCTATTTTCCCTCGTGTGTCTGCCGCGCCCAGTTGTGGGTCAATTTTTTGTACGGAGGTATTCCATGGCCACGTACGTCATCCTTAGCCGTCTGTCGCCCGACGCGTTCAAAGATCCCAAAGACCTGAAACAGCTCGCCGCCACAGTCGCCGAGAAAATCAAGGCCGAATGCCCTGCGGTCACCTGGAAAGACAGCTATCTGACACTCGGGCGCTTCGATGTGGTGGACATCGTCGAGTCTGACGATCTGAAACAGCTCGAGAGAGCGGCATTGATCATCCGCGCCTGTGGACACGCCACCACCGAGACCCTGCAAGGGACCGCATGGAAGGAGTTCATCGCGACCCTATAGCGCGCCGGCCGAAAGCCGGCGGAACTTCCTCCCGGTGCGCACCCCCTGCCGCAAGCCACGCTCGACAGCAGTCTCCCGCCGGGTACGGCTGCCATGCCGCGATTCGCCTGCGCAATGCCGCTCGGCAAGCAATCCCGTGGAATGGCGGCGTCCCCGATGTTCATCGCGACCCGACCCCATAGCGGGTGCCGCTTCCCGTCACCGCCCAGGCAATCCCTATAGCACGAAGCGGACGGTGATCGAGGCCAGGGGCGCGCCTACAGGGCGCGCTCATGCATGCCGCCATGCGCGTGCGCCTTGGTCCCGTGCGTGCAGGGAAGCGTCGGCCAGCAACCCGCCAGCCGCGCACTTGCACAGCGCACGGCTCTGCGCGACATTTATCATGACGACCGGCGCGTAAGCCCGGCTGGAGACCGCCATGACAAACCGCCTCGCCGCCGAAACCTCCTCTTACCTCCGGCAACACGCCGAGAACCCGGTGGACTGGTATCCATGGAGCGAAGAGGCATTTCGCCGCGCCCGCGAGGAAGACAAGCCGATCCTGCTCTCCGTGGGCTACGCCGCGTGCCACTGGTGTCACGTCATGGCGCACGAATCCTTCGAGAATCCGCGTATCGCCAGCCTGATGAACGAGCGCTACATCAGCATCAAGGTCGATCGGCAGGAGCGTCCCGACATCGATGACATCTACCAGCAAGTCAGCCAGATGATGGGACTAGGAGGCGGCTGGCCGCTGACCGTGTTCCTCACGCCGCAGGGAGAGCCGTTTTTCGGCGGCACCTACTTTCCGCCGGACGATCGCTATGGCCGCGCCGGGCTCGTGCGCGTGCTGATGAGTCTGAGCGAAGCCTGGCGGCATCGGCGAGAGGCGCTGCGCGACACCATTGCGCAGTTTCAGGAGGGGTTCCGACAGCTCGGTCAAGCGAATCTGGACGGCGCAGCCGCCGGCATCGGAGATCTGCCGGCAGAGGCAGCCCGCGCCCTGGCACGGAACACTGACCCGGTCCATGGCGGGCTGGGCGGCGCCCCCAAGTTTCCCAACCCGAGCTGCTATGACCTCCTGCTGCGCGTCTATCATCGAAGTGGCGAGCCCGCGCTGCTTGACGCGGTGGAACGCACGCTCGACCACATGGCGGCCGGCGGCATCTACGACCAGCTCGGCGGTGGATTTGCCCGCTACAGTGTCGACGCGCGTTGGGCCGTGCCGCACTTCGAGAAAATGCTCTATGACAACGGCCAGCTCGTGAAGCTGTACGCGGACGCCTACCGGCTGACCGGCAAAGAGGCCTGGCGCCGCGTCGTGGAGGAAACCATCGCCTACGTCCTGCGCGACATGACGCACCCCAGCGGCGGCTTTTATGCCGGCGAAGATGCCGACAGCGAAGGACAGGAGGGCAAATTCTATGTCTGGACCGCCGCCGGGATCGAGGCAGTCCTTGGCGATTCCGACGGTGCAATGGCGTGCCAGGCCTACGGTGTGACAGAACACGGCAACTTCGAACACGGTACTACGGTGCTCCACCGTGCGGTCGAGCTGGATGCGATGCAAACAGCGCGTCTGGCGGGCTGGCGCGAGCGGTTGCTGGCGGCGCGCGGCCGACGCGTGCGCCCGGCGCGGGACGACAACATTCTCACCGGCTGGAATGGTCTGATGATCGAAGGGCTCTGTGCCGCTTTCCAGGCGACGGGCTGCGTCGAGTATCTCAGCGCAGCACAGCGTGCCGCCCATTTCATCCAGAGCGAGTTGACTCTGCCCGACGGCGGCGTGTACCGTGCCTGGAACGACGGGAGAGCCAAGGTGCCGGGGTTTCTCGAGGACTACGCCTTCCTGTCCAATGCGCTGCTCGACCTGTACGAGTCATGCTTCGATAAGCGCTACCTCGAGCGTGCCATCGAACTCGCGGCACTCATCCTCGACAAGTTCTGGGAGGACGGGCTGTATTTCACCCCGTGTGACGGCGAGCCATTGGTGCACAGGCCGCGCGCGCCGTACGACAACGCGTGGCCGTCGGGCATCTCAACGAGCGTGTTTGCGTTTTCGCGCATGTATGAGCTCACCGGCAATGATCTCTACCGTGACCGCGCCGAGCACGAATTCCGGAGATACGAGGCCGCAGCCGCCAAGGCGCCAGCCGGCTTCGCGCACCTCCTTGCCGCGTGGGACTTCGCACAACGCAGCCCGCTCCAGATCATCTTTGCGGGCGACAAATCGGGCGCCGCCGCGCTGGTCACAAGTGTTCACCGCGCATACCTCCCCGCACGCGTGCTGGCCTTTGCCGAAGACGTGCCGATCGGCCGGGGGCGCCGCCCGGTCAAGGGCCGCCCCACGGCCTACGTGTGCCGAAACCGCACGTGCGCCGCACCGGTGGCGGACGGCAAGGCGCTCCTTGAGCTTTGTGCATCCTGACGGCAGCCCGGCGCTATCACCACACTATCGGCCTCCCATATTGAACGCTCGACGTTTCCAGGTTAGCGCAAGCGTCAACGCCATGGCGGTGAGGCGCACGTTCAGGTGTGCACCGCAGCGTGACGAACCTCTCGTGGAGGTGCCTGGTTGGACCGGGCTTGCGGCGTGCGGAGGAACCATTCGTCACGCGGCACCAGGTCATGGTGACGGCGGCATGAGCCGGCTGCAGGGGCCGCCTGCCTTCAGCGTGCACGCAGCGCATCGACGATGTTCATGCGCGCTGCACGCATCGCAGGAAGAAACCCGCCGATGAGACCCATTGCTACCGAGAACGCAAGCGTTTTCACCACGATTGCCGGGGTGAGAATGAAGCGGAACGAAAGGTCGGCAAAGGTCTGGAAGTTGGTGGTGGAAAATGAGGCGAACTGCATCAACGCCGCGCAGCCAAGCCCGGCCGCACCCCCCACGAGGCCGAGCAGCATGGCCTCGACGAGAAACGCGGCAAGCACGTTGACGCGTTTGAAACCCAGTGCGCGCAAGGTACCGATTTCCGTAACCCGGTTGGCCACCGACGCATACATCGTGATCATCGCGCCGATCATCGCAGCGATCGAAAAAATCATCGATAGCGTAAAGCCCAGAATGTTGATGAACGTCGATAGCGCCTTCGATTGATCGCTATAGAACGCCTGTTCGCGTTTAGCCTCGTCGGCAAGCCGTGGGTCGACATCGATGTCCGCCTTGAAACGGTCGAAGAGATGGGTCTGCGCGAGGCGCACCACCATCGACGAGTAACTGGTGCGGCGAAACGACTGCATCAGCTGATCCACATCGCCCCAGATTTCCGAGTCGAAGCCGCTGCCGCCCGCGTCAAAGGTTCCGACGACGGTCCAGTCGCGCTGGGCAAAACGCAAATGCTCGCCGATCTGCGTCCCGCTGAAGCCCTTCGCAACGCTGCTGCCGACCATGATCTCGGACGACCCGGCTTTGAACATGCGTCCCGCCACCAACTTCACCTGTGGACGCAAGCCCAGGCCCGTCGGCGAGACCCCGCGAATGACCACGTTCGACGGTTTGTTCGAGCCGCTCTTCACGAGCGAGATGAGCACCACGGCTTCTTTCGACGCCAGTGGCCGCCCGTCGGCGCCCATGGCCACCGACGGATGCATTTCCATGATGCTTGCCTGGTTGCGGTCGATCGCGCTCTGCACCTCGGTTTCCGCACCCTTGCGGATCACCACCACGTTGTCGTGTTCACCGGTGGACACGAGTGTCTTCTTGAGGCCCGCGTCGAGCATCAGCACCGTGGCGAACACGAACACGACCAGCGCCAGCCCGCCGGCCGTGAGCATCGTGGTCAGCCGGCGTGTCCACAGGTTGCGTGCGATGTAAGCGAGCGGAATCGCCACAGGCGCCTCTAACCGATTGCCCGCAGGCCTTCGACAATACGAACCCGCGCCGCGTGCAGCGCCGGTACGATGGCGGCGGCGAATCCGACGGCGAGCGCGCAGGCTGCCTGCAGCTCGATCGTTTCGACGGATACGTTGAAAACCGGGAACACGCCGCCCGTGGCTTGCTTGAAAAAGCTCGCCGCCGGCGGCGTGGCGAGAATGCCGAGGCTGCCGCCGATCGCGCAGATCGCGATCGACTCCCCGAAAACCAGCAACGCCAGAAACGTGGGCCCGAAGCCGAGCGCCTTGAGCGTTGCGTACTCGACCGTACGCTCGCGCGCACTCATGGCCATTGCATTGGCCATCACCGCCATGATGATCACGATCACCACATACGACACGACGCGGATCGCCGCAATGATCTGATTCGACATGGCCACAAAGCCAAGCTGAAATGCCTGCTCGGTTTCGGTGAGGGTTTCAGCAAGGGAATTCTTGAAGACGCTATCCACGCTGCGCGAGATCGCCGCAGCATCATCGGGGTTCGAGACGCCCAGGACGTAGACACCGACTTGATCCGCCTGCCGGGGTGTCGTCTTGCGCACGGTTTCATTCAGGTATTCCCAGTGGAACAGCAACTGACGCGTAATCGTCGTTTCGTCCCGTCCGTCCAGAATGCCGCGAACGACGAATTCCCAGGTGCCGGGGTAGATCGTGCCTTTGATCGGAATCACGTCGCCTACCGTGAATCCGAACTGACTCGCGAGCTGCCGTCCCACGAGGCACCCCTTGCGGTCGCGCAGGTAGTCGGAGCGCTGCTGCGCCGGCAGGACCAATTCCGGGTACAGGTCGAGATAGTTGTTCGATACCGCGAACTGCGCAAAGAAGTTCCTGGGCTCTCGATAGATACCCCCGAACCAGTTGGAACGGGCCACGAGTGTCACCCCGTCGACGCCTCGAATACGGTTCTCATAGCTCAGAGGCAAGGGGAAGACGAGCGAGATGGCGTTGCGTGTCACGAGCCGTCCATTCGAGGCCGCGGCGACCCCCGCATACCAGGCGTCCACCACCGTGTGCAGCAACCCGTAGGCGAGCACCGCGATGGTCAGCCCCACCACGGTCAGAATGGTGCGCAGCTTGTGTCGCAGCGCGTTTCTCGCGATCAGCTTCAGCAGGTACATGGCGCAGCACCACAACTCCGTTCAACGGATCTTGCCATCGCTCAGCTCCCCCTTCTCCAGATGCACGAGCGCCTTCGCCGCGCCGGCAGCGTGAGCGTCGTGGGTCACCATGATGATGGTTTTGCCGAGCTCCGTGTTGAGCCGTTGCATCATCGAAAGAACTTCCTCCGCTGACGCACGGTCCAGGTCGCCGGTCGGTTCGTCTGCCACGATCAGCGTTGGATCGGTGATCAGCGCGCGAGCGATGGCGACGCGCTGCTGCTGGCCGCCGGACAGCTCGGAAGGGTAATGGTGCATGCGGTCGGTCAGGTTCACCATGTCGAGCACCAGCCCAACGCGCTCATGCCGCTCTCTGCGGGTCAAATGAGTCAACATCAGCGGCAGCTCGATGTTTTCGAAAGCGGTGAGCACGGGCATCAGGTTGTAGAACTGAAAAATGAAGCCGACGTTGGCCGCGCGCCATTCGGCCAGCGCCGCTTCCGGAAGTCGCGTGATGTCGAGCCCACCGACGCGCAGCTCGCCGCTATCCGGCCTGTCGATGCCGGCAATCAGATTGAGCAGCGTGCTCTTGCCCGATCCCGACGGGCCCATCAGTGCGACGAAGTCGCCCTTGCCGATCCCGAGCGTGATGTCGGCCAGGACTGGCACGGTCTGGACTCCGCGTCGGTAGGATTTCGCGACGTGGCTAATTTCGACGAGCGGTGCGGTACTCACGCTATTTCTTCGCCAAAGTTACTTTGGCGCCGTCCGTGATCTTCTCGTTCGGAGCCAGTACGAGCGTGTCGCCCGGGTTCACGCCATTGACCGCGACGAGCTCGCCGATCCTGGCGCCCGTCGTGACCGCGACCTCCCGCACCTTGTCGTCCTTGACCACGTAGACCACTTTCTTGCCGTCGCGCTCGACGATCGCGGCGGGCTGCACCGCGACAACGGGCTGCTTTTCCTGCGGCGGAACCGGTCTCGCGAGGAACGCAATCTTTGCGCTCATGTCGGGAAGCACACGCGCATCGCGGTCCACGAAACGCACTTTGACCAGCACGGTCGCTTTCGAGCGGTCCACCGTGGGCACGATGCGCGAGACCCGGCCCGCCAGTCGCAGATAGGGCAGCGCGTCGAGCTGGATCTCGCACGGCTGATCCACATTGATTCCGGCTATGTTGGACTCCGCCACATCCGCTTCGACTTCAAGCGTTTCCATGTCGGCGATCGTCACGACCGCCCCCTTGCTGTCGGATGCCTGCGAAAAGGGGGTGATGTTGTCGCCCACGTTCGCATGCTTTTCGATCACCACGCCATCGAATGGCGCACGAATCGCGGTCTGATCGACAGCGACTTGAGCGGCACGGGCGTTGGCCTGCGCCGACAAGATGGCGGCCTTGCTGTTGTTGATCGAAGCCTTGGCTTTGTCGTAGCGGGCAAGATCGGCATCGTATTGCGTTGCCGGGATAGCCCCCTTGGGCGCGAGTATCGCGGAGCGGCGCAGATTGGCTTCGGCGTTCTTCAGCTCGGCAACCTGCAGTTCAAGATTCGCCTGCGCCACTGTCACTTGCGCCAACGCCTGAGCCCGCGCTGCCTCGACATCCGCGCTTTCGAGCCGGGCAATCACCTCGCCTTTTTTCACGTGAGTGCCCTCCAGCACCCCGAGCCACTCGAGGCGGCCCTGCGCCTTCGATGCAACCGCGGCCTTGCGCTGCGGCACGACGTAACCCGTGGCGTTGAGCAGCGTGTAGCTCTGCGACGGGTAAGCGGATGTCACGGTTGCCGTTTCGACCGCCTGCGGACCGGCCAGCCTGGCGGCCACGCCGAGCACCGCGGCGATGATGAGCGCGATGACCGAGTAACGGATCCAGCTGCGCCGCCGCCGCGGGACGGTGCCGACCGACGGTCGGTCGATTCTCAGCCTTTTCAGATCGTGATCAGCCAATTTTCGGGCCTTGCGCCGGCAAGTGGTCACATTCGTCAAGCGCCGTACAGGAACGCCGTTACGACGTATCGCCACGCCGCCTTGTGGTACGGTGAACGGGCCCACAGTATAGCGCCGTGCCCAGTCCGCGCTTACGCCACGGTGGCGCCGCCGTGGCGTTCGGCCCGGACCTGCTCATGCGACTCGCCGATTGCAATGCGGGCAGTATTGTCGTCGCCGCTCGAAGCGGCGCGCATTCGAAATATGAATCGCGGCTGGCGTTACGCTCGCTGGTAGCCGTTCCCTGCTTCAATGGCGGTATTCGTTCGCGAACGGGTGGAGAGAATCGCATGCTGACTGCGCACGTCCCTGACCTGGCTAAGGCGTTGGAGCGCCATGTGAAGGTTCTTGCCGAAGACATCGGCGAACGCAACGTGTTCCGGCCGGATGCGCTGCACGCGGCGGCCGACTATATCGTGCAGCAGTGGACGAGGTGTGGCTGTGCAGTGACGCGTCAGGACTATCGGGTGCGAGGGGTCCCCTGTGCCAATATCGAAGTTGCGCTCGCAGGCTGCGTTGAGTCTGACGAAATCATTGTGCTGGGCGCGCATTACGACACCGTGCGCAACAGCCCCGGCGCCGACGACAACGCCAGCGGCGTCGCCGCGCTCCTCGAGATCGCGGGCATGCTTCGGGCCCTCTCGCCTCGGTACACCGTGCGCTGCGTTGCGTTCGTGAACGAGGAAGCGCCGTTTTTCTTCCGCGGCGACATGGGCAGTCTGAGGTACGCGAGAGCCGCGCGGCTGCGCGGGGATCGCATTCGCCTGATGCTTGCGCTCGAGATGCTCGGTTACTACCGGGACGAGCCGGGTACGCAAAGGTATCCGCCTTTGCTGCGTTACTTCTATCCGGCATGCGGCAACTTTATCGGCTTCGTTTCCAATCTTCGCTCGGCGCGCCGATTGCGATGGTTCGTCGACGCGTTCCAGGCGTCGTCCAATTTTCCGCTCGAAGCAGCGGCGCTGCCGTGGTGGGTGCCAGGGGTCGCGTTGAGCGATCATTCTTCGTTCTGGCGCCACGGCTATCCGGCCGCCATGGTGACGGACACTGCCTACCTGCGCAACCCGCACTACCATACCGCTCACGACGTCCCAACGACGCTCGACTATGGGCGCATGGCCGCCGTGACGCGCGGGTTGGCTGCGAGCGTGGCATCGCTGGGGCCGGGTGGCGCGAATCCCGGCAAGATCCAGGCCCCGGAAAAGGGGTAGCTGTGACCGTGGGCGGCCGCTTTCGACGCGAGGACTCTGTCAGTTACCGACCCCTTTGCAGACCTTGGCCTTTCCTACCGGCAGCCATTCAGGGCTCGATTTGACGAATGCTTCACTGCTGCAGCCAATCGAAGCGCCCGTTAGATTCGGGCGGGCGCGGACGCGAGGTGAAATACTGTCTCGACGGCCACCGATATGGACACCTGTGGAGCAGCAATGGGTCATATATTCAAGATTCTTTCCGGGGTTGATGCGGGCAAGGGCATGTATTGCTTCTCGTCCGACCTGTTGGATGGGTGTCTCGCGTTTGCGCGCATGGCAGAGTCGGCAGAAGATCCGGATCAAGTCTTGCACGCGAACACTGCGACAATTTTTTTGCCGGCTCCCTTATCGAGGCACGATTGAACGAACTGATCGAGCAAATGTCCTCGGACACAGGCAGCGAGCCGAACGTTCCTATCGCATTCTGGCGAACACTGAACGATGGGAAAAGGTCTTATGGCACCCGCGACAAATGGAATCTCATAGCGTCTGCAAGCGGCGGCCAAGTATGGGATTCAAGTATCGAACCGTTCCAGTCACTGGACATTGTGACAGCGTTGCGCAATGAACTTGTCCATTACAAAGGCGAGATCGAGGAGGGGACGAAACCGCGCATAAAAAACTGCAGCACTTAAGCGACAGGTTCAAAGGCCCGGGCAATGACGTTCTTCGGGCGATGAAAGTCGGTAGCTGGACGCACGACCTGCTGACGTGCGGAGGCCTCGGCCAATGGGTCTGTGAAGTCATTGCGCCGGTCGCTAGGGAATTCGACGAGCTGCTCTCGGGTAAGCGGCAGCTGAAACACGACATTACTAAAAAGCGCCTACATCCAACATGTTGATTCTTGGCACCTAGGGCGTCGTGTTGCGAAGGTTTGTTCTTCGACTCTTCCTTTATTTATAGCGGGGAAGTTATCCACAGGCGCCACTATTCGGAGTTCGTAACGAACCGACAGCAAACCGAGAACAACCGCGACGAGGCCAGGCATCGATCCAGCGGCGCGCACAGCAGGTTGAGCATGGCAAGCGCAAGCAAGCCGAAGCTCAAACGACGGCGCCGAACATAAATCTCAAACGCCCAATGCGCCTCAAACCACGGGACAGCGCGTCTGATAAGCGTCAGTCGCGAGGCTGCTGAAGAGCAGTCAGCAGAAGCCGGCCAAGCGCCGGCTTTTTTTGTCTGGCGTACGAGAAAAATGGCCGGAACCGAAACGGAGCGGGCTGACTGCATGCGACCGCCGAGCGAGAGAAACGCTGATCTGTTCCTGATCCTGGAATCGAGTGCAAGGCGCATTGCCCGCTTTCAGTTCCATTGTGGCGAGCGCGCTCAACAATCCGCCCTCTTGTATTTTTTTTGCCCGCCCCCATCTATCCATTGCATAGGTCGGCCACCATACGCCTTCTCGTCCAGCGTGAAATTTGAGTGACTGCCCTGGGTCGCCTTTCGGCGAAGCTGCCGAGGGGCGCACTCGCCTGCGAGGTGATAGATGAAAGGAGATCCAGCCATGAAGGGTTCATTCACGAGGTTTTCTTCCGACGTATTTCCGGACTTCGAGCGGCTCCAGGAGCAGATGGACGCCGTCGTTCGAAACTTTGGCATTTCGTCCGGTATCCGTGCCGGCGCTCGGGGTACATTTCCCCCGATCAACATCGGGAGTACGGCGGACGCCATCGAAGTGGTCGCATTTGTGGCGGGCGTCGACCCGCAGGCGCTGCAGGTGTCCATCGACAAGGGCCTGCTTATCCTGAGCGGCGAAAGGCCGGCCGCCGTTGCGGACGCCGGCGAGCGCAAAATCGTCTATGCGGACGAACGGTTTGCCGGCAAGTTTCGCCGCGTCGTCAGCCTGCCTGACGATGCCGACCCGGCTCGCGTCGAGGCAAAATATGCGGACGGTTGTCTGCGCGTCACCGTGATGAAGCGCGAGTCGTCCAAGCCTCGCCTGATTGAAGTCCAGTAAAGGGAGACTGCCATGAGCGAAGAAACCCAAGTCGCCACGCGTGAACCGCAAAAGGTGTCGGCCAAGAGCGCCACCGCGGCGTTGATCCCGCCCGTAGACATCGTCGAAGATGAGACGGGAATTACCATCACGGCCGACCTGCCGGGCGCCTCGAAGGACCGTCTCGAGATCAAGATGGAAGGTGAACACCTGCTGATTGAAGCAGAGGCTGCCATCGCGGTGCCGGAAGGTCTGCAACTGCTTCACGCCGAAATTCTTGAGCCGCGCTACCGCCGAGCTTTTAGATTGAGTCGCGAACTGGATGGCTCGAAGATCGAAGCAAGCTTGAAAGACGGCGTTCTAACGCTACGCATTCCACGCATCGAACAGGCGCAGCCGCGACGCATCGAGGTGCAGGTAGGGTAATGACAACGAGCAGTACCGGGGGCGGCTTCAACCCGCCCCTAAAAAGCGGAGAAAGGGTAACCCCTGCCTTATGGCCCGGTAATCAGGGCAGCTTGGGCGGCGACAATCATTGGGGCCGAAAGTGGAGCCAAGGTCACGGGGCTCCATGTCATCCTGGAATTTCATGTCCTCGCGTATGGCACCGAAAAGCGAGTCATTCAGGCCACCCGACAGCATGCGGATGACTACCTCGGGCGCTGTCACGTTGAGGTGTTAGTGCCGCAATAGCGGAGAGAACGTGCATTGCTCAGAAAGCGAACGGATTTTGGGTGAGATCAGTGAAGCGACGCCACGCGGCAAAGCGTGCTGCGAGCTGTTCTCGATACAGTGAGGCGCGCAGCAAATGTCGCTTGAGCGCGAAGTGCTGGCGGATCGGACCGAAGCTCGACAGGAACGCCTGCGTACGGTTGGGATCGCGGAAGCCACGCATGCGGCGCTCGCGTTCACGCGTAGGCTGATGGCTATTTTCGGCACGATTGTTTAGGCGGGCACTGGCCTTGACAAAGACATGCTTGACGAGCAGCTGATAACTGCAGCCGGAAAGCGATGACCGTGATAAAGCGATTTTGCATTCTTCATCGCCCTATCTTACGCGACCGCCCAGGCAACGTGAGAATGCCGTCGGGATCTGATCGGCACCGCGATCGGCCGCGAAATCACGGGTAGTCCTGAGGACGGTTGGTGGCCGCGCTTGACAGCTCTCCTTATCGTGACCGCTCGTTTCAGACCGTCAATCGATTGCTCTTACAAATATGTTAGTCCTGCATCCGCTCTTGCGGGAACTGGTACGGCGGACGCGGGAGCCGAAGGCATCGGTTGAGGACAAACATATTTGCAACATCGGATCGGGGATGTGTCACGCGCGCCTCCTCGCTTGATGTTCGTGCGTGGGCAGTGTTGTGGCCGGACGCTTATTGGGCTGTTGTGGTTGCGAGCTTGGCTGGTGGCCTTCATCATCACGGACTCTCTTCACGCAGGAGCGTCCGGCTTTGATCGACGCCTTGTCGGGAGACGCCCTTTCCATTTCAGATTGACCCCGTGCTTTTGCAGCAAGGCCACGATCTGGCCTTCGCGCATGTGCGGCAACTGCGCCGGCGCCTTTGCCTTGAACCAGGCGTGCAATTCGACGAACTGGTAGTAGCCGATGTCGGAACGGAGCCAGAATTTCGATCCGGACGAGGAGTCCTGACACTGCATGCGCGTCCACACATACCGGCGCGCGCAGAAATGCCATTGCGTTTCGGCCAACTCGTCGCGCACCCCGTTGCAGCGCGGGTATGCCGATCGTGCACATACGACGTGACTCAGGTTAGCTGCGCGTCCGATGTGGCTCCTGGAAACCCTCACCGGTCGCTCGAGGCTGGCGTAGAGTTTGATCGCTGCCTGCCGGATTCTGTCGGCCAGTTCAGCATCCATCGGGTGGGGCGAGACGGGCCGCGTTGCGGCGTTCGTTGGTATCCCGCGGGATTTTTGCGCTGCTTCCGGCCCCGGGGCGCCCCTGCATAAGCAGCGTCATGTAGCAGATTCCATCGCCACGTTGCGATTGGAACTCGCCGTAGCCCTGCTGGCTTGCTTCGAAAGGTGCCCATGCTGCGGTCGACGAAACGAACATTTGTTAACACAGTCGTACTAGGAGATGACCTGTGGCTGCAACCCCCGCGCCGATCGCCGGCATCCGCAACATCGGCGTCATTGCTCACATCGACGCTGGCAAGACCACCATTACCGACCGGATTCTCTTTCACACGGGACGCACCCATCGCCTGGGTTCGGTCGACAGCGGCACGACGGTGACCGACTGGATGGCCCAGGAGCGCGAACGGGGGATCACGATCGTGGCGGCGGCCATCAGCGCGCGGTGGCGCGACTGCATGATCAACCTGATCGATACCCCGGGCCATATCGATTTCACCGCCGAAGTGCAGCGCTCGCTACGGGTGCTGGATGGCGCCGTGGTGGTATTCGATGCCGTGCACGGCGTACAGCCGCAAAGCGAGACGGTATGGCGGCAGGCCGATCGCTACCGGGTGCCGCGGCTGTGCTTCGTCAACAAAATGGATCGCATCGGGGCCGACTTCGAGCGCGCGGTGGCCAGCGTGCGTGAGCGCCTCGGTGCGCCGGTGGCGTGCCTGCAAATGCCTGTCGGCCACGAAGGGGCGTTCGAAGGCGAGGTCGATCTGCTGTCGATGCAGGCGCTGCGCTGGGGGGCTGCGCAGGAGGGCAAGCCGGAATGCGGTCCCATACCGGCTGAATATCGTGCGGCGGCCGAGGCCGCGCGGCAGCGCCTGATCGAGTCCGTCGCCGAGGCTGACGATGAACTGCTCTCGCTTTACGTGACCGGCGGCGACATCGGGACGGAGCCGTTGCGCGCGGCGCTGCGCCGTGCCACGCTCGCCAATCGCCTGTTTCCGGTTTGCTGTGGCGCCGCGTTACGGGACATCGGCGTGCAACCGCTGCTGGACTGCGTGGTCGATTTTCTGCCGTCACCGCTCGATATCGGCGAGGTACAGGGGACCGATCCCGACAGCGGCCTCACGATCTGCCTCGCGCCGCGCGACGAAGAACCGCTCGCGGCGCTGGTCTTCAAGATCGTCAACGATCCCTACGTCGGCCACCTGGCCTATGCGCGCATCTATTCGGGCATGGTCAGCGCTGGCATGACGCTGCACAATGCCACCCGTAACCGCAAGGAGCGGGCCGGGCGCCTGTTGCGCATGTATGCCAATCACCGCGAAAACGTCGAGGCGCTGCACGCCGGGGAAATCGGTGCGTTTCTCGGCCTGAATCAGACCTATACGGGCGATACGCTGTGCCACGCGGAACACCCGGTAACGCTGGAAACGATCACTTTCCCGGAGCCTGTCCTGCGGGCCACGGTAGAACCGAAAACGCTCGCCGAGCATGGCCGCATGGCCGAGGCGTTACGCCAGTTGACCGACGAGGATCCGACCCTGCAACTGAGCCTCGATAAAGACAGCGGCCAGTTGCTGATTGCCGCCATGGGCGAACTCCACCTCGAAATCTTGCTGGACAGGTTAGAGCGCGAATACGGTGTAGCGGCGAAAATGGGGCGGCCGCGCGTGGCCTACAAGGAAACCATCACGCGCGAAGTGGCGGCTGAGGAGGGGCGTTTCGTCCACCAGACTGGCGGGCATGGCCAATACGGCCATGTGATTCTTTCGCTGCACCCCGGCGCGCGCGGCTCGGGCATGCGCTTCGAAAACGCAATCACCGGCGGGGCTGTGCCGCGCCAGTTCATCCCGGCGGTGGAGCAGGGTGTGCGCGATGCCGCCGAAATCGGAGCGCTGGCAGGCTATCCCGTCACCGACCTCGAGGTGCGTCTCGAAGGCGGTTCCAGCCATTCCGTCGATTCGAGCGAATTCGCTTACCGCGCCGCGGCCATCCAGGCATGCCGCGCGGCGTTCGGCAAGGGGCGGATGGTGCTGCTTGAACCGATGTTCCGCATCGAGGTGCTGGTCCCGACTGAGTACACCGGGGCCGCGCTGGCGCAGCTCGGCGCCCGCCGCGCCGAGATTGATGCGGTGGCGTCGCGCCCGGGCGGTGTGGAAGCGATTGCCGGCCAAGTGCCTCTCGCCGAAATGTTCGGCTACGTTACTGAATTGCGCTCGGTCACCCAGGGCCGCGGGCTGTATTCCATGGAGTTCGACCACTATGCCGAGGTCGAGCTTGAGGTGGCAGGCGTGCCGTCCCGGAATTAAACGGCGGAACGACCTTCATCGGTCGAATTCAGCGCCTGCCGGCGCGGTTCGAAACCCGCCGTTTTTGGGTCACACGCAGGCGACCGGGATCCGTTTGGGCAGCGTCATCCCGCGCTTCGTGTGTAACCCTCGTTTGAACCATGCCCACCTGTTATGAGGCGTCCGGCCGTCTGCAGCATGCTGACTTCGCGGCTATAATACAGATCTGTGTTCCCTTGTCAGCGCATCGCGCAAACGGTCGTGTAGCCCCCAACTCCGGACGTCGTACGCCTGTTCCCAACCTTCGTGTGCCAGAGCCGCCTCGAACCAGCGTGCTATGAACCACTTGGCGTATGTCGAAACCTTGATGCGCGCTGGTAGCGGAACACGCACAGGTGCCACTTGGCAATCCGGGCACAAACAACATCAGATGCCCGAATTTGCTGCGCTGATCACTCGCATCGATGCAGCCGTGCACAACGTGGTCGCGTTTATCAAGATAGCCGATGCCCCGTTCCGCATCACGGGGTGCTGGGTCCAGGTGCGGCACACGCCACGCACAGCCATCCCAACAATTTCCTGAGCGGCGTCTACTATCTGCAAACGCAGGCAGGCACAGACACGATCAATTTCCACGATCCGCGCCCTCAGACTGCCATCATTCGTCCGCCGGTCACCGAATTGACGGCGTACAACACCGACCAGGCGGTGGTGACGGTGAGCGACGGCACCTTGCTCGTGTTTACCGCCTGGCTGCCACATTCGGTGTCAGTGAACACGAACGCCCGCTCGCGCATCAGCGTTAGTTTCAATGTCATGTTCACCGCTTACGACACGACCATGAGCCTGCCGCTATGGGGCCAGGACTAAGTGCCAGCCCGGCCCTGTAGATATCGGGCGGTGACGTTAATGGGTGAAACTGCGCGCACCATGGCTCCGCTGAAAATGATTGGGCGTTCCCTCATGCTGGGACTTCTCCGAGACAATAGGAGTCGAGTTCATGGAAGATAAGCGCAGCTACGAGTACATGGGTTTCGAGATGACTTCCGGTGTCAGCGGGGACTCGACCAACGGGTTCTACGTCGCCATGCAATGGATCAGGGAGACCACGCCGGCAAACCGGATCAACGTGCCGATTGACGGCATCGCCGCAGGCCGCTTCTGCAGTCTGGAAAATGCATTCGATGCGTCGTTTGATCGTATGAGGACAGCAATTGACCGCCAGGTTAGTGCTGGACGCACATCCTGATCCTGCGGCACATCTTCGATAGTCCGTCGCTTGACCGTCGGGCAGCGCATGCACTAACGCGCCACTGGAAAGAATAGGGCGTTCCTTCATGCCAGGATCCCTCGAGAATCAATGGGAGGACGGCAATGGCTGTCGAGTCGCCCTCTGATCCCCAGCGTTCGCGCTGATGAGTGGTCTTGAGCACGACCGCCTTCGCGAAGGCGTGCAACTCGGGCATGTTGATGAGCGTCGACAGTTGCGCATTCTCACGCTGCAGCTTTTCGACCTGATCGAGCAGGGCCAGGACCGTTGTAGGGTCGACAGCTGATATGTGGTCCACGTCAGCAGCGCCGCAAGCGACGTCGGCGTAGTCTCGGCGTACCATTGTCGCATGCAGTACGCCGCCGTCGGGGTCGCGCCCCGCAGTTTGGCGCTTAGCGCTATTGCTAGTCCACCATTTCAACGGACCCGGCGTCGCGCGTTCGGCAATCTCACGCAGCTTGTTCGTGTCAATGTTCATGCTGCGCGTCCTGCTCAATGATGATGGAGATTGACATGGCCCACGCTGAGAATACGTACAACGGATTTCAGTACCTGGTTCGAACGCTTGCGAAACAGGGCGTCGGGGGCGAGCAGTTGCAGATATTCGGATTCAACGGTTTCGTGCTTATCCCGCGCGAATTTGATGCAGAGCAACCCATGCAAATTCCCGTTCAATGCCTCGAGGAAGAGGGATATCGTCAAGAAGACTGGGCGTTGGATGCAGCGATTGACGAAGCGAAGGCGATCATCGACGGCAAGCGTCCGCTGAAAGACCCGAAAACGTTCCGATAAGGCTAGCTTCATTGCGTTTCCGCGAAGGTCGTCAGGTCGGACATTCGGTACGCCAGACCTCGAGGCGCGGCGGAATCTGCCAGCACGAAGGCGGAGAGGAGCCGGGGATGAGCCGGTACAACAGCCGGGAATGCGAACGGTTGTGACCAGGACAGAAGATCAGGAGGCGACGCTGTGCTCTGCACAGGATGCGCGTGCTGCCGGTCAAGTTCCGGGCCATGCAGGTTAACAAGGTAGGATTACTACTTTACGAATTTGGCGTGACATTTCGGGCAGGACGCGTGGCCGGGCTGGGCTGAGATCCGGGCCCGCATGGCAGCGCTGGAGGATAAGCTGCCAGGAACGATGATCGGCAGTCTGCAGGAACAGTTGAAAGGCGCTGTCACGTTGAGGTGTTAGTGCCGCAATAGCGGAGAGAACGCGCATTGCTCAGAAAGCGAACGGATTTTGGGTGAGATCAGTGAAGCGACGCCACGCGGCAAAGCGTGCTGCGAGCTGTTCTCGATACAGTGAGGCGCGCAGCAAATGTCGCTTGAGCGCGAAGTGCTGGCGGATCGGACCGAAGCTTGACAGGAACGCCTGCGTACGGTCCAGAAAGCCCGGCAGTAGCGCATGGCGGTGAAGCGGTGTCGAGATTCCTCGCTGACGCAGTGACGCGGTCACTGAACACCGCGACGGACGGCTGATTCCCAAACCGCGACACAAAGTAGATGCCGTCAAAGTGGCCAGCGTTGCTGTGGATCGCCTCGCTCCACAAATTTGGTACGGTGTAGTCGCCAATTGACAACACGCGTGTGTCGAAGCCAAGGTGCCAGAGGGGGCTGGCTGAGATCGGCGAGGCGCAAGTGTCAAACGAACAAAAGTTGGTACAAATTTGCTATTAAAGTTGAGACTTTCGGGATTCAGAGGGCGCGTCACAAGAGGAGGCCTTGAGTGCCAAGGCTTTGCGGGCAATTGACGTAAAGATGCAACACCATGCCAAGGATGAGTGACCGTATATCCGCACGATCACACCGTTGCAAACCACCCGGCAGAGCAGTTGCAGCGGAGGTTAGAGCGGAGCGTCGTCAGTTCGGAGGATGTGCGAGCCGTCCATGCAGCAGATATTTTCCTCTGACCTGCGTGAAGAGCGCGAAGCGCGAGCATGCCCAAGCCGATATATCGAAGTCTTCCGATAGCCAGAAGATCACCTGGTACGCGAGGAACCGTGTCAGCTGATCGACCAGTTGAGTGCTGTCACGCGATTAAAGTCAAGGCGTCATGTCCGGACTACGAATTCATCGCAGCGATTCGCCGCACAGTATGCGGGCATGGGCAATTGGGAGCATCCCACCGAAGAGTTCGTTCCCGACGCGTTTTATGAATTATTCGGTATCCAAAACATTATCGCAGAAATGCGGCCAGTCGGCTTGGGCGTAGAGCGGCCCGCTGGTTGCCGATCATCGTGTGGCAATAATGCAGCGTCTGCTTGGGAAGACGCTGAACTGGTACGCGAACAGGCTCTGTCATGACAGCGAGTCGGGGATTAACAATGTCCTGACTTTAGTTCAATTTCTCGAGAAGTCGCAAATTTAAGTCAATCTGAATTGACGTAAAAATGGGACCCGGCCTCACTCGTTTCATGATTGAAGCGGGTTTCGGAGATATCAGGGGGGTTCCATGTTTAGTTCGATTGACAGCCGCCTCTCATGTCAAACGTTGAGCGTCCGTTATTCGGCGGTCTGCTGGGCGTTTCGAGCGCCCGCTATGGGTCCAGGCTGTGTGGAAACGCCAAGAGAATTTCAATGCACGCGGTTCTGACCTCGCTTCGCACGTTTGGCGGTTTGCATGTTGACAGTTCATTCGGCGATGACGAACTGCTGAAGGGGTCAAGCGTCCTTTAACTGGCGATTGTGAGCTTGTTTTTAAGGTCGATGGGTATTCAGGCACCCACCAGCCGCATCGCTTTCATTGTCCTTTTGAACCCCAGGATTCTCAGCACTCTCATGAGGTTGTAGGCAAGCACGTTCAGACTCATCTCAGTCCCCACGTTGGGCAGCCTGCGTGTCAGGAAGTGCGTGTAACCCATCCAGTGCTTGAACGTCCCGAATACATGTTCGACGGTCCGCCTGCGCACGGTCATCGCATCAGGCGTCTTGTCCAGCCGACGTTGAACACCTTCCAACACCGACTCGTGCTCCCATCGCGTGATTCGCCGATACGGACTTGGCGTGCATTGCGATTTCATTGGGCACTGAGGACAGGCGCTGCTCCAGTAACGGCGCAATTGCATACCGTGTTCCTCCCCGGTGAAACGGTAGATTGCCCGTTCACCGGCTGGACACTGGTATTCGTCGTCCCGCGCAATATAGATGAAGTCTGCCCTATCAAATCGACCATGGCATTTTGCGCTGGATGTCGTGGGTTTCGGCAGCATTACCGCGATCCCGGCATCCGCGCACTCTTTGATCTGGGGCCCACTATAGTAGCCACGATCGGCGACTGCCCGCAGTCTGGTCCTACCCATAGCGTCGCGCGCAGCTTTAGCTATCGGACTGAGCTGCGCCCGGTCGCTACCAGAGTTTGTGACCTCGTGAGCAACGATGAGGTGGTGTTTGGCGTCTACTGCCACCTGTACGTTGTAGCTCACCATTCCCGAGCCTTTGCCGCTCGTCGCCATGGAGCGCGCGTCGGGATCAGTCATCGAGAGTTGGCCATCAGGCTGCGTCTTGAGTTGCTCCTTAATCTGATCGAGGTTTCGCATCTGCTCGCGTAAGCGCTCGATCTTGTCCCGCAATCGGCTCGTCTTTGCTTCCAGCTCAGCGGGTTGCGTACGATCGGCAGTCTCCAGCGCGTTCAGATACCGCTGGATGCTCTCCTCGATCTGCTTCTGGCGCTTATCGACCTTACCCTCTGTGAAGTTGCGATCGCGAGTGTTGACTGCCTTGAACTTGCTACCGTCGATGGCAACGAGCGCTTGCGAGAACAGCTTCAGTTCACGGCATAAGACGACGAAGCGGCGACATACGTTGCGGATGCCGGTACCGTTGTCACGGCGGAAGTCAGCTATGGTCTTGAAGTCCGGCGCCAAACGGCCGGTGAGCCACATCAATTCAACATTGCGTTGGCATTCACGCTCCAGGCGGCGGCTCGACTGGACCCGGTTCAGGTAGCCGTAGATATAGATCTTCAGCAGCACGCCCGGATGATAGGACGGGCGACCTGTAATCGATGGCATCGCTCCATCGAAGCCCAGTGATTCAAGGTCAAGCTCTTCAACGAACGCCTCGATGATCCTGATCGGATTGTCCTCGGCGACAAAGTCATCGAGACACTCTGGAAGCAGCGTCACCTGCTTGCGATCTTCACCTTCTATGAATCGCTTCATCCGGTCACCCAGGCTGAATGAGTTAATCCAGTTTAGGCGATCATGGCGTTTTCACACAGGCTCGGTCGAGAGGACTCATTCGTCGCACGCTGGATTCCGACCGCCATCCAGAGACCGACGGTGGCCACGAAACGCCCGGGCGTCTAACTCCTCCATTGCCGCCCAACTCCCCGATTGCAATGTTCGCGATACGAATCTGGACATTACAGATATGAAGTCGCAGGTCGATCGGCAGAAGCCTAATGGTTGTGTCGCGATAACACAAATGAAGCGATAGAATTCATGAATGAGTAGGAATGCTTACATGACCAGCGAATAGAATTGCTCCGCTGCGGTGTTTGTGGCGCCGTCGTTCTGCATCAGCTCTTTGCGGATCATGTGTGCGATTTCGATGCCGGACAGGATGATGCGCGCGCAGCGGAAATCCTTGAACCCCATCATCGGTCTGATGATGCGTTTGATGGCGCGGTGGTCCTGCTCGGGCAGATGAAGAGTGACGGTGGTCGGCATAGTTCAGTCGCCTAGCAGTTCTACGATCTTGCGAAATCAGCATTCCTATTCGTGCCGTCTCGACTTTTCCTGATTTTCGTTGCCGCGACAGATCCGATCATGGATGGCCTGGCAGGACTCTGGCCTTATTTCGGGCAGCTGGTGGCGATGCAGGTGCGCGCGTGGCTGGTTGCGCGGCCACTGGCGCGTTTGCTGTTGATGCAATTGGGGCTGGCGCTGGCGGCAGTGCTGCTCATCGGTGTCTCGTAGTACAGCTTGCCGGCGCGGCACCCGGCACCGCTACGTTTTTCAGTGGCGATCAACGTCGATCTTTTTGACCATTGATCTGCGCGGCGCAATCAGGCGGTAACCGCTAGAATTGCGGCTTTAGCCCGGAATACGCCAATGTCTTTTGCCTCGCTTGGCCTGATCGATCCCTTGCTGCGTAATGTGCAGGACCTCAATTACCAGACACCTACGCCGGTGCAGGCCAAGGCGATTCCTGCTGTGCTCAGTGGCAAGGACGTCATGGCTGCGGCACAGACCGGCACTGGCAAAACGGCGGGTTTTGCGCTGCCGCTGTTGCAACGGCTGGTGCAACACGGCCCGGCGGTGTCCAGCAACCGCGCGCGTGTTCTGGTGCTGGTGCCTACGCGTGAACTGGCCGAACAAGTGCTGCAAAGCTTTATCGATTACGGCAAAGGCCTCGACTTACGATTTCTGGCCGCCTACGGCGGTGTGAGTATCAACCCGCAGATGATGAAGTTGCGCAAAGGCGTGGATGTGCTCGTTGCCACGCCGGGCCGTTTGCTAGATCTCAATCGCCAGAACGCAGTGCAGTTTGATCAAGTACAAACGCTGGTGCTGGATGAAGCCGACCGCATGCTGGATCTGGGCTTTGCGCGCGAACTCAACGCCGTCTTTGCTGCCTTGCCCGCTCAGCGCCAGACTCTGCTGTTCTCTGCCACGTTTACCGATGATATCCGCGCCATGGCGGCGGGCATTCTGCGCGGCCCGGTCAATATCAGCGTCAGCCCGCCCAATGTCACGGCCAGCAAGATCAAGCAGTGGGTGGTGCCGGTGGATAAAAAGAACAAGCCTGACCTCTTCATGCACCTTGTGGCTGAGAACAACTGGGAGCACGCGCTGGTGTTCGTCAAAACCCGCAATGGCGTGGATTACCTAGCGGCCATGCTGGATGAAGCGGGCTATGCGGTCGACACCATCCACGGCGACAAACCGCAACCCGCGCGCCTGCGTGCGCTGGAGCGCTTCAAGACGGGCGAAGTACATATGCTGGTAGCCACCGATGTAGCTGCGCGCGGGCTGGATATCGACGACCTGCCGCTGGTGATCAACGTTGATCTGCCGATCGTGGCGCAAGACTATGTGCACCGTATTGGCCGTACCGGCCGCGCGGGCGCCAGCGGCGTGGCGGTGTCCCTTGTGTGTGCCGATGAAGCGCCGCAACTGGCCGCGATTGAAGCGCTGATCCGGCAAACGCTGCCCCGTGAAGAAGAGCCGGGTTTTGAAGCCGAACACCGAGTGCCGCAAACTAGCGCGACGGGCCAGATCATCAAGAAACCCAAAAAGCCTAAGAAGCCGAAAGTGCCGCAAGCTGCGCCGGGCGCCATGCAGGTGCTCAGCAATAAACCGCGCCCGCAAAGTGGCGAAAACAAACGCAAGCCTGCGGCGCAGCGCGCTGTGGCCGCGGGCAAAGGCACAAGCTTGTCCAGCGGTAACCCATTCAGCGTGCAAAAGCCACGCAGCAAACCCGCCAGCAAGCCAGCTGCGGGTTCACGTAAGCCGGCTGGCAAACCCGCTGGTGGCCGCGGCAAACGCCAACCCTGATCCGTGGGGATGAGTAACGCCAGCCCTGGAACAGGCTGGCGGTTTGCGGCCCGCTGGCAGGCAGCGGCGCGGCTTCGGCGTGCATCAGGTCGGCGGGTAACGGCGCACTGAATCCAGAATCGATAACAACTTCGGGGCCGAACGGACGTTGAAATCGTGCGTAGCGAGCGTCCGATCGAGGTCGTCTCTGGCGAATGTGTCCGCTTCTCACACGAAAGCCGTCATTTGATCGGCTCATTGCGAACTACCGCTATATTGGGTCGAAAGTACGCGTTCGCTGAATGCGTAAGCCGCCGTTCAGAACGGCCACGGAATGGATGGATGTTCAACCTACAGGCGCCGCCTGGCGCCAATAAGTAAATGTCTGCTATGGCCGACTTCCTTCCATCGGGCATCGGGGGGGCGTCACGAATCATGAAAACAACGGCGGCTTGCATAAAAAATGGCCAGCATGTGGTCAAGCGCCGTTCGAAAGGCTGGCTTGAGAGGCCGGTGGACGCTCCTGCGGCAATGCTCCTATCTGTAGGAGAATGTTCTGCGCCAGGCATAGATGTCGTGCCAGTTCAGTTCTCTTTGTTTTAGCCAGAGACTACGGCATGCCACGAGGTGAGGGTTAGGGCAGGGCGTGGCTGGCTTACGTGTCGGTACGGACGCGCCGGCTACGCTTTCCTGTCGGGGAACCTGCCTGCACTTTCCCGACGGCCGCTGTGACGCGCCTGGGTGTTGCCTTCTTCAGCACGGCCTTCTTCGACCTCCGCATCCGCTGCACCTTTCGTTCGACGTCAGCGAGCAGATCGCTTGGCGCACACCTCAAGGCGGCCGCAAGCGCAAACAACATCGTCAGCGTGGGTTGATTCTGACCCAGCTCGAGCATGCTGACGTAGTTGCGCCGGATATCAGCCTCGAAGGCGAGCTGTTCCTGGGTAAGCTCCGCACGAAGACGATGCTCGCGCAAGACCGCGCCAAAGACTACGGCCAATTCCAAAATTTTCTCCCAGTGAAATGGGAGAACTGTCCAGTTGACGCTATAATTTGTCTTCCCAGTGAACTGGGAATTAAGTGGATGGTATGTGTGTGCGATCCATATGCAGTAAGGGTTTGCAATTTTTTTTGATGTCGGCGAGATTTGCTCGATGCTGTGGTTGTTTCCTGGCGAAGGCGCACGTCGTCATCAGGTGGTTGATTCATTACGATAGCGTTCGAGGTAGTAGGCAGTATGTTTGTGACGAGTGAAAAGAACCGGATGCCTCCGTATGCAATGCCTTTTTTCGACGAACTATCGGGCGCCAGCACGTGGTCGGCAATCGAGCAGCTGATTCCGCGAGACATGTTGATCCTCCGGGTGTCGCCAGCACGCTCGCGTGTCATTCCGACAATCATGCTGCTGGACCTGTCCGCGATGGCACCGCATCTTGAGCGGTTCGTCGGCGGGGATGTCGTGCTACGAGGGGCCGCTGTGCTGAGCACACAACTGGCACACGAGGTCGACCGGTGGACGCTCGATCCGGTGAGCGAGATCCGGGTGGGGGTAACCGAGCCCGAACAGTACAGCCAGGGCGAACGGCTGGTGACGGTGACCCGGTTCACGACCGCGGCGGGGCGCACGTTCTCGGTGCCGTGCGCTATCGCAACGCGCCCTGCGCGCGGACGGCGGCTCTGGCGGGCGAAAGCGCCAGGCGCGCCGGCTCGTCGCTGAGCGGCGTCGGGCGTGGAAGCGCATACGGGCATGGGGCCGCGCTCGCCCTGCCAGTCGATGGACGTGCTGCCGCGCTGGCGAGGTGGTCTCGTGTTGTATCTCGATTTCGACGGAGTCCTTCACCCGGAAAACGTATGGCGCCACCCCGGCAGCGGGCCGTATGTCGCGAGTCCACCAGGGCATGTGCTGTTTGAACATGCTCCGCTGCTCGCGCGCTGCCTCGAGCCCTATCCCGAGTTGCGCATCGTGCTGTCAACGAGTTGGGTCCTGGTGTTCCGCAGCGTCCGAAAAGTTGCGCGCCGTCTGCCGCTGGCACTGCGCCGGCGCGTGGTCGGCGCGACTTTCCACGGCCGGATGGATCCGGTGTGGTTCCGGTCCATCCCGCGTGGCGTGCAGGTCTGGGGCGATGCGTGCCGGCGTCAGCCCGGAGCATGGCTCGCGCTGGACGACGATGATCAGGGTTGGCCGGCGGTGTGCCGGGGTAATCTGCTGCGTACCGATCCCGTGCTGGGCATCAGCGCGCCGGCGGTCGTCATGGAGTTGCAGACTCGGCTCGCAGCGATGCACGGTTTGGAAGAAGGCTTGCCGTGATAATCCGCCTTATCGTGGCAGGCGTGCAATTGCGCCCATCCGGGGCGCATCCTCTGGAGATCACATGAGCAGGCACAGGAAACCGCCGGCGCTACCGCCGGATGAGACGTCCGCGCAACTGCGCGCGCGCCTGCGGCGCTTCGCGCTTGCTACGCGCGACGACGCCTGCCGGCCCGCCGCTATCCCCTTCGCAGAGCACGTGACCGTACTCGCCGGGCCGCTGCGGCGGATCCGCCGCTTGCGCCGGGATGGGATCGGCGGGCAGCCGGAAGCGCCTGCAACCGCAGACGGTCCGACGGAAGAAGGTAGTGCACCCTGAGCAGCATCGGGCGGCCGGGTTTTGATGGCACGGGTGCGAGGGGTGATCTGGATGCACACGGACCATCTGGCCGCATCACCGGGCCAGGGATCCGGGAGTGCCGCTGCGGGACGGGATGCGACCGGGGCTGCGGGCCGCGCGTCCGCAAGAGAAAGAAGAGCAGAACATGACGGATACATCCTTTCACGGCGCGTTGCTCTGGCCGCTGCCGGCCGAGCTGCAAGGTGGCTCGAACAACCGCTATTTCATCGACACGGAGTTCACTGACTTCCGGCATTGCCAGCTGGTCAGTCTCGCCATCGTTGGAGAGAACGGGAGCGAGTTCTACGGCGAGCGCACCGACTTCGATCAGGCACGCTGCAGTGACTTTGTCCGCAAGGTGGTGCTGCCGCAGCTCGACCAGTTTGAGGGGTGCGCGATGCCGTTTGACCGGCTGCGCGAGGCACTGCGCGCATGGCTCGGCAGCATACCCGGCGACTCCGGGCCGGTGCTTTGCTACGACTGCGAGACGGACCTGAACCTGTTCCGGTTCCTGCTGGGCGGCCCCCTCCCACGCGGCTGGCGTGTCGAGAATATCGCGGGCCGTCGCGACCGGGAACGGCGCGCCGAATACTTCGCCCGGCATGGCGGCGAGCATCACGCGTTGCATGACGCTCGGGCCAACGCGTACGCGTTGGCTGGCTGAATGCGGTGGCCGATGCGGCCGTTGGAGACCACGCTTCCGGGGCGGGCGAAAACAACCTTTCCATGAAAAATCACAGGTATCAGGCAGGAGACCGGGATGACCGGAGGTCACGAGTGGATTCCGCGATCCGGCGCACTGCGGATCGGGCAACGCCTGCGTGAGCGTCGCAGGGCGTTGGGATTAACCCAGGCCGAACTCGCGGGCAGGGCGGGTGTGGCTCAATCAAAATTTGTGCACTGGGAGAAAGCGGGGTTGCCCAACGCCATTGCTACAGCTACCGTGAACGCGCTGGAAGTTGCCCTGCAGGTGCCGCAAGGATGGCTGCTCAGTCATGACATGCAGCCGTTGCCGGATCCCGTGTTCAATGCTGGAAGTGCAGCCGCCCGAGAACAAGGGGGTGACCTCCAGGCGCGAATTCCCCCGGCCCGGTGCAGGGAAATCGGCCCTCACGCGAGGCGGCTGCGCGAGGAGCTAGGCCTTTCGGTTGCGGAAGTGGCGCGCGCCTGTGCTGTATCAAATCCCACGCTGTTGCAGTGGGAGCAGGGGACGTTTCCGAAGGCGCTTACCGCGGAGCGTCTGCGCGCCTGGGAGCGTGCACTCCTGCTCGCGCCGGATCAACTGCTGGCGCCTCCGGCGGCACATCCAGGGTTGCGCGATGGCAGATGGCGCGTGGTCATAGAGGCTGAAACGCTCGAAACCGCAATCCGTCGCGTCGCGGAATGTCTGGCCACCCGCGGACGCAACCTGGTCAGGCCGGAGCAGTCGCTGGATGCAAAAGCCGTTCGGAATGCCGACCTGCTTGCGCACCGGTACGGCATCGGCGCGCATCGCTGGCCACTGGTCGACGTCGCCGTCGCGTACGGCATCACGCTCTCGCACGCGCACCAGACCATTGCCGGCATGATCGTGAGGGCGGCACAGTTCGAGTTTGGCATCGCGGTGCTGGACGCCATCGTGGAGGCCAGCGCGGCAGGCCTTCCGTCGACGACCGCTGTCGCCGATCGCCGCATGCGTGACCTGCTTGGGCCGTCGCTGTCTATGGAACGCGCTGCGGCATTCACCAGTGAGATATTGTCCCGGCGAATTGCTCGCGCTGATGCCCGCATGGCTGCGGCCTGTACCAGCATCCCACAGTAAGCGACGAATGTTCTGTTGAGCGCGCAGTCGATCGCGGTGCATGTACGAGCCCTCGACCGGGTGTGCGTCCGCAGGACTGCTGCACCGAATGAAAGGGTCATCAAAAGGAGAAGCGGATGCTTCGAGTCACCATTGAGTTGCTGCCCGGTGGACGGGAAAGCGGAAAGCGTGTCATCGCGACGGCGGATATCGCCCGGGTGAGTGGCGGGGCGCTCGCGGATTACCGGGTAGCCCTGGAAGATGCGGTGCTCGGTGAGGTAGGCGGGCGCGTTATTGTGCGCAGTTATCCGAGATGGGCGAGCAGTGTGTGGAACCTCGTTGCGCGCTGTCTTGCCGCTGCACTGAACGAGGGTCGCGAAGAGTTGCCACCGAGACCTGCGAAACCGGAGGTGACGGTTCGAATGAACGACGCGGGCTACCGTTACGTGCGTCTGGATGAGATTCCCGAGCCTGCCAGGACATTCTTCGACCAGACGCTGGCCGGTTCGGGCATTCCTGATCACGGCTGCGCTTACGCGCACGACTGGTTCGATTTTCTCAACGGCCAACGCTGATGCCAGAGGCACTAACCGGCCAATTTGAGACGTTCGACGCATTGCCCAAGATGGTCAACAATCGGAAGTCCAGCTTGAGATGAATGGGTCGTCGCGCATCATTCGAATCGGGCCGACGGGATAAGCCTAGGGGGCGGCGAGAATCGGTCCCCACCGACGCCTTACGCCTGAGTGAGCGATCCAGCTTCTGGCCTCGCGCACCGGGCGATTCTGTGCAATTGCAATTGCAAGTGCTCCTTTTGCGGGACGCTCAGATGAGCAATACCGAGCCACCCTTCTCGACGTACGCCTGCAGCAAATGATGGGCAATGGCGAACGGCTTGGGCGTCGACAGACCATTCGCATGCGTTCCCGCGAGCATCGCCGCAACCTCCTGGCGCGAGAACCAGCGGGCGTCTTCGAGTTCGTCCGTATCGACGACGATGTCGGTATCGCTCGCCTGCGCAAAGCAGCCGATCATCAGCGATGAAGGAAACGGCCACGGCTGCGACGCGAAGTAGACAACCCGTGCACACTTCACGCGAGCCTCCTCCATCACTTCGCGGCGCACGGCGTCTTCCGCGGTCTCGCCCGGTTCAACAAAACCAGCAAGCGCCGAGTACATTCCAGGGGCGAAATGGCGCTGGCGTCCGAGCAGACACCGTTCGCCGTCTATCACCAGCATGATCACGACTGGATCCACCCGCGGGAAATGGCGTGCGCCGCAAACATCGCAGATGCGTTGCCAGCCGGCCGTCGTGACGCGGCTTACAGAGCCGCAGTTTGCGCAGAAGGAGTGGCGGCGATGCCAGTCGAGCATCGACTTCGCCTCGGCCAGTATTCCGAGCGCTCCCGCAGCGACGAGGTCTTGCAACGCGAGCGAGCGAAGGTCGATGCGGTCATAGCCGGTGCCTGGCGATGGGTCCTCTGGCGCAAGGTTGAGCGCGAAGCCGAGCGCGAAGCGTCCGCCGCCGTTGGTATCCTCCCCGAGGAAGACGCTATGAAGCGGCTGGCCAAACGCAGCGGTCTCGCTGGCGACGAACCACGGGTCATACTCGCTGCCTCGCTTGAGCATGGGGACGTCGCCGTCGAAGACGAGAAAGCGCGCGGCCGGGTCGCTACGTAGATGCTCGACGAAGGCGTGGTCGTCCCGCTTGTCGGAGCGGCGGTCGAGCGGATTGAAGTTAAAGCCGATGGACGCGGAAAAGGCGGTCATCAAGGTCGTTGACATATGGGCGATGGGATTCGCAAGTATGGCACGGGGTTCAGTCCGGTAGCTCGCCGAGGTTCGGTCGGCGTCGGCACTAAGGACGCCGGCCGGCAACTTTCGGCCATTCGACATCGGCGCCTAGATCGCTAAGAATCGACACCGCATAGCAATGGTTTCGGTTGCCTTCTCGACCGTAGACGGTGATGCCCGTTGTCGTGCGTGGCGGAGCGCTTGTCCCTCGCGAACGGACAATCACAAGCCGGGGTGAACGATCACGATCGGGTTCGTACGTCGGTGCGCACAAGGTGGACAAGCCGGCCATTGTGCGCGGCCACATCGATGGTCTCGGGGAAGTGGAGACTGAACTGACCTGAGCATGGCGTGGAACAAATCCGTCGGTGCGTTGACGAACCGCTTGATGATGCGCGGGTGAACAGCGCCTAAGGTCAGCACAGTGAACGAACATGTAACACAGCGCGTGTTGCTGTAGACCAAATGGCGATGCCGCGCGTTGATCAAAAAAGTACCGGGGCACAGGAAAACGCATAACGTCCGCGCTCGACGCAACAAAGTGTGCGCGTGCAGGCAGGCCGTCCGGTGCAGCAGTGAGATTGTTCGATGAACAAGACGATTGGTGTAACGGAGCATGACGAACTGTGCTGAGCAGCACTGCAAGCAAGAGGATGCCGCCAGAATAGGGAAGGCAGTGGAGAGGCGGCAACGTGGCCCTGCAAGCGCTGCGCAATCGTTGTTATGCGAGCGCAAAATTGTAGGTGAGCGAATCTGTGATTCCAAGTGATGAATGTCGGGAGGCGGGCACGGCGCGATTTTCGCAACGTAGTTCGTGAAAAAAAATTTAAAAGGGTTTAGGATGAATTCGAGCGGTCGGCGATTTAGACAGTTCGTATCGCTTAAGAAAGTACGGCTCGCCATCGGTCTGCAAACTATCCGGCGAGCCGCGTTCCAACCTAGTCGCTAATGAGGTTCAAATTGAACCCGTATCTTGTTTTGTCGTGGGTCTACGCCGTCGCTTCCGCGACGTATGCAATTCTCGCATTTCATCACCCTTAAAGGAGGCTAACCCCGATTTCGGTCGGGGTGCCTATCGACAACTTAAATCTACCACCGGACGTCGGTTTGTCAATATACAAGTGGGGCTAATTTTCACTGTCAAAACGGGTGTTTCCAAATTTGACCGCTAAAGTACCTCTGCTCACAAAAGCAGAGGCGAAGCTATGCGTGGGCCTAGTGCTCTAGGAGGCTCACGGGCGAGTGTTGCGCGAGATATAAGGATTGACGGCGAACTCGGACTCCACGCTTGCCGAAACGTCGGCAATGACGCCAACGGTCGCCAAATCGCTCGGCTCCCAATCGTACCCCGAGGCGTTCTTGCCATCGGCCCCAATGGGGACCAAAAATGCTCGCATACCGGCTTTATAACCATGATGAGCGGGCAACCGTCGATTCACTTCCGAGATGAACTCTTCAGGCGAAATAACTTGCTTAGCCATCGGTGTGTCCCTTCTATGTTGTTAGCCGGTGTACTTTGTAAGTGCCAGCCAATCTTTGCCACGTTGGGTAATCACGAGGCCACCAAGTGCGGCATCCGTTGGTAGGTTCTGCGCCCTAGCAAATCCACGCGACATCATCCATTCCGAAACATCGAAATCGACCGGAGATCCTGGCTTCTTCGATAACTCGAGCAATTGATCCATGAAGCGTCGATCCACCTTCTCGATTTCGTCTGCCATTCCCGCCTCCGCTCTCATTGTCTTGGAAATCGTTGCATGAATGGGTGCTTGGCATTTGCGCCGAGGGGAGCCTGATCGCCGACGGCTCGCTGGGGTGATTTTTAGTGCGATTTGGTGCTGCAGCCTTGGCTCAATGTCCGTTTCGGTGAACGGCGAGTGTTGGCTCGGGGTCGATCTGCGACCTTCATGGCTTGGAGGAGGTAGGTCCGAGTCGTCGGATCATCGCGGCAAAACATGTCGTCGCATCATTGCGGCGATAACGCGGGTTATCACCGCACTGATGTGGCATTAAATGCACTCCTAATAATGGAGATTGTCGGGAGAGGGGAGCGGTAGCGGTGGGTGGCCCCAAAGGCGCGAACCCGCGGGCCGTGATCGTTGGAAGCTCTCGGTCGAAACGAATGCAGCCGCTGCACGCATGGGACTGCAGAAGTTGTGCAACGGAAGCGAATTTGCTGTGGCCTACCGATGCGGCCGACTGCAAATGAAGGCCCGGATAGTCAGAGCTATCCGACCCTTCGTTTCCGGACACGGCGGCCTAACGGGTCGGATCACGTCAGTAAATGCCGCGCAATCAGGGCGCCGTTGTGCAGCCAGTGGGCAGTCGGCGATTTCACAACCGGATCGGCGCGATGCGGCCCGGACGCCGGACAGCACGCAGGGCGCAGACGCGAAAGGCGCGACCGGCAGCGGGCGGTTCATCAGACGTACCCGACGGTGCGCGCGGGCGCGCAGGCGCCGACCACTTTTCCCGCCGGCGCGTCGCCGGAGCGGGCTGCGCCCGCCTGCTCATCAAATCCATGCCGCTGATACGGGCGATCGACAGCACAAGGATGCGACCCAGGGCGCAGGCCGGCTTCATGGCGGCGGCACACAGCGGTCATGCTCCGACGTGCGTGCCTTGTCTGTGTCGTGGATCCAGTCGGGCCGCGCGGCCGATTGCGCAAAGGCGCGCCGATCGGGTAGGGTGGCGACATCTCCACAACCTCAACGAGGCAAAAACAATGAACAAGCAGGAACTGGTAGACGCAGTGGCCGCGAAGACGTGCGAGAGCAAGGCGGCGACGGGGGAGACGCTTGACGCGGTGATCGCGGCGATCACCGGCGAGGTGACGAAGGGCGGCACCGTGCAGCTGGTCGGGTTCGGCTCGTTTTCGACGGGCGCGCGTGCCGCGCGGGTCGGCCGCAACCCGGCGACCGGCGCCGAGATCCAGATCCCTGCCGCGAAGACGGTCAAGTTCACGGCGGGCAAGGCTTTCAAGGATGCAGTGAACGGCGCCTGAGATCTGGCACAAGCCGTCGGCCGGTTTCGTGCCGGCGGCACCTCTGCCTGCCACGTTGCCGCGGCAGGTTGTTCGCGACGGTGGCGAAAAGTCGTATCCATGCAGAGGGCCTGGACCTGGCAATGTCTGCCTGGTAGCATCGGTGGCGAGATGCCGCGATGTACCGCGGCCCCTGCGATTCGCTGCATATCTATATAGATAGCCGTATGGAAAAGAAACGATTGCGGATCAGGCGGGACCCGCTGTGTCCACCGATCGGTGCGCTGTTGCGCTACCGCACGCGCATCGTGCGCGTGATCGCCGAAGCGCGTGGACAGCGCGCGATGATCGAGTCACTTGATACGACGGGCAGGACATTTGTCAGCACCATCAAGTGGAACAGCCTGCGCGAGCTCGGCGCCCAGCTGTTCTGAGTCGGGACGCCGTGCCGAAGCGGTCTGACGACCATCCTAAAAATCCAGCTGGTCCGGACACTCCGGCTCTCGAACTTCAATATGACTACCGGCGCCGCTCACCTGACGACGTGCAGCACGTCACGTCGCAGTGGATGCGGAAATTGGCGGCTTTTATACTGGCGCGGATGTCAGTCGAGGAAACACTATGCGGCGCGTGACCGTCCGGCGATCGTCAATTCACGGCAAGGGTGTATTTGCGATGCGACCAATCGCAGCGGGCGAGCGCGTGCTCGAGTACAAGGGTGAACTCACCGCGTGGCGCGATGCCGTTCGCCGCCACCGGCGCGAAGGCGTCGAGGGACACACGTTCCTTTTCGGACTGTCGGATGGGCGCGTCATCGATGGCAGTCGCGGCGGCAATAGCGCGCGCTGGCTGAACCACGCGTGCGAGCCCAACTGCGAGACCATCGAGGATGAGGGGCGGGTTTTCATTCACACGCTGCGGACCATCGAGCCGGGCGAAGAACTGTTCATTGAATATCTGCTGGCCATCGACGATCCTTCGGACGAGGAACTCCGGGCGCAATACGCGTGCCGGTGTGCCGCTGCGGGTTGCCGTCAGTCGATGCTGGCGGACGCAGCGTGAGTGAGTTGGTCGGGGAAAGGAGGGGCAGTCCGGCCGCGTTGGAAGGCAGCGACGCCCTGAAGTCGCCGGCTGATGGCATTGTCCAGATCAGCATGGACGCGGTTTTTCATCTTGATGTGTTGAAACCGGCCTTGCCAAGGGGAGATGCATCCGACGGATATCCTGTCGCAAACACGAAGAAACAGATGTCGCTGGATCTTGAGGACTTGCAGTGACGTCAGCGCGCGGCGTCTCCCGAATCAGGGGGTGGTCTTATGCGGAAGCGGAAGTCCGCAGGAAAGATGAGTGGGGACTCGGGTCTGCCGGAACTGCTGAACCGGCTTGAACTGGCATTGGCGGGAATGCCCGATCGCACGTTGACGCTGAGGTGGCCGCGCGCCCTGGCGTTCGCGATGGCGCTGAGGAGCGCCGTGGTATCACCTGCGGCTACCGTACACCGGCTCGGCGCGCGTACGCCGTCGCCCAGCGACAGCTTCCAGTTCTTCTCGCCGAGCTCAAAAACCATGTACAGCCGGGCGGCCACCGTCGTATCCTGCCCCTGAAGGGCTGTGTTGGACGCATTCATTTGCATGCTCCTTCGGAGAAAACGAGTCTGGAAATCCCGTTTTACTCCAGCGGGCTTACTTTCACAGCCCTCCCATAGCATCTAGTGTGCGGCACCGTGTGCGAGATAATGCCTGAACTCGGCCTCACGCGTTAGCTAGAAACCTCTTCAAGAGTGACTCCTTTGGTTTCCTGGCCTAATACGGCGATGGTCACTGCTGAGATGAGGAAACAGATGGCCCCCATGGCGAAGACGCCGCTTTGTCCGGTAACCGGAAGAGCTACTCCAATAGCATACGGACCAATGATGGAGCCAAGCCGGCCAACAGAAGAGGCCATGCCTGAACCCGTTGCGCGCGCGCGCGTTGGATAAAGCTCAGGAGTGTAGGCGTAGATTACGCACCACATGCCGAAGAAAAAGAACTGCATGGCGAGACCAGCCATTACGACCTGAGCAATGGGCAGGTGCAGAGCGGCGCATTGTCCATAGATATACGCGGTCAACGCGCTACCTAGCAGCATGAAAATCGCAGCCTTCTTTCGGCCCCAGGACTCCAGCAACCACGCTGCGAAGAAGAAGCCTGGAATACCTGCCGTGGAGATGATAATCGTATAAAAGACGGACTTTGTTGCCTGATAACCAGCAGCCTGGAGCAGGGCGCCCAGCCAGGACGTCAACCCATAATATCCGAGCAGGGTAAAGAACCAGACAACCCAGAGCATCAGAGTGCGCACAGCATACGGAGCTCGCCATAGCTCGGCAAAGATGGCAAACACGCCTCGCTTCGTCGTTTCGCCGACAGCCGCGACTTTCGGAATGGAGGGCAACTCGGTGCCGGTGGCGCGGCGAACCTTGTTTTCAATGGACGCAACCACTTTCTCAGCCTCAACGTTGCGGCCCACTGCCTCAAGCCATCGTGGCGATTCAGGAACCAGACGGCGAATGATGAGCAAAAATGCGGATGGGATCGCGAATGCGATGAACACGCCGCGCCAGCCGATTTCGGGCAGAAGGAAATAGATTAAGACGCCCGCCACCACGAAACCGACTGGCAGGAAGCCTTCCAGAATGGCGCTGTACTTCCCGCGATACTGGGTCGGCAGGAACTCCGAAACCATCGCGAGAGCGATCGGCAGTTCCATACCCATACCAACGCCCAAAAGCACCCGCGCGCCGACCAGTTGATTGAAGCTATGCGAGAGACCGCAGAGCAAGCTTCCCACTCCCCAGATGATCATGCTTACCTGGAACACCGGTTTCCGGCCGATCCGATCGGAAACGACACCGGCGAGCGCTGCGCCGACGAACATACCGAGGAAGCTGGAACTGGCAGCCAGCCCCGCTTGCGCGGTGGTCAATCCGAATTCCGCTTTGATCGAGCCGAGGACGAACGTCATAGCGGCAAGATCCATCGAATCGAACAGCCACGCCGTGGCAATGATAAGAAAAATGCCGCGCTGATAGCCGGTCATCGGGAGCCGTTCGAGGCGCCCCGCGACATTGACCGCTCCAGTGAAATTTTCAGCTTTCATACTTAGGTTTCCTAGACAATATAAACAGAAAATCGTCCTGGTCGACGACATCAGAGCGGCGTCAAACAAGAATCCTTATGGACATCAGTAATATATTACGTGGCGAATGGCCGACGACATGGTAGAAAACCCTTATGCAAGTCCAGCTGTGTAGCCATCCTGAAAAAAACTTCTGATATATTTCATGGATGCGCTGCCTACGAGCTCGCCATTTCGAGGGAAAAATGTTGCAAGTTCCAAAGTCAAACCCGTCGCTCGCTGACCAGGCTCACCGCAAGCTGGAAGAGCTAATCGTCACGCTCGAGCTTCCACCTGGTAGCACGTTCAGCGAATTCGCTCTGAGCGATCTCGTCGGAATCGGGCGCACGCCGGTGCGAGAGGCAGTCAAGCGGCTGGAAGCATGTCGTCTTCTGGAGACGGTGCCGCGGCATGGCGTTCGCGTGTCGAAAATTGATCTCTACGAGCAATTGCAAGTCGTCGAACTGCGTTCGGACCTTGAACGTCTCATTTCGTCCTGGGCTGCAAAACGCGCTCTGCCCGCCGAGCGCAATCAGCTTCTTGAAATGGCAAAAGCATTTGAAGATGCAGTCAAGCGCGACGACGTTCATGCATACCTGCGCACAGTCTTCGTTGCCAACCAGTACATCGCCGAGTGTGCTCGCAATCCCTTCGTGGCGGCGGCCATAGCACCGCTGTTCGGGCTTTCTCGACGCTTTTACTACATGTACCACGATGAACTTGCGAACCTTTCCGAAGTTTCGCGACTGCACGCGGATCGTGCGCGCGCAGTCGCTATGGGCGATGCGGACCTGGCTGCAAAGGCCGCAATGGCATTGATGGAGAACATCGAAAATTTCACCCGCATGGTTTTCATGCGGGAAGTAGGTCGGGGATGAGGCTAAAGAGCGCTTCCGTGCGATCGCATGAGGTCGCGCACGGTCTCGCCTGAAATATCGCGAACCTGCAGTCGGTTTTCAATTGAATGCGCGGCGGCAAGGCCTGCGGCTTGCCCGTACTCAAAGCACTGCGCTGTGACCCGAGCCGAGGCAAGGGCTTCATGCTCCGCGCTCAGACAGCGACCTGCAACCAAAATGTTCTCGCCTACCGCAGGAACCATCGCCTGAAACGGCACCTCATAATAGTCGTCAAGCAACCAGTGAAGTTTGGGACGCTCGCCGACGTGGAGTTCGATGGGCCAAGGTACGCGGCAGATTCCATCGGGACGCTTGCGGCAGTCAAGCACATCTGTATTGCGCAGCGTTTCCACACCAACGATGGAGCGCGTTTGTCGGATACCGGCCTCAACTCCAGTATCAATCACGTAGCTGTCCTCGCACCCTACGACGTTTTCTGCAAAAAACTTCGCATATTCCCGGACCTGCTGACGGCCGAGAACTTCTGCCTGTGTGAAGTCTTCGGGGTCGATGACGTTCAGCATCCTCCCGTCTTTTGCCTGAAGTCGCGTGGCGTTTACGAGCAGTTCGTTCTGACGGGGAGTCGGGAACACCCAGATTTTTTCGCGCGGCAACGTGTACCGCCCCTGTGTGTTTCCATCGCGGATGCGTTCGCTGACTTCTGGTGAGCAAATCGTATCAGCTCCCCAAGCCTCGGCAAACCGCTTTGTGTCAACGTTGCCCAGGCGGAAGAACATCGTCGGATTCTGAATCTTGCCGTTGTCCCCGAATGTGTAGCTGCCGGCCGCCCGAGCAACGACAGACGCGTCGCCCGATGCGTCGACCACGACTTTCGCGTGGATCTGACTACGGCCAGCGGACGATTCGACCAGCAGACCCCGATAAGCCCCTTGGTCGATGAGCACGCCGGTTACGACGGTGTGGTACAGGATGCGGACCCCGGCCTCATTCAGGAACTGATCGGCCGATTCGCGCCACACGAGCGGATCATGGGTGACAGTCCATGTCTTGCCGTAGATCTGAGGAGCGGTGAGTCCGCCGCGCTGGCTCAAACGCTTACGAAAGCGCTCAGTGAAGCCAAACACAACCTGCTCCGGCGTACGGATCTTGTCGCTAGCGAGATACATTCCGCAAATGGTGCCGGACATACCAGCAACGGCTGCCCCGCCGCAGAAGCCGTAGCGTTCGATCAGCATCACGGAGTGACCAGCTTCGGCTGCAGTAGTCGCGGCAGCCACACCGGCCGCGCCACCACCTACGACGCATACGTCAACCTCCGCAAGTACGGGCACATCTCCGAAGGACACAGTGTGGTGAATCGTCTCCCATGACGGGAAGTATCGATCAGATGCCATTGTCGGTCTCCTAAAACATTTGCAATATATTACAAGAATTATCTAGCGCAACCGTACCACATGCAGCGCAGAGTTTTCCAGCGAAAATCCCTGCGTATATGGGTTAACACCGATGACTGTGGTGTACATTAGTAATATATTACAACCTGGCTGGCGATTTACGAACGGTTTTGGCGAAGGAGCGTGAAGATGTCAAATGAAGGGACGCGCGTGTTGGGCGTGCATATGGAAGGCGGGGTTCTGGTGCTCACCATCGATCGGTTTGCTCGCCGAAACTCGATGGATCAAGCTTTGGTCGATGCGCTGCGCGAGTCGCTTTGGGATGCGGATCGCAATCCCGAGGTCAAGGCATTGGTTCTGAAAGGGCAGTCAGGGGGGTTCAGTGCGGGCAGCGACCTCGCGTTCATCTCAAACCTCACGCTTGAAGAGATGGGGCGGTTCGAGCAGGCGTGCGGCGACGTGGGTCGACTGATTGGATTCATCTCAAAGCCGGTCGTCGCCGCGGTTTCGGGTTTTGCGATCGGCGGTGGTTTTACACTGGCCGCATGCTGCGACATCGTCGTTGCAGGACAAATGTCGCGGTGGAGCATGCCTGAAGTGCCGCTCGGTTGGCTTACACCGTGGGGCCTGAAGCCGCTGATTGAACGAGTGGGCAATGTTCAGGCGCGCAAGCTTTGCTACTGCCTTGAAGAACTGAGTGGCGTCGAAGCGGAGAAAATCGGCTTGGTCGACTATGCTGTCGACGATAACGACGTCGAGGCTTTCGCGCTTTCGACTGCACAGAAGCTCGCTGCTTTGCCCGCGCCCGCAGTCTCGGCGACAAAGCGCTTCTTCTCGGGCCAGATGCTGAAGGACGCAGAGGCGATTGATTTCGAAGCTAATCGATTGTTTCTCGAGAATTGTCGCGAACCGGCTGCGCAGCAGACTTTCGAGCGCAAGCGGAAAGGGGGGGCGAAATGAGCAAGGTTTGTTCGGCCGCTGAAGCCCTTCGTTGCATTCGCGATGGCGATGTAGTCGCTAGCACAGGTGTTATTGGCTGGCTGACTCCCGACAGCCTGCTTAAGCAAATCGCAAAGGCCTATCGAGACCAAACTGGACCGGGCAACCTGACGTTCTATTTCCCGGTTGGAACAGGAGACGCGCAAGGCATTCGCGGTATGGACCACGTAGCGGTCCCTGGTCTTATGAAGCGTATCGTCTGCGGCAACTACATCAACCCTGTCAATCCCGTAACCGGGCAACGACCGGCGCTGATGCGTCTGATCCAGTCTAACGAAGTCGAGGCATACGCGTGGCCGATCGGAGCTTCGATGCATTGGCTCCGGGAAGTCGCCCGTCGTAGCCCCGGATACCTGACGAAGGTGGGCCTGGGAAGCTATATCGATCCTCGGCAGGAAGGCGGGCGTTTGAACGCCGCGACGCGCGAGCAACTCGTGCAGGTCCGTGAGTTTGACGGCGAGGAATATCTGTTCTATCCCTCCTGGGACATCAACGTTGCCCTTATCCGGGCGAGTGCCGCCGACGAGAACGGAAACCTCTCGTTCGACGATGAACCACTGCAGTCATCGGCGATTGCTTTGGCGCTGGCAGCCAAGGGGTCCGGTGGCAAAGTGGTTGCGCAAGTCCGGAAGATTGTGCCGCGGGGGCAACTGCAGGCTCACCAGATGCGCATTCCCTCGCCGCTCGTCGACTACGTGACAGTCGATTCTGAGGCGATGATGACCACCGACGTTCCCTTCGACGAACGTTATCTGGGTGGAGACTACGCGGCGAGCGCTCTACCTCCCAGTCCAGGCGGTGCCGACCGCATCATTGCCCGGCGAGCCGCTGCGGAGGTGCGCGAGGGTGAAGTCACCATCTTCGGCTTCGGAGCGTCCTCTGACATTCCTCTAGTGATGGCTGAAGCGGGGCAGTTCGACGGCGATGGCATATGGCGCTATCCGCATATCACGGAGCATGGGGTTTTCGGTGGTGTCGTGATGAGCGGATGGCAGTTCTCCGCAAACATGTTCCCTCAGGCACTGCTCGATGGCGCATACCAGTTCGACTTCATTGACGGAGGAAACTGTGACTTTGCTGCGCTCGCGTTTGCGCAGTTCGACGAGGGTGGACACGTGAACGTCAGCAAGTTCGCATCGTTTAATCCGGGTGCCGGTGGCTTTATCGACATCGCCGCCAACACGCGGCGGCTCATCTTCACTGGCACGTTCACGACAGGTGGTCTGAAAGTGTCTACAGAGGGCAACAGGTTGGTAATCGAACGGGAAGGTAAGTCCCGCAAGTTCGTGAAGCGCGTCGAGCAGATCACCTACCCATTACTAGATGGCGTACAGAAGCGTGGTCAATCGGCGTTGCTGATAACCGAACGTGCGGTCTTCCGTGTCGACGGCGATGGCCTGGTGCTTCAGGAAATCGCGCCCGGCGTGGACCTTGAGCGCGATGTGCTCGGCCAGATGGACTTTGCGCCAAAAGCGGTGGCGCAAGACCTGAAGGTTATGGACGCGACTCTTTTCAGTGCTTGATCTAATTTAATGCAAGGTGACCTCATGTTGATGGATCTGAACGCAGACGAAAAAATGCTGCTCGAAAGCGTGACCGATTTTGCGGAGCGAGCGCTTCGGCCATCTGTCAGACAGTTCGTTGAGCGGCACCAGTTTCCGACCGATCTGGTCAAGCAGTTTGCTCAGCTCGGATTTATGGGTACTGCCTACGATCCCGAGTATGGAGGCGGTGGTTTTGGAGTGCAGGGAGCGGCACTTGTCACCGAACAGCTCGCAAGAGTGGAGCCTGGCTTCGCAGCCATCTATCTTTGCAATAGCGCGCCGATGACGGTCATCTCGCGGTACGGCACCCCGGAAATTAAGCAGCAGTGGCTCGCGCCACTTTGCGCTGGCGAAATGATCGCGTCGTTCGGGGTTACCGAACCGATGGGCGGGTCGGACGTCGCAAGCATCAAGACGCGGGCTGAAGAGGATGGGGACTTCTTCGTTCTCAATGGTTCCAAGATTTTTTCGACGAATGCCGGCACGCCGATGCATGGGCTTTCCACCGTGATCGCGGTGACCGATCCTGACAAAGGTGCCAAAGGACTGTCAACGTTCATCGTCCCCGTCGGTACACCTGGGTTTTCGGTCGGCAAGGCGGCATCGAAAGTTGGTTGGCGAATCGCGAACTCGGTCGAGCTCTACTTTGACAACTGCAGGGTTCCGAAGAGTTACATGGTCGGCAATCGCGGCGATGGACTGAAGCAGATTCTGACTACCCTCAGTATCGGGCGAATTCTGGTGGGAGCCGCAGGCTTGGGTGTCACGAAGAAATGTCTTGACCTCGCACGGTCCTACGGAAATGGCCGACGCGTTGGTGGCAAGCCCATCTTTGAAAATCAAGGCCTGACTTTTCCTCTCGCCGATGTCATGACCAAGGCACACGCGGCAGACTTGATGATCCGAAATGCCGCAATGCTTACGGACGCGGGCCGTGCATTTCGTACGGAGACTTCGATGACGAAACTCTTCGCAACCGAACTCGCGTCTGAAGCGGCGGCGATTGCACTCCAGGTGCATGGTGGTTACGGTGTATTTGAGGACTACGAGGTCTCGGGGCTGCTGGGCGAGGCGAAGGTTCTCCAGATCGTAGAGGGCACAAGCGAAGTTCAGCGACTCATCATCGCTCGCGAACTCTCATCAGACGCTTGACTGGAGATCCCAAATGAAAATCTTGGTTGGTGTAAAAAGAGTAGTCGACTACAACGTGAAGGTCCGGGTGAAGTCGGACAGTACGGGCGTCGACATTGCGAACGTGAAGATGTCGATGAACCCGTTCGACGAAATCGCGGTTGAAGAAGCCGTGCGTCTGAAGGAAGCGGGCGTGGCGACCGAAGTGATCGCCGTGTCGGCGGGTGTGACGCAGGCGCAGGAAACGCTGCGCACCGCGCTGGCGATCGGCGCGGACCGCGCGATCCTGATCGAGTCGGGCGAAGAGCTGCAGCCGCTGGCGGTGGCCAAGCTGCTGAAGGCGCTGGTCGACAGGGAACAGCCGCAGCTGATCATCCTCGGCAAGCAGGCGATCGACGACGATTCGAACCAGACCGGCCAGATGCTGGCTGCTTTGGCTAATCTGCCGCAAGCAACATTTGCTTCGAAGGTTGTCGTCGCTGACGGCAAGGCAACCGTGTCGCGCGAAGTGGACGGCGGTGCGGAAACGCTGTCGCTGACCTTGCCCGCAGTGGTTACGACCGACCTGCGCCTGAACGAGCCGCGCTATGTGACGCTGCCCAACATCATGAAGGCGAAGAAAAAGCCGCTGGAAACGATCAAGCCGGAAGACCTGGGTGTGGACGTCACGCCGCGCCTGAAGACGCTGAAAGTCGCCGAGCCGCCGAAGCGCTCCGCCGGTGTAAAGGTGCCGGACGTGAAGACGCTGGTCGAGAAGCTGAAGACCGAAGCCAAGGTGCTTTAAGTAAAACGCGGAGACGGAACAAATGACGAATCTGGTAATAGCGGAACACGACAACGCGTCGATCAAGGCCGCGACGCTGAACACGATTGCAGCGGCGCAGAAGATCGGCGGCGATATTCACGTGCTGGTCGCAGGTCACAACGCACAGGCCGCAGCGGATGCAGCGGCAAAGATTGCCGGCGTTAGCAAAGTGCTGCTGGCCGACGCGCCGCAACTCGAAGCGGGCCTCGCGGAAAACGTCGAAGCAACGGTGCTGAACATCGCGAAGGACTTTTCGCACATCCTCGCGCCAGCCACCGCTTACGGCAAGAACACCACGCCGCGTATCGCAGCGAAGCTCGACGTCGCGCAGATCAGCGACATCACCGCAGTGGATAGCGCCGACACGTTCGAGCGTCCGATCTACGCTGGCAACGCCATCGCCACCGTGCAATCGACTGACCCCATCAAGGTCATCACGGTCCGCACGACCGGTTTCGATGCAGTGGCAGCCGAAGGCGGCAGCGCATCAGTCGAGAAGATCGAAGCGGCAGCGGACAGCGGCACCTCGTCGTTCGTCAGCCGTGAAGTGACGAAGCTGGACCGTCCGGAATTGACGTCGGCGAAGATCATCGTCTCGGGTGGTCGCGGTTTGGGGAGCGGCGAGAACTACACGAAGGTACTCGAACCGCTGGCGGACAAGCTGAACGCAGCACTGGGCGCCTCGCGCGCAGCCGTCGACGCGGGCTTCGTGCCGAACGACTATCAGGTGGGCCAGACCGGCAAGATCGTCGCGCCGCAACTGTACGTGGCAGTCGGCATCTCGGGGGCGATCCAGCATCTGGCCGGGATGAAGGACTCGAAGGTGATCGTGGCGATCAACAAGGACCCGGAAGCGCCGATTTTCAGCGTCGCCGATTACGGTTTGGTGGGCGACCTGTTCATGCACGTCCCCGAACTAGTCCGAGCGTTAGACTCCTAAGGGCAAGCGGAGCGGAGCTAGGGTGGAGCGTTACGGACAATGGCAGCAATCCGGTGTGAAGCAAAGGCGCGGGCCAACGCCGAGGATGGGGAACTTTGGCGCTGGTTTTCACTGCTTGTGCAAGATTCACGCATCCGGTGGTGCCGTGCCGGCGCTTGCTGGCTCGTATCCGTAGACCATCAACACCTGTCCACGGATAGCGACTTTGATCAGGCAATCCGCACAGCAAAAGCCAAGTCCGAAGCGGCCAAGGCTGGCCGACGGGTTCCACGACCGCCGCGACGTCTGCCTCGGGATATTTAGTTTGCCAGTCGGTCCGCGTGTTCGCGATGCCGGTGTCAAGCCGGCGTTGAATCCGCCTTGGCAGCCCTGGACGGAATTGTGAATCACGCCACGCATCGAGCGCAGACGGCCGTCCATCGCCTCATCCGACGATGCGGCGACTGAACACGCCCAGCACCACGTCATCTTTAGCCGGCCGTCGAGGCAATATGACAAAGCCGCGCCACATCGTCTCTGGACGAAAACACTCTTCCATCCCCGCAACAATGGAGGCAGGCCGACGACTGGCGCCTTGAAACTCCTTTGCAGATGGCCGTTTGCCGATTTCACAGTTTGGCGAGGCCGTCTGAGGGGGCGAGCGTTCTCCACAGTCGACCCAATTGCCTATCGAAATCTGGCGGGCTATGTTGAGACCGCTTTCAAAGTAGTGGCCGTATTGGCCTACCGCAAACCGGACCGGCCAAACTTCGTTGTCGGCAATCAAATGGGATCAATCGTGGCGCCCATCGATCATTTCAATCTTCGAACGTTTGACCTGAACCTCCTCGTAGCGTTTGATGCACTGATTCAGGAGCGAAGCGTGACGCGCGCGGCGGCGCGTCTGCGCGTGCAGCAACCAGCGATGAGCCATTCGCTTGCAACCCTGCGCATGCTGCTTGGTGACGAACTCTTTGTTCGCGTCGGACAGGCAATGGAGCCAACGGCGCGTGCTGCAGCCATGGCCGCACGCGTCAGCGATATCCTCCGGCAAGCGCAGACAACTTTGGGGTCCTTTGAACTTTTTGACCCATCCACGTCGAGTCGGACATTTCGTCTCGCGCTCACTGGCGAACTCGAGGTGCTGCTGTTGCCTTCGTTGTTGGCGCATCTTGAGAGCATTGCACCTGACCTTCGCATTCTTACGCAAGGCGTTGCCGAGCGCTCGCAAGCGCGTCGCTTACTGAATAGCGGTGAAGTCGATCTCGCAATTGGCTGTTTCAGCGAGTTCGATTCATGGCACCGCAAAGAGCTGTTGTTCGATGAGACTGTCTCGTGTTGCTTCAACAGCGACCTGCTTGGCCTGACGCCCCCTATCAGCGAGGGTACGTATCTTGAACTGCCCCACGTTCTGGCATCCTTCGACACCAAGCTCCATGGATGTTTCGAAGACTCCCTAGCGCACCTCGGCGTCAGGCTCAATGTTAAATGTACTGCGCCGAACTATCTTGCAGTTCTCGCGATGGCTAGCGTTGCACCGGTGCTGTGTACCTTGCCGACCCGCCTGGCCATGAAGTACGCAAAGCAGTTCCGCCTTTCGATAGCTCCGGTTCCATTGCCGATGGGGAAATTTCCCACGTGGGCCGTCTGGCACGCCAAGTCTGTGGGCGAAGGCGCCCTTGACTGGCTGCGTGCGCAGATTCGGGAGATGCTTTCGAGCCTCGTCAGGACGGAAGTTGAGGCTCCCGTCCCAGTTTAGTTTCAGCAGGTACGTCTGCTTAGAAAAGATGTTGTATGCCGAGAGTTACACCGGTCGTTGTGCCCTGACCAGGAAGGAATGACGCTGGGGCGTTCGATGCGATCGAAGTACGCATGGCACCCCGGTTATTGACTACACCCAATTGCGTGTATAGCGTGGTGCGCTTCGAGAGCAGGTATTGTGCGCCAGCGCCGACCAGGATCGATTCGTTTGCCGCGTCGCGCACGTCATGGTTGACATACACCGCCGCATTGAATACCAGGAATGGTGAAGCGGTCCATTGAAGGCCACCCGCGTAAACATTTACGTCGTTGCAGGCGGTCAGTTGCTGGTTTCTATATTTGGTGTAGGAAAGATGAAACGTTAGTGGCCCAATCGCGTAGCCAACTCCGGCGTTTTCCCCGATGAATGCCGTGTCGGATGTGTTCGGATTGTTTGCCTGAAAATACGCCAGAGTTGCACTGACAGGCCCGCGGCTGAAATTGAGCGCGGCGCTTACATGGCGCCCAGTCGCGACACTTCCAGCGACGTTTCCGAACGCATACTCCACCGATCCGCTCAATCCACCGATGGTCGGCGACGTGTAGATAACCGAATTGCTATCGAACAATCCTGTTCCGCCGAAATGGTCAAAATAGACGGAGACATGGCTGGCATATTGAGGCCCGCCGCGCGCGTCGGCGTTGACGAGGGACATGAAAAACGGGGAGAACTGGACCCCGGCATGTATCTGACCGAGGGGACCATTCACGCCAACGTACGAGTTCCATCCAAACAGATTGCCATTCGAATTGCCAAAGCCGCCGTTTGTCGTTGAAAAGCCGCTGCCAAGTTTAAACTCTGTGCTGTACCCGCCACCGAGGTCCTCCGTTCCCCTTAACCCCCAGACCGACGGCGCCCATGCACCATCGAGCGCGCTAAAACTGCTGCCACTGGCTTTGCTGGATTTACTCTGATAGTAGAGTCCGGAGTCCATGATCCCGTAGACGGATACCGATGACTGAGCCCAAGCGCAAACCGATCCAACCGACAACGTTAAGCCTGCGAATAATCTTCGCATCACACAACCTCCATAGCGAACAACTCAATTGAAGAGGTAATATCAACACGATTTGACGTGCTTGATTGACTTGCATATTGGTAATCCTAAGGGTTATGCGTGGGAGATCCAATCGAGGCCAATAATCTGAGCATCGACGCGATTGATGGAGTGTGAGATCTCGCGAGCCGGCCTCCGACCTCAACGGTTCACAATGTGTTGTATGGGGCATGGGATGCGGCCGAGCACGATGGCGGATCGTTGCTGGTTTGGAAGACTTCAAAATAAAGTTGTTTAGCGCCCTCGTTGAGGCGGAGGCGCTGGCCGCATGCCATCGACCATGTTCACAGCACCTGACAGAGCGTATGAAGGGTTGGTTTGCGTTTGCGCGTGGAAGAAGCTTTCCACCGGTGCGCCGGTCTCACGGGGAGACGGAAATGCCCGCAATCTGGAGCAATAACACCAGGTTCAGCGCCAGCACGGCGATGGCGCTCGTCACTGCCGAGATGGTCGTCAGACGGCTGTTCCGGTGGCGGCCCATCAGTTTACCGCTCGAAGTGAACCACACCAGCGCGATCATCGGTATCGGCAACGCGACGCTCAGCACGACCTGGCTCAGCACGAGCGCACGGGTGGCATCGACTCCCCACGCCACTACGGCGAAGGCCGGAATCATCGTGACGAGCCGCCGAGTCCACACTGGGATGCGAAAGCCGACGAAGCCTTGCATGATCATCTGGCCGGCCATCGTGCCGACCACCGAACTCGACATACCGGAGGCGATCAGCGACGCGAGGAACAGGCCAGCCGCAGCGCCGCCGAGCAGTGGCGTCAGCGTGTGCCAGGCAGTTTCGATGCTCGCAATCTCCGGGTGCGTCTGATGGAATGCGCTGGATGCCATGATCACCATCGCCATGTTGACCAATCCCGCCACCCCGAGCGCAACTACGACCTCAATGTTTGAGAACGCGAGCAGCTTCGAGCGTTCGCGGTCGTTGCGCGGCTTCACGCGATTCTGCGTCAGGCCCGAGTGCAGGAACAGGGCATGCGGCATCACTGTTGCGCCGATGATGCCAACCGATATCGTCAATGCGTTACCGTCTGCCATGCGTGGCGTAAAGGTATGGCGAAAGACCTCGGGCCACTGAACTGGAGCGATCAACAGTTCAGCCAGATACGACAGGCCGATCACGCCGACGAGGGCGGTTATCACAAGCTCAAGCGGGCGGAAACCCTTTCTCTCGAGCTGCAGTAGCGCATACGTCACGGTAGCGGTAATTAGCATGCCCGCCATCATCGACAGATGCAGCAGTAGCGATAAGCCGACCGCCCCACCAACGAACTCGGCAAGGTCGGTCGCCATCGCGGCAATTTCGCTTATCACCCACATCGCGATCACCCATCGACGTGGCAACGATTCGCGGCAAAGCTCCGCGAGATTGCGGCCTGTGACGAGGCCAAGCTTGGCCGACAGCGACTGGAACAACATCGCGATCAGGTTGGCGAGACCCACGACCCACAGTAGTGTATAGCCGTAGCCGGCACCCGCCTGGATGTTGGTCGCGAAGTTGCCGGGATCCATGTACGCAATCGACGCGACCACTGCCGGCCCTGCAAACGACAGCATCGCTCGTGGCCCGCGACGTCGACCCGCGAGCGTTTCGCTCATACCGAAACTGGTCTGCTCGGTGAGTGTCTGCGGCAAGCCGTTCTGAGTGGTGATTTCGTTCATGACTGGGTCACGTTCGATGCGCTGTCTGAAAATTTGCAGCGGCATGTCGCACAAGACTTACCACGGCTGCACTTCGCCGTCGTGATAGAACGTGCCGGTTGGGCCGTCGTCTGCGAGCGTGGCCAGTTGCACGCTGGTGCGCGCGCCTTCTTCGGCGGACAACGGTGCGTCGACGCCATGAAGATCGGTCTTGACGAACCCCGGATGGGCCGCGTTGACCTTGATCGCAGTGTCGCGCAACTCATACGCAAGGTGCACCGTCCACGCGTTGACCGCTGATTTCGAAACGTTGTACGCCGGGATCTTGAAGTTGTAGAACGTCGATGCGGGATCCACGTTGGCTGCCATCGATCCAAGGATGCTTGACACGTTGACGATCCGTCCGCGCGCCGATTTTCTGACGAGCGGAAGGAATGCGTTGGTGACCGCAACGAGGCCGAAAAGATTGGTGTTGAATGTCTTGCGCCACGTGTCCAGCGGCTGTGCCGATGGTGCCTTGTCGAACGCGTCGAGCATGATGCCGGCGTTGTTCACGAGCACGTCGAGATGGGGATGCCGGCTACTGACCGCGGCGACAGCAGCGGCGATCGACGCGTCGTCGGTGACGTCGAGCTGGAGCGCTTCGGCGCTGATGCCTTCGCGCTCGAGTTGCGTGACGGCTTCCGCGGCGGCTTGTGCGCGGCGGCTGCCGACGATCACATGCATGCCTGCGCGGCCAAGCTGGCGTGCGGTTTCGAAACCGATGCCCTTGTTGGCGCCGGTAATGAGAGCAATTGTTTTTTCCACTTTGAAGTTCTCCTGGTTGAAAAAGTGCGCGAGACGTCCCGGGCTTTGCGGATGAATGTGCCGTCACGTAACTCGATAAGCGGATTTCTTCTGCCATGCGGAGCGGCGACCGTGCCGCATGGCACGATCCGATCAACTGGCTGAAGAAGGCGCGTCGAATGTTTCTTCGAAGAAGCCGGCGATGGCATCGAACACCTGCCGGCGATTCTTCTCGAGGACGGCCATATGCGTTGCCTCGCCGATCTCGACCCAGCGCCGGTACGGTGCGCCGCGCAGTTCGGCGAAATACGCACGTGCGAGGTCGAGCGGCACGTCCTGGTCCCATTCGCCGTGCACGAGCAGTGCCGGCACTTCGATATCCGCGGGATCGTAGAACGGCTTGCCCGCTGTCCAGAATTCGCGGATGTCGAGGATCGCGCCATTGGTGGCGCGGATCGACTGCTTGTCGCGCAGCGCCGCGTCGGGCTCGGTCCTGATCGTCGCCGCCGACCACGCTTCGAACCAGCCGTCGGGCAACAGCGCAGCCCGCTTGTGCGCCGGCGCGGCGCTGAGCCAGCGCTCTTTCGTGTCGGCAACGGGCACGAGCCGATAGGCGTCGAGTTGCCCGCCTGTGTCGATCGGGACGGGTTTGTTGCTCAGCCATTGCGGCGCGATGAGTGCCAACTTGGTCACTTTATCGGCGTTGCGGCTCACGTAGGCGCCGGCGACGCTGCCGCCCCACGACATGCCGATGACGTTGAGCCGGTGCAGATTGCGGGTACGCAATACGAAGCTCACCGCGCTCGAGAAATCGCGCACCCCTGTCTCCGTGCGCACGAGCGGCGCGTTCCCGGCTGGCGGGCGGTCCATCTCCACGGGGCGCGTCGAGCCGCCATAGCCTCTGACGTCGACGGCATAGACATCGAAACCCTGTTGCGCCAGGTAGTCCATGAACGAATATCCGCCAAGCGGTACGTCGTACAGGCTGCCCGACGAATAGGTCGCGCCGTGAACCATCAGAACCGTGCGCCGTTCGCCGAATTCCTTCACGTCGGCGAGGCGTTTGTTGATGATATGGAGTTTGATGTCCGGCGAATCGCTCGGGATCAGAAACTCATCCTTGATGATGCGATTGGTGTCTTTCATTTTGAAGTCCGGTCAGTTCGGTTGATCGAGATGGCCTTAGCAGTAACGCCACGAGAACTGTTCGCCTTTGCGCGTGACGAGGCCGGCCGACGATTCGGCAAAATGGGTGCTGAAGAAAATGGCGCGCCGCTCGGCGACGTAATCGAGCGCCCACTTGCGGGACTCGCGGGCCGCGTCCTGGAACTCGCAGAACACGGAGTTCCATTGCGGTCGCACGACCTGGACCGGGTGGTGCATCACGTCTCCGCCGAACAGCGCTTCGTGGCCGCCGGAAGACAGGCTGATCGACAGATGATCGAAGCTGTGTCCCTGGGTTTTGTGAAACGCGAGACCGTCGATGAATTCGCTGCCGTCCGCGTCGATCATGATCGCCAGGCCTGCGTCCACGACCGGCTTGACGCTGTCTTCGAAGACCCCGGCGCTGGGCTCCTGAACGTTATCCGGGTTTGAGTAGAACTCGTGTTCGGCCTTCGAGAACACATACTTCGCGTTGGGAAAGGTCGGCACCCACTGGCCGTCCTTCAGGACCGTATTCCAGCCCACGTGGTCGACATGCAAATGCGTGAGGAGCACGAAGTCGACGTCTTCTGGGTCGACACCCGCTTCGCGAAGGCGCGCGAGGTAAGGCGTTTGCAGCCGGTGAAAGATCGGATTGAGCGGTCGCTCCTTGTCGTTGCCGGACGCCGTGTCGATCAGGATCGTGTGGCGGTCCGTCTTGACCACCCACGTGTGGATGCTCTGGATCAGGTGTTGGCGGTCGGCGGTCATGTTGCCCGGGATCAGCCACCCGCCGTGCTCGTTCGCCACATCGTCATTCCAGGCCGGATAAACGAATGAGGGCGGCACTTCGCCAAGCGTGAGCTCGGTCACACGGGTGACGGTTGCGTTGCCGATCTGATAACTTAGTGTCTGTGTCATGACTTGGTCCATCCTGTCTTTCGAACGATGCGATGGCGCCATAGTGACGCGGACAGCCCGCGGGAAAAACAGGGGACGGCCGAAAACACTATTCCCTGGCTGGAACAATGGCGTGTGTTCCGGTTTCCGCGTCGATCATTCCCACATGCCTTTAAGCGATCGAGATGGATAAATTCACGGCTCTGCAAACGTTTATACGCGTGGTGGACTCCGGCAGCTTCAGCAAGGCGTCCGACCTCCTGGACATGCCGAAGTCCACCGTGACACGTCTCGTACAGCAACTCGAGAGCGAACTCAAGGTCAAGCTGCTGCACCGTACAACCCGCCGGCTCACCGTGACCCAGGAAGGAGCCGCTTACTACGAAGGCGCGGTCCGGTTGATGGAGTCTCTCAGCGAGCTTGACTCCGGCATTGCGCTCGCTTCCGCGACGCCGCAAGGCAAGGTGAAGATCGAGGCTCCGGACTGGCTGGCGACGATGGCGGTCATTCCATCGCTGCCGGATTTCCTCGCACGCTATCCGGAGATTCAACTGGAGATCGGCATCAACAACCGGTCCATCGACCTGATTTCGGAAAACGTCGACTGCGTGCTGCGCGTGGGTCCGCTACTGAGCGACTCGCTGATCGCGAGGCATCTCGGCGATCTGCCGCTCGTCACGTGTGCGTCGCCCGACTATCTGGAGCGTCAGGGCATGCCTTCGCATCCGCAGGACCTTGCGATGGAGCACTCGCTGGTGCAGGTGGCGTCGCCTCGTACGGGCCGACACTTCGTGTACGAGCTGAGTCGTGACGATGATCGCATCGAGATCGCGGGCCAGCACTGCATATCGGTGAACAATGCGAACGCAGCGCTTGCTGCCGGCCTGGCGGGGCTCGGCATCGTCACGACGTATGCATTTCTTGCACAGGCTCATCTTGATTCAGGCGCCTTGGTAAAGGTGTTGCCGGGATGGTCGAGCGGCTCTGTCCCGCTGCACGTTGCGTGGCCGTCCAACCGGCATCTTGCGAACAAGGTCCGGGTGTTCGTCGACTGGATCTGCGAGACGGTCGCGCAGCGGGTGATTCCTCAGGGAAAGCTGCGCGTCTGAGCGACACATCGCGATTGTGATATTGATATCTGCGTGATATGTTAATCGGATGGTAATCGACGACAGAATATTTCCCGTGGCTGCGTCGCACCTTCCATTTCACGATGTCACAGGAGCGCAGTGTCATGTCAGGAATGCCGGAAGTGCCGGAAGTGCCGGAAGCGAGCGAGTTGCTGCGAATTGCAGACGAGTATGGATTTCAGATATCGCCTGAAGAACTGGGTGTGTATACGGCATCGATTGACGAGAGTTTGCAGGCATACGCCCAGATAGAGCGGCTGCATGGCGAGATAGCAGCTACGCCGTCGCCAATGCGCGAGGGCGCGCGGCCTGCCGATGCCGACAATCCACACGGCGGCTGGGCCTGGAAGATGTCGCTGCAAGGTGCAACGTCCGGACCGCTCGCCGGCAAGCGCATCGTTATCAAGGACAATGTCGCGGTGGCCGGCGCGCCGATGCTGAACGGCAGTGCGCTGCTCGAAGGTTTCGTGCCGCAAGAGGATGCGACGGTCGTGTCGCGCATCCTCTCGGCGGGCGGGATGGTCGCCGGCAAGGCCGTGTGCGAAAACCTCTGCTTTTCAGGCGGGTCCCACACATCCTATCCGCGCTACGTCGAGAATCCGCGTGCGCCTGGCTATATGACGGGAGGATCGTCCAGCGGTTGTGCAGCGCTGATTGCGAGCGGCGAATGCGACATGGCGATCGGCGGAGACCAGGGCGGCTCGGTCAGAATTCCCGCTTCGTGGTGCGGCATCATCGGCCTAAAGCCGACGTGGGGCTTGATCCCTTATACCGGGGCGTTCCCGATTGAGCCGAGTCTCGATCATCTTGGGCCGATGGGCACACGGGTCGAAGATATTGCGTGCCTGCTCGATGTGGTGGCGGGGCGGGACGGGCTCGATTCGCGCCAGATCGACGTTCCGTTTGAACGACCGTCGTACAGCGCGGGCCTGAATGAGCCCGGGCGAAAGTTGCGGATCGGCATCCTGCAGGAAGGCTTCGGCTGGGAAGGCGTGTCGAATCCGCAAGTCGATGCGCTCGCCAGGCAGACGGCGGAAAAATGGCGCGGTGCCGGGTGTGAGGTCTACGACGTCTCGGTGCCGCTGCATCGGCACGGGCTCGACATCTGGACCGGCATCGCGACAGAGGGCGCATGGGGCACGATGGTGCGTGACAATTCGGTCAGCCACGGGCCGGCCGGCTTTCAGGACGTCGGTCTGATTGCTCACTATGCTCGCGCGCGCCGCGAGCGGGCGTCGGACTTTTCTGCCACGGTCAAAAGCGTGATTCTGCTCGGCGCCTATCTGCACGAAACGGACGGCGGCATTCACTATGCGCGGGCGCAGAACCTGCGCCGCACGCTGCGCGCCGCATACGATGCGGTACTCCGGGATGTCGACGTGCTGGTCATGCCGACCACGCCGCAATTGCCGACGCCGCTCGAGGCCGACGGCTCTCTCGATACGTATCTCGGCACTGCGCTCAACATGATGAACAACACCGCGACCTTCGACGCATCGGGCCATCCGGCATTGAGCATGCCGTGCGGCACGTTGGACGGTTTGCCTGTCGGGATGATGCTGGTCGGCAGGCGCTTCGACGAAGCCACGCTACTGGCCGCCGCCTGGCGATTCGAACAGTCCGGTTACGCGCAGTAGTTCCGCAGTCGCGGGCCGGCCATATCGGTTCAGCGCTCGCCATGCGGCGTAGCGCTGAAAATCGGCATGCGCTCGACGATGAGCCCGAGCAGCGTTGCCGCTGCTTTCGACAGGTGGCGTTCCTCGCGGACCAGGACTCGCGCATAAGTCGAGTTGAACAGGGGATGGGCGAGGTCGATCGCCGTCAGATCCTGGTCGAGCGGCGCGAGCAGCGTCGTGGACCTGCCGAGAAAGGTCAGGCCTCGGCCCGTGCGTACGAACCGCTTCAAGGCGGTCACGGAGTTTGAGGTGAGGGTGGGCGTGAGCCGCACATGCTCCATGTCCGCGACGATGCGCACGATCTGCCCCAGCCCGAATGCCGACGTCATGAGTGCGAGCGGCCACGCCTCGACCTCCGCCAGTTGTAGCGGCGCCGTGCGCGCGGCGAGCGGGTGCTCACGCGACGCGACCAGTCTGACGGGATTCCATCCACTCGCCCGATGCACCACGCGCGGGGCCGGCGGCGGATTGTATGCCAGCCCAATATGGGCGACATCGTTCGCGACCTCGCTCACGACGTCGTTCACCGGCATCACGCTGACCGTCACATCGAGCTTCGGATAGTCGTTGATGAAGGGGGTGAGGACGTCATCCATCAGCGACTCGACAAAGCCCTCGCTCGTCGCGATTCTGACGCTGCCCATCTGCAGTCCTTTGAGATCCTGCAGCGTGCTTTCGAGCGCCTCGCGCTCCGACTGACAGCCACGCCAGTACGCGAGCAGCGCATGCGCGGCCTCTGTGGGAGAAACGCCGCGATTGCCGCGCTCGAACAGGGGCGCGCCGACCTCATCCTCCAGAAGACGCAACTGCCGCGTCAGCACGGACGAAGCCGTGTTGAGCGCATCGGCTGCGCCGCGTATCGATCCTCTGGACAGAACCTCGTAAAAGTAACGCAGGCGGCGTTGGTTGATTTCGCGAATGCCCATCTGATTCTCCCGGCGCTGCCAGGTCGGCAGCGCAAATAGCCTGATTTTGCTGTTGCAGAGGATTTTATTGGCTGGCGAGCATAGCGCCGAAGTTACGGAATCTGCGGGACTTCCTCGCTCGGCTCATGCCGTTGTCACTCATGATAAATATAGGAATACAAATCAATGGAGAAGGCTACTCTCTACGGAATTTCGTGTGCAGCGACGCTGTTCGGTTGCCAGGCGGTGATGGCGCAAAGCTCGGTCACGCTGTATCGCATCGTAGACGCGGGCATTATGTACACGAACAACCTGAACGGCGGCAGTGCGGTTTAGCTCGCTCCCGGACGTCTTGGTGGCGATCGCTGGGGCCTGCGTGGAGACGAGGATCTCGGCGGCGGATTGCGTGCGCTGTTTGTTCTCGAGAATGGGTATAACGGAGTCAATGGCGCACTTGGACAGGCAGGGCGGATGTTCGGCCGTCAGGCGCTGGTGGGGCTCAGCACCGGCCGCTATGGCACGCTGACGTTCGGCCGGCAGTACGACGCGCTGACCGAGCTTGCCGCACCGTATTCCGCATCGGGATGGTGGGTGCCGGCCACGCATATCGGCGACAGCGATAACTTCGACGGATCCGTGCGCATCAACAACTCGATCAAGTATCGTTCGCCAACGCTTTACGGCTTCACCATGCAGGGCATGTATGCGCTCAGCAATCAGGCGGCCGGCGGTACCGGCGGCTTCGCAAACAACCGTGCGTGGAGCGTCGCGGCAAACTATGTCAATGGTCCGTTCTCGGTCGGCGCCGGCTATCAGTTGCTGAATCATTCGAATTCGACGACCAATACGAGTGGCGCAGTGGGCGGGGCGTCGACCACGAACGGCGACGACTACAGCACGGTCTTTTTCTACGGTATCGACGGCGGCGTGGCGCGCCAGCAGATCGCCGGCGCGGGTGGTAGCTTCACAAGCGGAGCGCTGATTGCTGCCCTCAGTTTCAGCCACGTCCAACTCGACTATAACGACGGCGCGTCGCGGCGGCTGAACAACTACGAGGGCAGCGTGCGTTACCGGATCAGCACGCCGCTGCAACTGGTTGCGGACTATGTGTTCACCGACGGTCATGCAAGCGGTCTCCCTAAGACAAATGGAGCGTCGCTTCATCCACAGTGGCACCAGTTCACGCTTGGCGCCGATTATCTGATGAGCAAGCGCACCGAGCTCTACGTGTCCGGCGGATTTCAGATCGCCGCCGGAGACGCAAGCACGTTGCGTAATGGTTCCTACCAGAAGATTGCCGCAATCGCCGTTGCCGGTGCCTCGTCGAACAGCCGCCAAGTCGTTGTGATGTCTGGCATCCGCCACCGCTTCTAGGCGAGACTGCGGCGAGGAGGCCGACCCGGAGTGCGCGCTGGCCGCTTCCTCGCTCGCTGGAACAAGGCGGCATCAGGCGACATCGGCGCAGACATTTGTCACGCCCCAGTCATTCTGGTTGATCGATGTGCATTCTGATATGTCAGCAGAATGGTAGAAGAGTATCATGAACAGAATTCGCATCAATAAAGCGCGTTCAGCCACTGTCTCTATGTCTGCATTGTTTCTTCGGCACAAAAAAAACGCACGTTAGCCGCGAATAGTAGGAATCGTGTCGATCGTTCAGCTGTTCTGCATGGGCAACATACCCGCTTGACAGCGGAGAAGCGGCCACACTATTCTGTCGTCTTCTGATATGTCAGCGGTCGACTAATCGGGTGTCGATGTTTGCGCGCAACTGCGACGTGCGCCGTCGCAGGCATATGCATACTTTTGCGCCTGTTCCCCGGCTGGCGCTTGATTACATTGAAGGGGTCAACATGCAGGCAACACAAACGGGAGCCGTACGGCAGTTCATGCTGGATCGGCCTGAACGCCGCAACGCACTCGGCTCGGAGACGATCCGGCAATTCGAAGAGGGCTTGCGCGACGCGCAGCGGGACGAAACCGTCGGCGCAATCGTTCTGTCGGCGGAGCCGCCGGCGTTCTGTGCCGGTAGCGATCTGAAGGAACTGGGCACCTTGTCGATCGACGGCATGTGCGATCACGAACTCGAAACGGCACGTGTTGCCCGATTCATCGCAGCGATGTCGAAGCCGGTGATCGCCGCGGTGGACGGCTACGCGCTGGGTGGCGGTTTCATTCTTGCCGTGTCGTGTGACGTCGTGGTCACTGCGCCCGCAACACGCTGGCATCTCCCCGAAGTGCCGAACGGCTGGCTGCCGCCGTGGGGTTTGCAGGCGTTGATCGCGCGCGTGGGTCCGGTTAAGGCCCGCTTGCTGACGTGGGGCGCGGATGCGATCGACGGTGCCGAAGCATACCGGCTCGGCGTCGCGGACTATCTGGCGGAGCAAGGCGGTGTCGATGCGGCAGCGTTGGCGCTGGCGTCCAGACTTGCCGCGCTGCCCGGCGATGCGGTGCGCTCATGTAAGCGCTTCTTCGAACCGTTCGTCAGTCTGGACGGTGAAAGGCTGGATCGTTTGGCAGCTGAGCATTTCGCCCGCAATTGCGCAGCACCGCGGGCAAAGGCCACGCTGTTACGCTTCGGGAGCAAGTCATGAGCAAAGTGATCTCCGCAAGCGATGCCGTAGCCTCGATTGCCGACGGCCAGACCGTTGCCTCGGTCGGCGTTATCGGCTGGGTCGTGCCCGACGCGACGTTGAAGGCATTGGGCGAGCGTTTCCAGCAGACCGGTTCGCCTCGCAACCTGACGTTCTATTTTCCTTGCGGTACGGGTGACGCAGTCGGCATCCGCGGCATGGATCACGTAGCGCAGGAAGGTCTGATGAAGCGGATCGTGTCGGGCTCCTACATCAACCCTGTCAATCCGGCTACGGGCGAGCGGCCGGCGTTGATGGAGCTGATTCGCGCGAACAAGGTGGAGGCGTATTCGTGGCCAATCGGTGCGTCGATGCACTGGCTGCGCGAGGTGGCGCGCAAGAGCACTGGCTACCTTACCCATATCGGCATCGGTACTTACGCAGATCCCGATCATGGCGGCGGAAAGTTTACGGAGCGGTGCAGCGACGATCTGATCCGCAAGGTTGACTTCGAAGGGAAAACGCTGCTGTTCTATCCGGCATGGAACATCGATGTAGCAATCATTCGTGCCTCCAGCGCCGATGAATTTGGCAACCTGTCGTTCGAAGACGAACCCCTCGTCTCCGCCGGTCTGGCGCTCGCGCTGGCTGCCAGAGCCAGCGGCGGGCGCGTGATCGCACAGGTACGCCGGATCGTCCCGCGAGGGGTACGCGTGGCCACGGAGGTCAGATTGCCCGGCATGTTCGTCGATGCGCTGGTCGTCGATGAGGACATGATGATGAGCACGGATACGCCCTACGATTCGGCCTATCTGCAGGCGGGCAATGGGACCGGCCGGCTTCCCGACATTCCGTTTGGCCCGGACAAGGTGATCGCGCGGCGCGCGGCTCAGGAAGTCCGCAAACGCGAGTTGTCGATCTTCGGCTTCGGCGCGGCCGCCGACGTGCCGCTCGTCATGCTGGAGCAAGGCGAGATCGATCTCGTCAACGCGCCCGACGATTATTGGTTTACCACCGAGCATGGCTCATACGGCGGGGTCGTGATGAACGGCTGGCAGTTCTCCGCGAACCTCTATCCACAGGCGTTGATGGACGGACTGTCCCAGTTCGACGCGATCGACGGAGGCCTATGCCGCTTCGCTGCGCTGGCGTTTGCCGAGTTCGATGCGCGCGGCGTCGTCAACGTCAGCAAATTTGGGCGTGCGAATCCTGGTGCCGGTGGATTCACGGACATCGCGGTGAATGCGCAGCGTCTGGTTTTCACGGGCACTTTTACCACCGGAGGTCTGGACATCGCCTATCGGGACGGCCGCATGTCAATCGTTCAGGAGGGCAAGGTAAGCAAGTTTGTCGCGGACGCGCAGAGCATTACCTATTCGGTAGCCGAAGGGGCCCGGCGTGGGCAGAGCGCATTGGTCGTCACCGAGCGTGCGGTGTTCGAGGTCACGCCGGAGGGGCTTGTATTGATCGAGATCGCGCCGGGCGCCGATCTGCAAAACGACATACTGCGTCTGATGAGTTTTCCGCCTGCCCGTATTCTCGATCCGCTACCGCTGATGGATGCGCGGCTGTTCGATCCCGCTCCCGTATCTGCGCGGCTTTCGCAACCCGAACTGGCCTAGGAGCATAGTCGCGCGGCGCCCGGCGCCGCGCGTCCAGTAGCACTTTCCGCGCGGGTTCCATTCCGTGCGAGCCGGCCCGGCCCACGCGGCGTCTTTATCACTGTGCGAGGGAGAAGGAATCGAGCGCCGAGCGCGTCAGCCGGTCGAGTAGCGACATGAGGTCGGCGGACGCAGCGACGGCCTCCGCCGTCGTACCAGCGGCAATGCCTTCGAGTACAGCAGCGTGCAATTTGGCCGCTTCGAGAAATGCATCGGCCTCTTCAACGGTCTGATACCAGAAGCGCCGTGACTGCGCGTGGATGGCCAGCATCGTATGCGACAACATCGCGTTGTGCGTGGCGCGTACCTGAGCGTCGTGAATGGCGCGGTTGACCTGGAAATACTCGTCGACGTTCTTGCGTTTTGCTGCATCGACGATCCGCTTCGCCAGGCGTTTCAGTTCCGTGCGTTCGGCGGGCGTGACCCGCATGCAGGCGCACCGGACAATCAGTTCCTCCAGCGGTCGGCGTACTTCGAGCAATTCGAGTTGCTGGCGTACGTCGACATTGCAGATCGAGGTGCCTCGTCGCGGCCGCATTTCGACAAAGCCGAGCTGACGAAGGCGCTGTAGCGCTTCGCGCACCGGCGTGCGGCCCATGTCGAGTTCGTCGGCCAGCTGCACTTCGGACACCATGTGCCCCGGCGGCAATTGGCGCGTGACGATCATCTGTTCGATGCGGGAAAACGCGATATCGGTCAAAAGCTGGTCGGCCGCTGGATCGTCTTCCTGCACCGGGACGGCCTTTCTGGATGTCATTCGATTGCCTTCCTGTATAGAACGAGTCGGCGACTAGTATATCAAGTGAGCAGCTACGGCTTCAATCGGCGTGGGCGCGGCTTTTCGCAACCCGTTCAGCACTCAAAGGTGCACGCCGGCGTGTTCGTTCATGAGCTGCGGATCGCCGAGATGCTCGTGCGGAATTTCGGCGCTGATTTTGCCTCGCTTGATGACCAGCACCCGTTCGGAAACCGAGACGATGAACTCGAGATTCTGTTCGACCAGCACGATCGACAGACCGGTTTTCGCGCGTAGCCGCACGAGCGTTTCGGCGATCTCTTCGATGATGGAAGGCTGGATGCCTTCGGTCGGTTCGTCCAGCAGCAACACGCGCGGCTTGCCGGCGAGCGCCCGCGCGAGCGCCAGCAACTGCTGCTCGCCACCGGACAACTGACCGCCGGGCCGTTGCAGCAGCGGTTTGAGGCGGGGAAAGTCTTCCAGCAAGGTATCGAGCACCTCTGCCTTGGACGGGCCCTGCCTGACGGCGCCCATATTCAGGTTGTCGAGCACGCTGAGGGTCGGAAATATTTCGCGCCCCTGTGGCACATAGGCCAGCCCGAGACGGGCGCGCGAATGAGTGGGCAGCCGGGTGATGTCCTCGCCGCCCAGCAGAACGCTTCCGTGGGTGGCGCGCAGTGCGCCCACGATCGTGCGCAACAGCGTGGTCTTGCCCATGCCGTTGTGCCCGAGAATGCCTACGGCTTCGCCGTCGGCGACCTGAAACGAGATGCCGTGCAGTACCGGGATAGGTCCATAGCCCGCACGCAGTTCGGTAACGTCCAGCATGGCCGGCTCCTGTCAGTGTGATTTCTTGCCGAGATAGATCTGCTGCACGAGCGGATTCGCGAACACGCGCTCCGGCGTGTCCTCCATCAGGATGGCGCCCTGGTGAAGGACCGTCACCTGTTTCGCAATGCGTCGGATGAACGACATGTCGTGCTCGACGACGATCACGGCGTGCTGCCGGTTGATCTCGAGAATCAACTGGGCGGTTCGTACCGTTTCAGCATCGCTCATCCCGGCGGCGGGCTCGTCCAGCAGGATCAGTTGCGGGTCGGCCGCGATCACCACCGCCAGTTCGACCCACTGCCGCTGACCATGCGCGAGCAGTCCCGTCACAGCGTCGCGATACGGCGCCATGCCGACACGCTCGAGCGTCTCGAGCGTGATGCGCGCAGCGTCTGCCGATGAACGCTTGCGGCGTACCGAAAGCCAGACGTTTTCGAACACGGTCAGGCCGTTGAACAGACTCGGCACCTGTGTCTTGATGCCGATTCCGAGCGCGGCGGGCGTGTGAGGCTGCGCACCGGCGACGTTCTGCCCGCGAAACAGGATCTCACCCGAGGTCGGCTTCACCTGGCCCGTGAGCAGTTTGAAGAACGTGCTCTTACCGGCGCCGTTCGGCCCGATCACGCAGCGCAACTCGCCTTCGGCCAGCGTGAAGTTGATATCGCGGGCGGCGTGCACGCCGCCGAAGCGCACGTTGAGGTTTCGCGTTTCGAGTAAAGCGTTCATGCGGAGCGCTCCGGTGCGGAAGAGGTGCTGCCTGGCGCCGCATCGTGCGCGGTGGGTCTCTTGGCGAGCAGGCGGATGATCCGTTCGATAAGCGCTCCGCAACTGGGCACGATCCCGCTGGGTAGCAGCAATACGGTGGCCATCAGGATTGCGCCAAGCACGAGACTGGCGTTGACGGTCTGCTGCGTGCCGATCTGCGCGGTCAGCCACTGGATCGCCACACAGCCGAGCACCGGACCCACCAGCGTGCCGGCGCCGCCGACCATGACCCAGATGATGATCTGCGCGGACTGTGCGAGGCCGAATACATTGGGGCTGGTGAACGAGCCCCACGTGGCGAACAGGCATCCTGCCAGCCCTGCAATCGCGCCGCCGATGGTAAAGACCAGCAGCTTGTAGGCGCGCGTGTCGTAACCGAGCAGCGACGCACGCTGTTCGTTTTCGCGCACGGCGACGATCACACGGCCGGTCTTCGAACGCAACAGGGCGCGCAGGCCGAGATAGATCAGCAGCAACGCGCCCATCGCAAACTCGAACAGTCCACGCGGTTCGAGCACGGAGTCGGGCTGGCCGGGCCAGTTCAGCGGCGCGATGCCAGGGATGCCGTTGAAGCCGCCAAGCAGCGTATTGCCGATTTTCCATTCCGGGCCGGAGGTCGAGTTGACCAGATTGAACAGGATCAGCGTGACGGTGAGCGTGGTGACGCCCGCATACACGTCGGAGATGCGGCCATAGAACATGACATAGCCGAGCAGGGCCGAGAACAGGGCGGGCACCGCGATCGCCAGCATCAATGGCACCGTACTGTCGCCTAGGTTGCCGACCGCTATCGCATAGGTATATGCGCCAATGCCGAACATCGCCGACTGGCCGAAACACAGAATGCCGCCAAAGCCCCAGATAAAGCCGAGACTGAGCGCGAGTATCGACATCACCACATAGACGCTTGCCTGAATCAGCGTGAAGTCATCGAGTATTCGCGGCAGAAGCACCATCAATCCGAGGGCCACGGCGGCGGACACGCCGGCGCTAGCCCACGATTGCCGGTAGCGTGCCATCGCACCCGGGCGAGGCGGCGAGACAGGTTCGGACGAGTTCATAGTGATCCCTTGAGGAAGCGGCCAGTAATGCCTTGCGGCAGCAGCCGCAGCATGACAATAGCGACGACCAGCAGCGCGACCTCTCCGAGCACCGGCGTCGTGCCGAAGGTGGCAAGCTGATTCACCGTGCCGAACAGCGACGCGGCGCTAACGAGGCCCGTTAGCACGGCCGGTCCGCCGCTGATTACGGTGATGAATGCCTTCGCGATGAATGCCGCGCCCATTGTCGGCACCACGCCGGTGAGCGGTGCCACCAACGCGCCGGCGAAGCCGGCGAGCGCGGCGCCGGCAGCGAACGTCAGCGAATACACACGGGACGGATCGATGCCAAGCGCGGCCGCCATGGCCGGGTTCTGCATCGTGCCGCGGGCAATCAGGCCCCATTGCGTGCGCAACAGGACCCAGCGGCACAGCAGCGTCAGGACGATGGCGCAGCCGATCACCGCCAGCGTGTACAGACTGATCGAATAGCTGCCAACGGACACGCTGCCGAGCGGCGCTGAAATCCCCACTGTCGTATTGCCCGCTACTGCGGTCATGATGCCGGTGAGCAGTAGCGACAGCCCCCACGTGGCGAGCATGGTGTCGACCATGCGGCCGTACAGATACCGGATGAAAAGCCGCTCCACGACGATCCCGGCGATGCCGATTGCCAGCGGCGCGACGACGAAGATCGCGAGCCAGATACTCACGCCCAGTCGCGTCGCCATGATCGTGGTGTATGCCCCGAGCATCATAAACTCGCCGTGCGCGAGATTGATCACCTTCATCATGCCGAAGATGACCGCGAGGCCAGCCGACACGATCACGAGCGACGCAATCGCATACAGGATCTGGACGAGAAAGACGAGGTAGATATCCATGGCCGTCCTTGCTGCGCGTGACGATTAGAGTTTGATGACGTACTGCTGATTGTCGTCAGGATTTTTCTTCAGATTGCAGACAGCGCTCATGTCGCCGGGGTGCTGCTGCGGGAAGGTCTGCTTGACGTCGAAGTCTTTTGCCCTGACTTCGGCGAGACTCACGTCGAGCGTGCAATGGTGAGTAGCCGGGTCGATGCTGATCTTGCCGCTCGGGCCGGCGAAGCCGATGCCCGATTCGAGCGCCTCGATCATTTTCATCCGGTCCAGCGAGCCTGCCTTGCTCACACCTTCGGCCCACAGGTTGAAGCCTTGATACGTGGCAACCGAAAACTCGCTGAAGCTCGTATAGTTCTGGCCGAAGCGTGCGCGCATGCGCTGCTTGAATGACCGGTTCTCGGGGTTGTCGAGGTTCTGGAAATAGTTGTATGCGACGAGGAAACCGTCGCATTCCGCCGGCGAAAGGGTGATCTGCTCATTGCCGGTGCCAAACGTGGTGGAGGCGAGCGGAATCTTCTTGTGCATGCCCGATGCAGCCCACTGCCGGTAGAACGACATATGCGAGCCGCCCACGAGCGCCGATACGACCATGTCGGGTTTCGATGCCTGAATCTTCGAGATGACGGCGCCGAAGTCGGTCACGTCAAGCGGGAAGAAGTCGGTGGAGACGATCGAGCCCTGGTTGTCGAGTACATATTTCTTGATGTATTGCGACGCGATCTGACCGTAGTTATAGTCGGCGGCAATCACATACACTTTCTTGCCCCACTGCTTCATTGCGTAGGGTACGAGCTTTGCGGTCGTCTGTCCGGGCGTGACACCCGTGCAGAATGTGTTGCGGTCGCAAACGCCGCCTTCGTACTGCGTGTTGTAGAAGTAGAGCGTGTGATAGCGCCTCATCACCGGACGGATCACCTCTCTCGATGCGGACGTAATGCCGCCCTGAACGACCGCGACCTTGTCGCGCAAGGCGGCTTGCTGCGCGAACTGGGTGGCGAGTTGCAGATTCGACTGCGGATCGTAAGAGAGCAGTTTCAGCTTTCTGCCGAGCAGGCCGCCCTTGGCATTCCATTCCTCGACCGCGAGGGTCAGGGAATCCAGCATCGGCTTGCCGTAGATATCCATTCCTCCAGACTGGTCGTGAATGCTGCCCACCAGGATTTCGTCTGCCGCCAAGGCGGCGAATGGGATGCCGGCGCCTGCGGTCGATGCGACGGCTGCGGCGGTGGACTTGATGAACGTACGACGATCCATTATTTGGACTCCATATGAAAGCGTTCTGGACCTGGGAAGCGGGAGACGCGCCTGCATGCTGCCGGCGCGGAGAAGGGGGCACGCATTGCGAAATACCGCTAGCGGGTTGCCGCTTCGACGACGGCGGCGGCTCGCAATAAGGCGGCATCGTCGAAGTGGCGGCCGGTCAGCATCATGCCGACCGGTAACCCTTGCGATACGCCGCACGGCACGCTCAGCGACGGATGGCCGGTCATGTTGAATGGCGCCGTGTTGGCGACCATGTTCCAGCCGGCCACCACCAGTTCCTCCGCATTCAGAGTGGGGTTGTACCGGTGGGCTTTCATCGGCGTGGTGGGGGTCACCAAGATATCGACGTCCTGCAGCAGCCGGTCGTATTCGGCCCGCAATGCCGCGCGTAGCGACTGGCCTTTCGCATAGAAGCGTCCCTGGTAGTTTTCGCGCATGTACGAGCCGAGAAGCAGGTTGAATTTCGCCTGCATCGGCAGGTGTTGCGCGCGTTGTTGCATGCCCGTGCCGAACGCAACGCTGAGGTCGGGATCGTAGCGGCCGCTCCAGTGATGTCCCTGGCCGTTGTTCTGGAACGTCGCGCTGACGCCCTCGGCAAACACCCCCCAGACGATGGCGCCGGCGGCGGAATGCGCCGGGCAACTCACGCGCACGACGGTAGCACCGCGCGCGCTCAGCGCGTTGATTGCATCGAGCACACACGCGTCAACGTCGTCTTCCGCTCCGTCGGTGCCGAAGCCTTGCTCGAGAATGCCGATGCGCAGTCCGCTGATGTCGATTGCGCCGGCTGCATGGGTGTAGTGCTGCAGGGGCACGATGCCCTGGCGCGGATCGAAGGAATCTTTACCGGCCAGCACGTCGAGTGCCACCGCGACCTCGCGTACTGTGCGCGCCATCGGGCCTGTGTGATCGAAGCTCAGGTCGAAGCCGAGAATGCCGGTGTACGGCACGAGTCCGAAGGTCGGCTTGATGCCCACCACGCCGCACCAGGAAGCTGGAATGCGGATCGACCCTGCCTGGTCGCAGCCGATGGTCAGATCAATGTCTCCAGCAAATAGCGCGGCGGCGGAGCCACCCGAGGAACCGCCCGCGAGATGCGCGCTACTGTGCGGATTGAACGTCGGTCCGTAGGCGCTGGTGTCGCCCGCACCGGAGAACGCGCAATTGTCCATATTCAGGATCGCAACGATGTTGGCTCCCTCGTCGAGTATGCGGGTGACGATCGTGGCGTCCTGCGCCGGCGTGTAGTCGAACACGCGCGAACCGCAGGTGAGCGGCACGCCCGCGAGACTGATGCTGTCCTTGAGGCCGACGCGTACCTGGGCGAGCCGGCCTGCGGCAGCGCCACGTACCGAGCAGCGCCGAACGATCGCGTTGCAGAAGTTGTCGGCATCGGCGGGGCGTTCACCGGTGCTGCGCTGTGGATATTTCAGCGGGATGGGCGCGAGCGGCCATTGCGCCAACGCGTCGTAATTCTGTAGAACCCTTTCGAACAGCGCGCCATAAGCGCTCTCCTCGTCGGCGCCGACGTCGAAATGATTTTGCTCGGCAAGGTTTCGGATTTCACTCAGGTTGGGGCGACGCACTGACATGATGAGTTCCTGTCCAATGACTTTTTTCGGAGCGCGACGGTGTCGCGCCGCGCACAGTAGCAATCCATCGACATCTGATATGTCACATGTCGGCAAATTAGATGCGTCAAAAAATAAAGTCAACTAATGAGCGAAGCTGGATTGCCGATCGCGTGCTGGCGCCAGCGCCGAATGAGGAAGTAGGCGCCCTGTGCTGCCTTTTGGGCAGCGCAGGGTGGTGACGTTTGCTGTTGTCATGGCGTTTTTTGGATGACGACCATGTAGCCAGCTCCACGCCACGCCTGAAAGAGGGAACCGATGAAAGTACTGGGTGAAACAACCGGGAAGCAGTTGTACGCGCCGAGACCCGACGCCGGAATGAACATGGAAAAGGCCGCGCTTTACCGCCAGATAGGATGGCGCGTGCTGCCGTTTCTGATGATCTGCTACATGTTCGCGTATCTGGACCGCATCAACATCGGCTTTGCCAAGCTGCAGATGCAGTCTGACATCGGCCTCACCGATACGGCTTATGGGCTTGGCGCCGGAATTTTCTTTCTGGGCTATGTGCTGTTCGAAATCCCGAGCAACCTGTCGTTGCCCAAGGTCGGCGCACGCAGAACCATCAGCCGGATCACGGTGCTATGGGGGCTGACGTCTGCGTCAATGCTGCTCGTCCGTAGCGAACACGTGTTCTACGCGGTCCGGTTTCTGCTCGGCGTATTCGAAGCCGGTTTTGCGCCAGGCATGATCTTCTACTTGACGTACTGGTATCCGAGGGACCGTATGGCGCGCGTGATCGCGATCGTCATGTGCGCGAGTCCGATCGGGGGGATTCTCGGCGGACCTTTGTCCACCTGGGTCATGACGGCCTTTGCAGGCGCCCATGGGCTCACCGGATGGCAGTGGATGTTCCTGCTGGAAGGACTACCGTGCGTGGTACTCGGCGCGCTTGCGCTGTGGTACATGGACGACCGGCCGGACGACGCGCCCTGGCTGAGCGCGCGTCAGAAGATCCTTCTGCGGGACGATCTTGCCGTCCCGCCGGGCCGTCACCATTCGTTTCGCCAGGTTCTTGCCGATCCGCGCCTGACCGTGCTCGCGCTCGCGTACTTCTGCATAATCTGTGGCATCTATGCGGTGAGCTTCTGGCTGCCTACGATCCTGAAAGCGGCCGGCCTCAAATCGATGCTGCAGATAGGACTCTATTCGGCTTTGCCGTACGTCGCCGCAATCATCGGCATGGTCTATTTCGGCCGGCGTTCGGACCGCTACGGCGAACGCCGTTGGCATAGCGCGCTGACGGCTCTCGGCGGCGCTGTAGGCCTGACGATCGCCGCGCTGTATCCCGGCGACTTTTCGGTTTCGCTGATCAGCATTACGGTTGCGACCGGACTGATGTGGGCCGCGTACGCGGTGTTCTGGGCGATGCCATCTGGCTACCTGAAGGGCGACGCAGCTGCGGGCGGTATTGCCTATATCAATACCGTTGGGCTGCTCGGCGGTTTTCTCAGTCCGACCATCATGGGCTGCGTCAAAGACATGACCGGCACGATGACGGCCGGACTGTTCGTGATGGTCGGACTGCTGGTTGCCGGGGCGCTCCTGACGATTGCGAACCGCCTGCCCGTCGATTCGACCCAATGACCCATGCAACGACCCATCGATCCACGAACGTTCATCTTCCATGCGAATTCTCATTGCCGGCTTCCAGCACGAAACCAATACCTTTGTCGCGCTCAAGGCGCATTATCAGAACTTCGTCAACGGCGAGACGTTTCCTTCGCTGAAGCGCGGCGAGCAGATGCTCGAGTTGCGGCACATCAATATTCCGGTCGGCGGCTTCATCAACGAAATCGAGCCGGACGGTCATACGCTGATCCCGGTGCTCTGGGCCGGTGCGGGGCCATCCGCGCACGTGACGCGCGAAGCATTCGAGAGAATTGCCGGCGAGATCGTTGACGCCTCTCGATCGTCCCTCCCGGACGCAGTGTATCTCGACCTTCACGGTGCGATGGTGACCGAACAGGCGGACGACGGTGAGGGCGAACTGCTGGCGCGCGTGCGCGCGGTGATCGGACCTGACGTACCGCTGGTGGCGTCGGTGGATCTGCACGCCAACGTTACGCGGCGCATGCTTGAAACAGCCGACGCGATCGTGGCCTATCGGACTTATCCGCATGTCGACATGGCGGAAACGGGCCGACGGGCGGCGCGTCTGCTGCGCGCGCGTCTGGCTGGCGAGCGGTGGCGCTGCGCCTGGCGCCGCCTGCCATTCCTGATACCGATCAATGCGATGTGCACGCTGGTCC
>NZ_JBYSWU010000089.1:0-14586 GCF_058781505.1 Paraburkholderia sp. FW306-2-2C-D06C | reverse complement strand
CCTCCGCTTCCTCCGCTTCCTCCGCTTCCTCCGCCTCCACCGCTTCCTCCGCCTCCACCGCTTCCTCCGCCTCCACCGCCGCATTCTCGGCGTGTAGGAAATCCCCTACACGCCTTCGCGCTCGCCTACCCGAAGTTCGCTCGCCGCCGATTTCAATTTGAGACAGCGCCGCCGATACTTCGAGTCATGAACTCAAGCCCGGCCCAGCACGCACTGCGTATCTTTCTCGTCGAAGACGCGATCCCGATCCGTCAACGGATGGCGGCGCGCTTCGGCGCAATCAACGGTGTCGAGATTGTCGGCGAAGCCGAGGAACCCGGCGCCGCGCTCGCCGGTATCGAAGCCACGGGAGCCGATGTCGTGGTCGTGGATTTGCGCCTGACCGGCGGCACCGGTATCGAACTGCTGCAGAGCCTCGCGCGGAGCATGTTGCCGGCGATCGCGATCGTGCTGACGAATCACTCGAGTGCCTGGTTCAGGCAGGCGTGCCTTGCGGCCGGCGCGCAGTACTTCTTCGACAAGACGAGCGAGTTCGATCTTGCATGCAGCACGATCACGCGGATTGCCCACGAGCGTCGCGCGCGTGGCCTCAATTACTCGATTACCTAGGAGCACACCATGTCTGACGTCGCTGAATATTCCGAAATCATGCCGCGCCAGCGTGTCTCGCAGCCGGCTTCAGGCCATTCCGCGCTCGCCACGTCAGTCCCCACTCGCCGCGCCGCGCACTGTTCAAGCTGCACGATGCGCTCGATCTGCATGCCACAAGGCCTGACGCCGGCCGAACAGGGGCGGCTGGAGTCGCTGATCTGCGTTTCCCGCACGATCAAACATGGTGAATCGCTATATCGCGCCAACGATTCGTTCCAGAGCATCTATGCGGTCCGCGCCGGTTCGTTCAAGACCGTCGTCATGCATCGCGACGGCCGCGAACAGGTCACCGGCTTTCATCTGGCCGGCGATTCGCTGGGTCTCGACGGCGTCTGCTCGGGCCGGCACAGCTGCGACGCAATAGCCCTCGAGGACAGCAGCGTCTGCATCATTCCGTTTCATCTGCTCGAAGCCATGTGCCGCGAGGTGCTGGTGGTGCAGCAGCACGTCCATCGTCTGATGGGGAGTGAGATCGTTCGCGAGGCCACCCTCATGATGCTGCTCGGCACGATGTCCGCCGATCAGCGGGTCGCGGCATTCCTGCTGAACCTGTCGGGAAGGCTCAAGAAACGTGGCTATTCGCCGGCGGAATTCAATTTGCGCATGACGCGCGAGGAGATCGGCAGCTACCTCGGGATGAAACTCGAGACCGTCAGCCGCATGTTTTCGAAATTTCAGAAAGACGGCCTTGTCGATACACATGGCAAGCAGATCAGGATTCTCGACCTCGACGGCCTCGCGCGCGTGTAGTCCGGGCAGCGCACGCACAGCCCGGCACCGATCCGGAAAACACGCAGGAGGCCCTGAATGAACGCACTTTCCCGGAACACGGCCTGGTCCGTCGACGAGCATCAACTCGACCCAAACGCCAGCATCCAGGACAAACTGCGGTTCGCACTGCGATACGCGGTGCTGGCGCCATCCAGCCATAACACGCAGCCTTGGCATTTCATCGTCGACGGCGACTGCGTCACGCTGTGCGCAGACCGTCTGCGGGCGCTCCCGGTGGTCGACCCCTTTGATCGCGAGCTGATCATCAGCTGTGGTGCTGCGCTGCTCAACCTCCGCGTTGCGCTGAGCCGCTTCGGTCTTGCCTACGCGATCACACTGTTTCCGTCGCCGGCCGACGTGGACGTATTGGCACATCTGCGGGTCCTGCACGACGGCCTTTGCGATACCCGCCTTGCACCGCTGTTCGACGCGATACCGCGGCGCGTCACGACCCGCGAAACCTTCGCCGACGAGGCCATTCCGGCCGAACTCCGGCTGCGGCTCGAGGAAGCCGGCGCCGCCGAGGGCGCGGATATCGTCTGTGCCGAGAACGCGGCCATGCGCGAGCATCTCGCGGCGCTGATCGCTGAAGCCGATCACGCGCAATTCAAGGATCCCCGCTTCCGGCGCGAACTTGCGAGCTGGATCCATCCGAGACGCAGTCAGGATGGCATGCCTGCGTTGTCGCCGAGTATGCTTGCCCTGCTCGATCTCGCGGTGCCCCTGGTCGGCTCGGTGATTCGCACGTTCGACCTGGGCGGCGGCTTGGCGGCTGCTCATCACACGCTGGTCGCCGGGTCGCCGTTACTGCTGTGCATCGCCACCGGAGCGGACGATGCGGCCGCATGGCTAGCGGCAGGTCAAGCGCTTGAACGGGTGCTGCTTACCGCGGCGGACGCGGGCATCACAGCTTCCTATCTGAATCAGCCGATCGAAGTGGCTTCACTGCGCGAGCAGCTACGCGCCGCGCTGAATCTGGATGGCATGCCGCAATTGCTGCTGCGCATCGGCCGCGGCCGGCAGGCTCCACACTCGCCGCGGCGTCCGCTGGCCGACGTCGTGTCGTAGAGCCGACGCGGCCCATGCCCGTGTCAGGAATCGTCTCCTGCTGTAGGGTTCAGCAGCAGGACGAAGCAGGCAACACCGGCAACGAGCGCCGCCGCGCCGTAGCGAATGAAGTCCGTACTATCGAACAGCAAGCCGCGGATCAATGCCGCCAAACCTGCCAACGCGACAAAGACGGCAATCGCCGCAACGGCGATCCTGGATTCTGCCCGGACCATGATTTCTCCCTTGGCTCAAGGCGCGTGATTTCGCATCGACGCGGCAGTTCGCGAGCCGTCGATGACGAATTGATCATCGACCCAGCCAAGGTATTGCTATTGATTTGAATCAAGGTCTGGATGCTTCGCTTCACATGCAAGCGGGTCCCGCAAAATCGACAAGTCATTCAACAGGAGAAAGCCGACCAGCGGCGATCGTCGAAAAAGGCCATGCGATTTCGCCGGACGCGTAGACTGTCGAGAATCCATTGATTCAGATCAACCCCGGTGCCCCGTTCGGGGCGAACATGCAATGCATGCCTGGCGTCCAGAAGCGCGTCTGCTCGCCCCGCCGATCGAATGCTTCGCTTCGCCGCCAGGCGCATCGGAGTCACGAAGCCGCTCCAGGCCACCAATAGCCCCCTGTTCTCCTGAATGGGATGCCGAATCTGGCGCGCGAATTGCTTCAGGTTGTGCCCACACGGTTCTGGCAAACGACCAGACCTGACTCGCAGGAGGAGACCATGCGCGATGATGTCCATCACGCCACGACGCCAATCGCACCGCGTGAAGCTGCCTGGCTCACGCCATCCATTCAGAAATCTCACGAGCGTTCGCAAACATTCGGCTTGAGTGCCTCGATGCGGCCGGACTATGACGTCCTGCCGGCTGCGGAACTGACGTTGAAGCTGGAGCAAAGCCGGATCCTGTGCGCGCATGCCACCCCGGTGATGGAAACGCTGCACGAACAGATCGTCAACACGCAAAGCATGATTGTGCTGACCGACGCCGAAGGGCTCATCCTGCATTCCATCGGCGACGACGATTTTCTGAGGCGGGCGGAAAAGGTTGCGCTGCGTCCGGGCGCGAATTGGGCCGAGGAGCGGCAAGGAACGAACGCTATCGGTACGGCCATCGCCGAATGCTCTCCCACGGTCGTTCATGGCGAGCAGCACTACCTGGCCGCCAACCGCTTTCTCACCTGCTCCAGCGTGCCGATCCTCGATCCGTATGGCGATCTGATCGGCGTGCTCGACGTCACGGGCGATCACCACAGCTACCACCAGCACACGATGGCGCTGGCCAAGATGTCCGTGCAGATGATCGAAAATCATCTGTTTACCAATACCTTTCGCGAGACATTGCAAATCGCCTTTCATGGCCGGCCCGAATTTCTCGGCACGTTGATGGAAGGCATCGTCGCGTTCACCTGCGATGGCCGCTTCCTGTCGGCCAACCGCAGTGCGCAGTTCCAGCTGGGCATGCCGCTCGCGGCATTGCGCGCGCATACGCTGTCGTCGCTGTTCGGCCTGACGAGCGCGCAACTGATCGACCGTCTGCGCACAAGCCGCGATCGCCATCTGTCGCTGAACCTCAATAGCGGCGCGGTCATTTGTGCGCACGTCGAGTTCCGGCGCGTCACACTCGCCGACGACGGCCTGGTGCCGCAGGCGTACGGCGCGGCAAAGCCAGTGCTGCGTTCCGACCCGCCGCCTGCGGCTGTCGCCGCAGGCACGCTGTCGAAGCTCAGCTATCTGGACACGGGCGATCCGCAGATCGCGGCGGTCATCGCAAAGGTCCGCAAGGTGCTCGGCAAGGACATCCCCATCCTGATCACCGGTGAGACGGGTACGGGCAAAGAACTGCTCGCCCAGGCCATCCACAACGATTCGCCACGCAGGTCTGGGGCGTTCGTCGCGGTCAACTGCGCGTCGATCCCGGAGAGCCTGATCGAATCCGAGTTGTTCGGCTACGAGGAAGGCGCGTTCACCGGCGCGCGCCGCAAAGGCGCAACCGGAAAACTGCTGCAAGCGAACGGCGGCACGCTCTTTCTCGACGAGATCGGCGACATGCCCTACCCGCTCCAGGTGCGGTTGCTGCGCGTGCTGCAGGAGCGTCTCGTCAATCCGCTCGGCTCCACGAAGTCGATTCCCGTCGATATCGCGATCATCTGCGCGACTCACCGCGATCTGCGTGAAATGATTGCGCAGAGCTGTTTCCGCGAGGACCTGTATTACCGCCTGAACGGTCTGGTCGTGAAGTTGCCGCCGCTGCGCGAGCGCACGGATCTAGCCGCCGTGATCCGGAAAATGCTGCAAAGCGCGTCGCTGGATGAGGCCGACGGCCGGCGCCTGAGCGTCGCAAGCGACGTGATGACGCTGTTCGAACAATGCATGTGGCCGGGCAACTTCCGCCAGCTCGGCAATCTTCTGCGCACGGCGGCCGCCATGGTGGATGAGGACGGAGAGATCAGGCGGGAACACCTGCCCGACGATTTTTTCGACGATTTGCGCAGCGCCGCCGGGCCTGCTGCGGGCACGCTCGAAACAGGCCCATTGCAGGGCGGGCGCTTGCAGGACGTCACCGCCTGTGCGATAGCGGCGGCGGTTGCCCAGCATCGCGGCAACGTGTCGGCGGCGGCCCGTGCGCTGGGTGTCTCGCGCAACACCATCTACCGGAAATTGCCAGCGTTGGCCGGCACGGACGGCGGAACGGACGAGTTCGGACAGCAGTCTGACTGACATCATCGTGTGCGATCTGGAAGCGCAGCGTCTCGCATCACGCTGCGAACCGCGTTAAACCGCGTGTGTTTCACGGGTGTTCCATATTGCAACAGCGGTGTCCTCCAATTGAACAGCACGCTGTCGCCATTGTGCTATCTGCCGGTCAAAGTCTGCGCAGCGAAACGCGTACTCACGGATGACGGTGCGTTCGTTCGGAACGCGATGCGACCGCTTTGTGTCGATTTGCTCCGATCGCTCCGCTCGACCTGCCCGGCACGGAGCTTGCGTTGAATGCGATGACCGCTTTACACATGCGGTTTTTCCAATCACATGCCGCATTCAAGGAGACAGCCATGCAGTGGACTACCCCCGCCTATACCGATCTGCGCTTCGGTTTTGAAATCACGATGTACATCGCCAATCGCTGAAGCAACGATGAAGCGCCGCCCGCCTCTCACAATAAGTGTGCGCGGCGGCGCCCGGAGCATCACTCATGAAGATCAAGATTCTTGGTTCGGGTGCAGGCGGCGGACTACCGCAATGGAACTGCAACTGTGCGAACTGCACCCAGGCCCGTAACCGCGCCGGCGATGTGTTACCGCGCACCCAATCGTCGATTGCAGTGAGCGGGAACGGCGTCGACTGGATTCTGATCAACGCATCGCCGGACCTGCTCGCCCAATTGCGTGCGAATCCGGAACTGCAACCCGCCCGATCGATCCGCGACAGCGGCATCGCCGCCGTCATCCTGATCGACGCGCAAATCGATCACGTCACCGGTTTGCTGATGTTGCGCGAACGCACGACACCGCTGCCGCTGTATGCCTGCGCACCCGTGTTCGACGATCTCTCTAGCGGCTTGCCGCTCGTTCCGCTGCTCGGCCATTACTGCGGCGTCGAGCGTCACGAGATCGCGCTCGACCAACCCTTCACGGTCGCGCCGGCGGAGGGCATCCGCTTCACCGCGTTGCCGATCGAGAGCAAGGCGCCGCCTTATTCGCCGCGCCGCGCCGAAGCCGCGCCTGGCGATAACATCGCGCTGCTGATCGAGAACGTCGCCACAGGTGCGCGCGTTTTCTATGCGCCGGGTCTCGCGGCTGCTCCAGAACCCGTGCTCGAAGCGATGCGCTCTGCGCAACTCGTGCTGGTCGATGGCACCTTCTGGTCCGCTACAGAGATGATCGACCTCGGTCTGTCCACGCATCACGCCGCCGACATGGGCCATCTCGCACAGTGCGGCTATCAGGGTCTGCCCGGCATGGTTCAACTTCTCGACGCACTGCCCAGCACGACGCGCAAGGTGCTGATTCACATCAACAACACCAATCCGATTCTCGATCCGCATTCCGCCGAACATGCCGTGATACGCGCCCGCGGTATTGAAGTGGCGCGCGACGGAATGCAATTTCAGGTATAGCCATGAACGCCCCGCTGCCCACCGATGTTGCCCATACCGCCCCCTGGCCGCCGGGCGAATTCGAAGTGCGCCTGCGCGCGCTCGGCGCGCACTATCACATTCATCATCCGTTCAATCAGCGGATGAACAGTGGCCAGTGTTCGCCGAAGCAGATTCGCGGCTGGGTTGCAAACCGCTTTTATTATCAGATCAACATCCCGCTCAAGGACGCCGCGATCCTGTCCAACTGCGACGACCGGCAGACGCGCCGCCTGTGGATCGAGCGGCTGCACGATCACGACGGCTACGGCGACAACCCCGGCGGCATCGAAGCGTGGGCGCACCTCGCCGACGCGGTTGGCATCGACCGCACGGCATTGTGGTCGCTCGAGCACGTGCTGCCCGGCGTGCGCTTCGCGGTCGACGCCTATGTCAATTTCGCGCGGCGGGCGCCGTGGCAGGAGGCAGTCTGCTCTTCGCTCACGGAAATGTTTGCGCCGCAGATCCATCGCGACCGGCTGGCCGGCTGGCCGGACCTCTATCCGTGGATCGACTCGCAGGGGCTGCAGTACTTTCGCAGCCGCATTCCGCTCGCCCAGCGCGATGTCGAGCACGGGCTCGACATCACGCTCAAGCACTTCAAGACACCCGACGCGCAACAGCGTGCCCTCGACATCCTGCGCTTCAAGCTCGACATTCTGTGGTCGATGCTCGACGCCATCGAAAAGGCGTACCCCGTATGAACGCCCCACACCCCGATCACTACGCCAGCCTGCGGCCACGTCTGCGCACGATGTTCCGTCTGCAATGGGAAGACGCGCAGGATGCCTACGTGTTGCTGTATCCCGAAGGCATGGTCAAGCTCAATCCGAGCGCGGGCGAAATTCTCACGCGCTGCGACGGAACCCGCGAACTGGACGACATCATCGGCGAACTGGAAGATCTGTTCAGTGCATCGAACCTTGCCGCCGACGTGTATCGCTTCATCGACCATGCGCGGCAACGCGGCTGGCTGGACTGACATGAACACCGCGACCGGCACCCCTGGCGCTCGCCCTTCCCCGCCGTTGTGGCTGCTGGCGGAACTCACGTATCGCTGCCCGCTCCACTGCGCGTTCTGCTACAACCCTGTCGACTTCGCCAGTCATGGCGCGGAACTCGACACCGGGACCTGGCGCGACGTGATCACGCAAGCCCGAAGCATGGGCGCCGCGCAAATTGGTTTCTCCGGCGGTGAACCGCTGGTGCGCGACGACCTCGAAACGCTGGTCGCGCACGCCCGAGGACTGGGCTTCTATACGAATCTGATCACGTCGGGCGTCGGGCTCAACGAGACGCGCATCGCGCGTCTGAAAGACGCCGGTCTCGATCACATCCAGCTCTCGTTTCAGGACTCGACGCGCGAAGTCAACGATTTCGTGTCCAGCACGAAGACCTTCGAGCTGAAACAACGGGTAGCGCGCCTGATCAAGGCGCACGGCTACCCGATGGTGCTCAATTGCGTACTGCATCGCTATAACCTGCCGCACGTCGGGCAGATCATCGAGATGGCGCTCGAGATGGGCGCCGACTACCTCGAACTGGCGAACACGCAGTACTACGGGTGGGCCATGCTCAATCGCGAGCAGTTGATGCCAACCAGCGAACAGCTGCACGAAGCCGAAGCGACCGTCAATCGGTACCGCGAACGGTTCGGCGATCGCTGCCGCATCCTGTTTGTCGTCCCCGACTATTTCGAAGCACGCCCGAAGGCCTGCATGAACGGCTGGGGCTCGGTGTTTCTCGGCATCGCGCCCGACGGCACCGCTTTACCGTGCCATGCGGCGCGCTCACTGCCGGGTCTCGATCTGCCCAACGTGCGCGACGCTTCACTCGTGGACATCTGGTACGACAGTCACGCGTTCAATGCTTTTCGCGGCGACGGCTGGATGCGCGAGCCTTGCCGGAGTTGCGACGAGCGGGAGACCGATCACGGAGGCTGCCGCTGTCAGGCGTATCTGCTGACTGGAGATGCCGCGGCCGCTGACCCGGTGTGCGCAAAGTCCGAGCATCATGGGCAAATCGAGCAGGTAGTGACACTCGCGCGGCGGCCGGCACGTGACAGCGAGGCGCAGCCGTTGATTTTCCGCAGCAGGGATAACTCGTTGCTTCTGGGGTAGTACGGCGGTTTGGTTTAGATGGGAGGTGACTGGAGATGTCGCCGCATCCATCATTTATCGCTCGTACGTCGCGCCCCTTCCTGAACACCCATTCCCCCTTTGACAGCCGGCGATCTCCGTGAAGTACCCGGAGATCGCCGGGGGCATTCGCTATTGCGAGGTCCGCGCGTTGAGCGGAGTCGACGACGCTTTGGCGTTGTCGTCCGTCAGCCTGGTCTTGCCGGCGCTGTAGCCGTTCGAATACAACAGGAACGCCATGATGTCCGCATAGTCCTGCGGTTTCATCTTGCCGGGACGGTCTGCCGGCATATTGTTCGCCATGTATCCATACACGCCGCCGATGGTGAGCTTCGCGTTGGCGGCCGGCGCGAAGGACGGACCACGCAACGCGGGCGCATTCAAACCTTGCAGCTCGGGACCGTGGCACTTCGCGCACGCACTCGAGTACAGCGTCTTGCCGTGCGCGACCTGCGCGCGGTCAAAGCCGGGAGCGTCGGCTGGCGCGCTTGCATCGACCTTGATGAAGCGACCTTGCGGCGCCTGACGATTGCCGGCCAGTGTCATTCGCCACACTGCCGAATCGCTACGGCCAGGGCCGTCGCGGTAGGCAAATGCGCCCGCAGGAGACCCTGCAGCCTGAACCGATTCCGGCAGCCGCCAGGCGCGGGTCAACGCCCCCAACCTGCCATCGGACGCCATCTTCTCCAGCGCGGCGTCGATGCGCGGCTGTAACGCGGCCCCGTTCTTGCCAAATGCAAACACCAGATTCCAGTCGGCATACGGCGAGGCGGCGCCCGCAATCTTGAAGTGCCGCTGCGGATGCTCAATCGTATAAGCCACAACGGCCGGATACCAGACGATCGCGCGTTGGGCACGTCCGCTTGCGACGGCATCGACTGTGAGTTGCGCCGTGTTCTCCAGGTCGAGCTTGACACCGGCTTGCTGCACGGCGATCAACTGCGCGGGGCTCGCGTAAGTTGCCGCGACGACTTCTGCGCCGCTGGCCTGCGCTGACGACCCGTGCGAAGTGACGCTCACATAGCCGGACTGCAGATAGCCACGCGAGAAAGTCAGCTTGCTGCCGGAGCCGTCGGCGACTGCCGAGCGCGGGAAGCCTGCGATGACATCGCATTTGCGCGCAAGCGCCTTGTTGAGTTCCTTCAGCGACACGCCGTCGTCATCGTTACCGTCGAATCCACCGGGTGCGAGCGACATGGCGATACCCGCCGTACGAAACGCTTCGCGCGCCACCGCCTCGTCGAGCGCGGTCGACGGGCTGCCTGGAAACGTGCAGACGCGCACACCGGCGGTAGCGATTCCTGGCGCGAGCACGGCGCTACCTAGCAGCACACTGGCCAGAGCAAACGAATTAAGTCGAGTTTTCATGATCCTGCTTCCGGGAAAGACCGGGCCGCCGCGACTGGATTGCCCGCGCAAATGTGCGCTGAGCAACCTGACGTGGCGGCCACGTGAACATCAGCTATGGTTGAGCGCAAACACGTACAGCGTGCCGCCGCGTGGGACCTTCTCCGCCGACTTCGCCATCGGACCACCCCAGATCGGGTTAGCGCCGCCGTAACCGGCGAGAATGGCGACATACTCCTTGCCGTCGACCTCGAACACCGACGGTTGAGCAATGATCCCGCTAGCGAGTTTCGGGCTTTGCCACAGCACCTTGCCGGTCGCCTCGTCGAACGCATACAGATGGCCGTCGAGCGAGCCGCTAAAGGCGAGGCCACCCGCCGTGGTCGCTACGCCGCCATTCCACGGCAGCTTGCTCCAGTGACTCCAGACCTTCTTGCCGGTGTCGACATCGATCGCCTGCAGTTCGCCATAACCCTTGCTGCCGGGCTCCGGTTTGATCTCGAACCCTTCGCCGAGGTACGGCAACCCCTCCATGTAGTTCACCGACTTACCCGACAGCGACATGCACGCATGCAGCGCAGGAACGATCGCGAGATGCTTGTCCGGATCGTACGAAACCGACCACCAGTTCTTGCCGCCGAGGAAGCTCGGACAGGTTTCGATCGTCGTGCCGGCCTTCGGATATTTCGACGAATCCTGGATCGGCGAGCCGTCCGCCGTATAGCCGGTGACCGAGGTCGCCGTGACAAAGGGCTTCGCGTAGATCAGCTTGCCGGTGCCGCGATCGATTGCGTGGAAAAAGCCGTTGCGGTCCGCATGGATGATGGCGTCGTATTCCTTGTTCTGGTACTTGATCGTCGCAAGCACCGGTGTATTGACGCCGTCGTAATCCCATGTGTCATGTTTCGTGTACTGGTAATGCCATTTGAGGTTGCCGGTTTTCGGATCAAGCGCGAGCAGTGAATCGGAGTAGAGGTTGTCACCCGGACGCAGATCGGCGAGCCACGGCCCGGGGTTGCCGACACCCCAGTAAAGCGTTTTCGAGGCGGCGTCATAGGTGCCTGTCAGCCAGGCCGGTGCGCCGCCATGCTCCTGCATGCCGTTCGGCCATGAGTCACCGCCCTTTTCCCCGGCTGCCGGCACCGTAAAGCGTTTCCACAGCACGTTGCCGTTATCCGGATTCAACGCCGCGATGAAACCGCGCGCGCCGTATTCCCCGCCTGCGCTGCCCACTACCAGCGCGCCGTCGAGCGCGAGCGGCGCGAGGGAGAACGCGTAGCCCAGCCCCGGCTCGAACATCTGCTTGCGCCAGACGAGCGCGCCTGTCTGCGCATCGAGCGCCGCGACGTCGCCGCTCAGCATGGCGACGTAGACGTTCTTGCCGTATAACGCCACACCGCGGTTGATCACATCGCAGCATGCTGTCTTGAACGATTCGGCCCCGAGTTTCGGCTCGAACTTCCAGAGTTGCTTGCCGGTTGCGGCATCGAACGCGTACACGTTGTCCTTCGGCGTGGTCACGAACAGATAGCGGCCATTGACGATCGGAGTGGCTTCGAAACCCTGCTGCAAGTCCGCCGGAAACTTGTAGCTCCACACCTGTTTGAGGTTCTTGACGTTGGCTGCGTCGATCTGCTTGAGCGGCGAATGCGCCTGACCGTTATAGGTGCGGTAATACGTGAGCCAACCGGGGTCGCTCTGCGCCGCTGTCAACCGCTCATAGGTGACGGCCGGATAGTCGTCCGCTGCTGCCGCCGACGCGAATACCAGACTGACGGCGGCGGCCACGCCCAGCGCTAGCGCCGTGGGCCGCGTCGCCGAAGTTAAACGTGCTTTCATCCTTGTCTCCTGTGTCGACCAGAGTTGCCGCTTTAGCGGCTTACTCTGGTCCCATGCGACATGGTTGTTGTTGAGTTGCCGCTTTAGCGGCTTACTCTGGTCCCATGCAACATGGTTGCTGTTGAGTTGTCGACGCGAGGCCGTGCGGCGGCGCCATCGTCTAGTGAGCGCAGACTGGCTGCCGACCATTCAAGGCAAGTCGCGTGCCATTGGCAGTGGTGTGGCCGCAAGCCGTAGCGGCTCATGAAGGACGGGCGCGAGTGCTGTTAAACGGCCGCCGCGGCGTGACAACTGGTGTTGCACGCTGGCGCAGTCGAGCGAGGATGTGTTGCTAAAAATGACAGTTGCCACGCAGGTGGATCGACCGGCACATATGCTCGATCCACTCGCCGCGACGTGTGCGCCGCACGCGGTGCGTGGCATCAGATGCGGCTAACGATGCGACTAACGCCTGTCGCGACGCGGCCAATACCTGATGGCACGCTTCTCGCTGAACGCTCCGCACGATGAAGAGCGTCAGCAGTGCGGATGCGTCGAGGCAACGCATGCTTTCTCCATCGAGACCAGCCACACAATCATTGGAGGAGTCCAGCATGAATCACGCAGATATGCAGTTTCTCGATGTCGAATTTCCGTATGCGCGCCAGTACGCCAATTTCATCGGCGGCGAGTGGGTTCCTCCGGTGCGCGGCGAATACTTCGACAACGTGTCGCCCATCACCGGCGAACCCTTCACGTCGATTCCGCGTTCGACGGAAGAAGATATCGAGCTCGCCCTCGACGCGGCCCACCGCGCCCGCAAAGCGTGGGCCGATACCGCGCCGGGCGTGCGCGCGAATATCCTGAACCGCATTGCGGACCGCATGGAGCAAAACCTGTCGCGTATCGCGGTCGCTGAAACGATCGACAACGGCAAGCCGCTGCGCGAAACGCTCGCCGCCGATATTCCGCTCGCGATCGACCACTTCCGCTATTTCGCCGGTTGCATCCGCGCACAGGAAGGTTCGATCTCCGAGATCGATGCGGATACCGTGGCCTATCATTTCCACGAGCCGCTCGGTGTGGTCGGCCAGATCATTCCGTGGAATTTCCCGATCCTGATGGCGGTGTGGAAGGTAGCGCCGGCGCTGGCTGCGGGAAACTGCATCGTGCTCAAGCCGGCCGAGCAAACGCCTGCGTCGATTCTCGTACTGGTCGAACTGATCCAGGACCTGCTGCCGCCGGGCGTGCTGAATGTGGTCAACGGTTTCGGCCTCGAAGCCGGCAAGCCGCTCGCATCGAGCAAACGCATCGCGAAGATCGCCTTCACCGGCGAGACCACCACGGGCCGCCTGATCATGCAGTACGCGAGCCAGAACATCATTCCGGTGACGCTCGAACTCGGCGGCAAGAGCCCGAACATCTTCTTCGCCGACGTGATCGACCACGACGATGGTTACTTCGACAAGGCGCTCGAAGGCTTCGCGATGTTCGCGCTGAATCAGGGCGAGGTGTGTACGTGCCCGTCGCGCGTGCTGATCGACGAAAAGATTTACGACCGCTTCATGGAGCGCGCATTGAAACGCGTCAAAGCGATCACGCAAGGGCACCCGCTCGATACGAAAACGATGATCGGTGCGCAGGCCTCGCAGGAACAGCTCGAAAAAATCCTCTCGTATGTCGATCTCGGCAAGCAGGAAGGCGCCGAATGCCTGATCGGCGGCGAACGCAACACGCTGGGCGGCGAGCTGAGCAAGGGCTACTACGTGAAGCCGACCGTGTTCCGCGGCCATAACAAGATGCGCATCTTCCAGGAAGAGATCTTCGGGCCGGTCGTTTCCGTGACGACGTTCAGAACCGAAGAAGAAGCGCTGGAGATCGCCAACGATACGCTCTACGGTCTCGGCGCCGGCGTGTGGACGCGCGACGGCACGCGTGCCTATCGCTTCGGCCGGGAGATCCAGGCGGGCCGCGTGTGGACCAACTGCTATCACGCGTATCCGGCGCATGCGGCGTTCGGCGGCTACAAGCAATCGGGTATCGGCCGCGAGACTCACAAGATGATGCTCGATCACTATCAGCAGACCAAGAACCTGCTCGTCAGCTATAGCGAGAAGCCGCTCGGCTTCTTCTAACGCTCTTCTAACGCGTCGCCGTCCGGAGCGGCATGAGGGCCGCTCCGGATGTTTCGTTTATCGCACGCGCAAGCCACGAAACATCCCTGCTTCACTTCCACGCATACCGCACGCCGATCCTTGGTAAGGCAGACGGACACCCGCCTGAACAAACTTATGTTGTACCGCCATGATGATCTTTCGTATGTGCGATAGCGCACGGAAGAATTCTGACGTGGGTTCATAGTCGTTTTGGTCGTCTTGATATGAGGAGTGTGACCTGCGTAATCCCGGCATCAAATTCGCCATATTGACAGGTTCATCAGGATTGCTGCTTGCGGGCTGTGCCGGGACGCATGGGAAATCGCTCGCGTAGAGGGTTTGGAGCGAACAATGGGCATCAATCGGGACAATTCCAGGTTTAGGCTCCTCCTGCACACCGGGTTTGTGGCATTGGCGTACTACGCAAGCGCAAAAGTAGGACTTGCTTATGCGATAGTGGGCGGCGCAGTGTCTCTGGTGTGGCCTTCCAGCGGCATCGCCCTT
>NZ_JBYSWU010000088.1:0-15740 GCF_058781505.1 Paraburkholderia sp. FW306-2-2C-D06C | reverse complement strand
GGCAGTCGGTGCAGATCTACAACCAGGAACGACCGCATCATTCTTTAAAATACAAAACGCCCGATGAACTTCATCGGACGTTTCTAACCGCGAACAGCGGTGCGTAGGTGTCAACCTATGTCAGGACGGGTCACCTTCGGGGCGGTTGGCTGTTTTGATTTATTAGTGTTGCCCCTGTGCTATCTGCCCACGGCGTTGCCAAAGAAGTCAGAACAAGGAAAGACCAACGCCCGTAGGCAAACAGACATAAGAAGCGCCGCGAAGGCAAAAAATCAAGGAAAACCACCGCCGCAGGCAAACCGAACAATGCCGCCGCCAAAGGCAAAAAAACAAAAAACCTATCACTTCCCCCCGGAAAGGCTAAATTCCAAAGCCGCCACGCCAGCCGGCAAATCAACCTTAACGCCGAGATCGACCATAGTCCTGCCAAGCGCATGCAACGTGCGAAAAAGATTATGCTCGCGGCACTGCTCGCCCATCTGCCCGATCCGAACAATCGGCAGCCCGAAGGAGCCGGATATCTCGACTTGATGCTGCCGCGAGATATGCGCGCACACGTCCCCAGGACTCAGCCCGACGGGCACTTCAATCCCCACGACAGAATTCAGCCGGCAAGCCGCAGGCGCATACAACTGCAAGCCCAAGGCCGTCACTCCCTCCTGCAACGCCAAAGAACACTTCAAATGCCGCGCAAAGCGCTTTTCCAAAGTCTCGGCGCAAACCAGCCGTAAAGCCTCATGCAAAGCCAGCACGCCGGACACAGGCGCGGTGTAGTGATATCCGGCGTTGTGCCAGAAATTCTCAGCGAGCGAAGCATCCAGACACCAATGCGCATTGGGCGCCGTACGCCCCTTCACCCTCTCCCAGGCGGCGCCGGAAAACGCAATCAAGGACACCCCGGGAATCGACGACAAGCCCTTCTGTCCGCCGGTAATCACCGCATCGATCCCCCATGCGTCCATCTCGAGCGGCATCGTGCTCAACGTGCACACCGCGTCGACGATCACGAGCGCGCCCGCGGCCTTCGCCAACGCCACAATGTCCTTCAAGTGGTAATTCCACACCGTATTGGACGTCTCGCCCTGCACCACCGTCACGATCTCCGGACGCTCGCGGCGGATCGCCTCGGCAATCTGGTCGAGGCTCGCAACCGAGCGGTCGGCGACCTCCAACGTCGTCACCCGCGCACCGACCCGCCGTCCCATCTCCGCCATGCGCTCGCTGAAAAAGCCGTTCTTGATGCTCAGCACCCGCGTGCCTTCCCACGCGAGATTGGAGATCGCCATTTCCATCGCGGCCGAACCCGGACCCGCTACGCCCAGCACCCATTTCGAATTCGTCTGGAACACGTAGCGCGCCATCGTCTTCACCTGGCCGATCACCTTCACCATCGTGCCGCCCAGGTGATTGATCACGACCGTGTTGGCCTTGGCGACGGCGGCGGGAATCGGCACCGGGCCGGCGCCCATCATCAGCAACGGCTCTTCGGGAAGAATGGCGTCGAGCGATTCGACAACCGGACAGGGCACTGCGGGGGACGCGGAATTGGATGATGAGGTCGGCATGATCGATACGTGAATGTCAGAGCGCAAAGGAACAAGCGGCCTCGCCAACGATGACATTGGCGAGGCCGTCGATTCGATCATTCACCGATCCGAGCGATTGCGCAAGTTTTTTGACTATGCTTCAGCGCCCGGAAACGTCGATCAATGTACAGATCAATGCGTCATTTCACCTTGCTCTTGTCGAGTTTCTTGCCGGTGGCCACAGCGACACACGGTCGCGATGAGCGAGATCGCGCAGACCACGCTCGATAACGTCGCGGCATGGCAGGCGGGTACGCCGCGCAATGTGGTGCAGGCGCGCGGTTAGGCGGGCGGCGCCCCCGGCTAGGCGCCCCCTTCCACCGCAATCGAGCGAATCGCCGTGCGGGCATCGTCCGCGGCGCCGCACACCTCGCGCAGCAACGCCGCCTCACGTTCGTGCACTTCCACCGGAAACCAGCGCGCGCCGGCATCGGCCAGATAGCGCGCGCGATGCTGGCCATTGCGAAACGCCACCACGCCCTCGCGCTCCAGACCCAACCAGCCCAACAAACCCGGCGCGCGACGCGTCGTGACCGTCACGTACGGCATCGCCGGAATGCGTGGGTTGTCAGGATCGAGAAACTCGCGGATGCCGCGCATCTTGCCCGAATGCCATTCGGCGACCGGCCTCAACACGTAACCGGTGTCGTCGCGATCCGCGCACGCCAGCAGCTTGCGCGCGTCGACCAATACCACTTGATGCCGCGTGCCGTCGGTGACGAAGACGCGCTTCAGACGCACATGGTCGTACCATGGATGGTCATGCAGAGGCACGATCCAGACCGGCTCGGCACCGGCCGGCGCGGCAGCGGACGATGGGTTGGACAATGGCAAAGGCAAAGACAGGCTCGATAAGCCAGCGCGCAAGCGCCAGCGGGTTAAAAGAGCGCCTACGCTACGAGTCGATTGTGTAAGAAGCATGACAAGCCAGTGGTTTAATCACCCGGCATCGGCGGGCGTCCGCAGGTCTTACGGAGACAACGATGATATCCACCCAAAATTTCACTGACCACGTGCGCATCGAGGCCAATGAGACTACCGGCGTCGCCACCATCGTGCTCGATCGTCCGGCCCGGCGTAATGCCGTGGACCGCCCTACCGCCGATGCGCTCAGCGCCGCCTTCCGCCGCTTCGAAGCGGAACCGGCGTGGCGCGCGGCGGTGCTGTTCGGCGCGGGCGGCACCTTCTGCGCCGGCGCGGACCTCACTGCGCTCGCCGACGACGCGCGCCGCAACGAACTGCATGCCGACGGCAGCGGCCCCGGCCCGATGGGACCGACACGCATGGCCTTCAGCAAACCGGTGATCGCGGCGATCGCCGGATACGCCGTCGCGGGCGGTCTGGAACTGGCCGCGCTGTGCGACCTGCGGGTGGTCGAAGAAGACGCGGTGCTCGGCGTGTTCTGCCGCCGTGTCGGCATTCCGCTGATCGACGGCGGCACGATCCGGCTACCGCGCCTGATCGGGCTCTCGCGCGCATTGGACCTGATTCTGACCGGCCGCGCCGTGCATGCCGAGGAAGCGCTCGGCTTCGGTCTGGCCAACCGCATCGTGCGCACGGGCGAGGCGCGCGCAGCGGCCGAACAGTTGGCCGCCGAGCTGGCGGCGTTTCCGCAAGCGGCGTTGCTGGCCGACCGCCGCTCTGCGTTCGAGCACAGCATGCTCGACGATCTCGCCGACGCGCTGCGGCGCGAAGGCGCCGGCGGCTATCAGGCGGTGTTCGACGAAGGCGTCGCGGGCGCCGCCCGTTTCGCCGACGGCGCCGGCCGCCACGGCGAAACGCTCGGCCCCGGCGGCAGCGGCCGCTAGGGCCGGCCAAACACCGGACCATCGCCGTTTAAGCCCGCCCCGCCGCGTCTTTCAGCGAAAAACAACAGTCCGCTTGACGCTCAGCAAAGCCGTTTTGACTTAGGTAGAATCCCTTACTGTTTACCCCTTGCACGGCGCATGCGCTTTTCGCCCCGAAAACGCGCGCCTGCCGCGTGGCGCTCCCCGCCACGCCGATTCTCGCTCCATCATCATGCCTTTACCCCTGCTCGCCCTTGCCGTTGCCGCTTTTGGAATCGGTACCACTGAATTCGTGATCATGGGCTTGCTGCCCGATGTCGCGCGCGACCTGGCCGTGTCGATTCCCGCTGCCGGCATGCTGGTGTCGGCCTACGCGCTCGGCGTCACGATCGGCGCGCCGATCGTCGCGATCGCGGTGGCGAACATGCCGCGCAAGAAGGCGCTGATGAGCCTGATCGGCGTGTTCATCGTCGGCAATCTGCTGTGCGCGGTCGCCCCGGGTTACGCGGTGCTGATGGCCGCGCGCATCGTCACGGCGTTCTGCCACGGCGCGTTCTTCGGCATCGGTTCGGTGGTCGCGGCCGGTCTGGTCGCGCCGAACCGCCGCGCGCAAGCGATTGCGCTGATGTTCACCGGCCTCACGCTCGCCAACGTGCTCGGCGTGCCGCTCGGCACCGCGCTCGGCCAGGCGGTCGGCTGGCGCGCGACCTTCTGGGCGGTCACCGGTATCGGCGTGCTCGCCGCGGGCGCGCTCGCCGTGTGCCTGCCGTCGAAAATCGACATGCAGAAGGCCAGCCTCGTGCGCGAGTTCAGCGTGCTGAAGAATCCGCAAGTGCTGATGGTGCTCGGCATCAGCGTGCTCGCATCGGCCAGCCTCTTTTCGACCTTCACGTACATCACGCCGATTCTCGAAGACGTGACCGGCTTCACCCCGCATGCGGTCACGCTGGTGCTGCTGCTGTTCGGCCTCGGCCTGACGGTCGGCAGCACGCTCGGCGGCAAGCTGGCCGACTGGCGGCTGCTGCCGTCGCTGGTGGCGTTTTTGCTGGCGATCGTCGTGATCCTGACTGTCTTCGCCGGCACGATGCACGCGGAGATTCCGGCGATGATCACGATCTTCGTGTGGGGCGTTCTGGCCTTCGCGATTGTGCCGCCGCTGCAAATGCTGATCGTCGACCGCGCGAACCATGCGCCGAATCTGGCATCGACCTTGAATCAGGGCGCCTTCAACCTCGGCAATGCGACGGGCGCCTGGCTCGGCGGCATGGCGATCGGCGCGGGCGCGCCGCTGACTACCTTGCCGTGGGTCGGCGTCGCGACCTCGACCGGCGCGCTGATGTTGACGCTGTGGTCGGTGTCGATCGACCGGCGTACGCAACGGATGGCCGTGCCGGGTTGAGCACTGACGCGGCTGGCGGATCGCCCTGGCCGCCCCTGGAAAATACCGCCGAACGCGGCCACCGTCCGCGTTCGCCCAATCCTCGCGAAGCCCCACACCAGGCCCCACAAAGATGTGAATGACCGGCGGGCGCCGCTGCGCGCGATCGGATGACGCTCCGGCACTGATTTTTGGCGCCTCCGATTGCACGTTTGGTGCTAATTTTGGTGCCACTTTGCACGGCGCTTCGCCAGGACAGCCGACGTCTCATGGCACAGTGGCCGGCATCGGGGAGAACGCCATGCCAACTCCGCCCATCCCGCGTCGTTTTTTCCTGCTGAGCGTGCTGATTGTTTGCGCGTCGATCTTCATGAGTTGCGGGGGCGGTGGTGGCGGCGGGACTTCAGGTGCGGCCAGCGCCGGTGGCAGCGGCACCGGCAGCGCAACCGGTGGAACGGGAAGCACGGGCGCGACGGGCGGCACGGGCACTTCGGGTACAGGCATGTCTTCAGGCGGCACAGCGACGTCCGCGGCCGGCGATGTCGCGACCTACCACAACGACATCGCGCGCACCGGCCAGAACCTCAACGAAACGATCCTCACCCCCGCGAACGTCAACGCGACTACGTTCGGCAAAGTCGGCTTCTTTACGGTGGACGGCAAGGTGGATGGCGAGCCGCTGTTCGTCGGATCGCTGGCGATTGCCGGCGGCACGCATAACGTGCTGTACGTCGTGACCGAGCACGACAGCGTATTTGCATTCGACGCCGATACCGGCGCGCAACTGTGGAAAGTATCGGCGCTCCGCGCCGGCGAAACGCCGAGCGACGATCTCGGTTGCCCGCAGATCACGCCGGAGATCGGCATCACGTCGACGCCGGTAATCGACCGCTCACGCGGGGCGCACGGCACGATCTATGTAGTCGCGATGACGAAAGACGCGGCCGGCGCCTACCACCAGCGCGTGCACGCGCTCGACCTCGCGAGCGGCGCCGAACTGCTGAACAGCCCGACCGAAGTCACTGCGTCGTATCCGGGCAGCGGCGCCAACAGTTCGAACGGCCGCGTCATATTCGCGCCGTCGTCTTACGCGGATCGCGCGGCGTTGCTGTTGCTCAACGGCGTCATTTACACGACGTGGACCTCGCATTGCGACGGAGGCGCTTACACCGGCTGGATCATCGGCTACAGCGCCGATACCTTGCAGCAGACCTCCGTGCTCGACGTCACGCCGAATGGTTCTGACGGCGCGATCTGGATGAGCGGCGCCGGCCCCGCGTCGGACGGATCGTCGATTTATCTGCTCGACGCGAACGGCACGTTCGATACGACGCTCAACGCCGGCGGCTTTCCCGCTCAAGGCGACTATGGCAATACGTATCTGAAACTCGGCACGGTTGGCGGGCTGTCGGTCGCGGATTACTTCGCGATGTCGAGCGTCGTTCAGGAGTCGAACGCCGACGAGGATCTCGGCTCGGGTGGCGCGCTCGTGCTGCCCGATCTCGCGGATGCGGGCGGCGCGGTTCACCATCTCACGCTGGGCACGGGTAAGGACGACATTATTTACGTCCTGAATCGCGACTCGATGGGGAAATTCAATCCGGCCGGCGACAACATCTACCAGGAAATTCCATCGCAGTTGAGCGGCGGCGAATTCGGCATGCCGGCCTATTTCAACAACACGGTTTATTTTGGCTCCGTCAGCGATCATTTGAAGGCGTTCACGATCACCAATGCGCGGTTATCGGCGACGCCCACGAGCCAGACCGCGATGGCTTTTGTTTACCCTGGGACGACGCCCAGCATTTCGGCCAATGGTTCTGCCAACGGGATTGTGTGGGCGGCTGAGAATGGCAACGTTGCGGCGTTGCATGCGTTCGATCCTGGCAATCTTGCCACCGAGTTGTATAACAGCAATCAGATGGGTACGCGCGATCAGTTCGGCGTGGGGAACAAGTTCATCACGCCGATGATTGCCAATGGGAAGGTTTATGTCGGTACGACGAACGGGGTTGCTGTGTTTGGATTGCTGGCGAAGTGAGCCACGGCGCTACCGGAGCGCCGGCAAAATCTCCCCGACGCACGTGCCAAACCCGACTCGATAGCCATCCCCCTGGCACCACCCGGCGAGGGTCAACTCATCACCATCTTCGATAAACGCACGTGTGCCGCCATCCGCCAACGCCAACGGTTTCTTCGCATTCCAGGTCAGCTCCAGCAGACTGCCGAATGAATCTTCGGCCGGACCGCTAATCGTCCCCGAACCCATCAGATCGCCGACGCGCGTATTGCATCCCGACACGGTGTGATGCGCGAGTTGCTGCGCCATCGTCCAGTACATGTGCCTGAAGTTGGTCCGCGCGATCGTGCTCGCCTGCTTCGCGTGTTGTGGCCGCAGCTTCACTTCCAGCGAGATGTCGAAAGCATGCTCGCCGTCGTGACGCAGGTACGCCAAAGGCTGCGGTTCCTGCACCGGCTGCGCGACGCGGAACGGCTCGAGCGCGTCGAGCGTGACGATCCACGGCGAGATGGTGGTCGCGAAGGTCTTCGCGTTGAACGGTCCGAGCGGCACATATTCCCACTGCTGGATATCGCGCGCGCTCCAGTCGTTCAGCAGCACCATGCCGAAGATATGCGCTTCGGCATCGGCGCATGCGATCGGCTCGCCCAAGGCGTTACCCCGACCGATCACGAAACCCGTCTCCAGTTCGATATCCAGCTTGCGGCACGCGCCGAATACCGGGCGCTCCTGATCAGGCAGCTTCAGTTGACCGTTGGGACGGCGCACCGGCGTGCCGCTCACCACCACCGACGAAGCGCGCCCGTTATAGCCGATCGGCATCTCCGACCAGTTCGGCAGCAGCGCATTCTTCGGATCCCGGAACATCGAGCCGACGTTGGTCGCGTGCTCCTTCGACGAATAAAAATCGGTGTAGCCGGGAATCTCCACCGGCAGATGGAGTTGCGCGTCGGCCTGGCGCACCAGCACCTTCGAACGCAAGGCGGCATCGTCGCGCAAGGTCGCCGTGTCGCGCGCCAGCAGGCTGCTCAACTGAATGCGCACGCTGCGCCATGCATCGCGGCCGAGCGAGATGAAATCGTTGAGCGTGTCGCGGGCAAAAACGCCATCCTTCGACACCTTCAGCACGCCAGCCGCCTCGAGCGCCGCCAGATCGACGATCTCGTCACCGATCGCCACGCCCACGCGGCGCGCGGCATTGTTCCTGTCGCTGAAAATACCGAACGGCAGATTCTGAATCGAAAAATCGTTCGTCGATTCGTTGGCCGATTCGATCCAGCTCTTGCGCGACGGATCGAGCGTCGCCTGAAGATCGCTCAATGCGTTCATCGTTGCTCCGGGTTGAAATGTTTCTTGAGACCTTGCCAGCACTCGTAGTAATGCGCCTGCAATTGCGCTGTTTCGAGTGCGAAACGGGTCGGCTTGATCAGCGTGCGGGTTTCGAACATGAAGGCCATCGTGTCGCGGACTTTGTTCGGCGTCGACGTATCGCTATGCGAAGCCTTTTCGAAGGTGTCCGCGTCCGGGCCGTGACCCGACATGCAGTTGTGCAGACTCGCGCCGCCCGGCACGAACCCCTCGGCCTTCGCGTCGTACACGCCGTGCACGAGGCCCATGAATTCGCTCGCGACGTTGCGATGGAACCAGGGCGGGCGGAAGGTATCCTCGGCAGCGAGCCAGCGCGGCGGAAAGATCACGAAGTCGATCGTATCGACGCCCGGCGTATCGCTTTGCGCTTGCAGCACGAGGAAGATCGACGGATCCGGATGGTCGAAGCTGATCGAGCCGATCGTGTTGAAGCGGCGCAGATCGTATTTGTACGGCGCGTAATTGCCGTGCCACGCCACCACGTCGAGCAGCGAATGGCCGATGTCCGCGCGCCACAGATTGCCGTTCATCTTCGCGACGAGTTCGAAGACGCCTTCGCGGTCTTCGTAGGCGGCATGCGGCGTGAGGAAGTCGCGCGGATTGGCGAGGCCGTTCGAGCCGATCGGGCCGAGATCCGGCAGGCGCAGCAGCGCACCGAAGTTCTCGCAGAGGTAGCCGCGCGCCGCGCCATCCGGCAAGCTCACCGCAAAGCGCACGCCGCGCGGGATCACTGCGATCTCGAACGGTTCGACATCGAGCCGGCCGAGCTCGGTCGCGATATGCAGGCGCCCCTCCTGCGGCACGATCAGCAACTCGCCGTCCGCGTTATAGAAAAAGCGGTCCTTCATCGACCGGTTCGCCGCATACAGATGGATCGCGCAACCGTTCATCGCTTCCGCTGAACCGTTGCCCGCCATCGTCACCCAGCCGTTGATGAAATCGGTCGGCTCGGCTGGCATCGGCAACGCGTCCCAGCGCAACTGGTTCGGCGGCGTCGGCGGCACTTCGGCAAAGTTGGCGACGAGCCGGTCCGACGGCAGCGGTGTGAACGGTTTATGCACCGCGGCCGGACGAATCCGGTACAGCCACGAACGGCGGTTATGGCTGCGCGGCGCGGTGAACGCGGTGCCCGACAATTGTTCGGCATACAGACCATAGGCCGCGCGCTGCGGCGAGTTACGGCCCTCGGGCAGCGCGCCCGGCAGTGCTTCGGTTGCGAATTCGTTCGCAAAACCCGACTGATAGCCCGGCTCGATTTCGAGCCGCGAACTGGCGGTATTCGGCGTGCGTGTTGGGGTTGTTGCGGTATTCATGCAAGGTTCTCCGTTGATACTTGAGCTGTCGACATGAGCTGCCGACGCGAGCTGTCTACGTCAGGCGGTCTGCGGCGCCGCTGGGCCGCGGCCGGCGCGGAACAGCCCGGCGACCGCCGCGCCGTCGTTACGCTTCTCACGTACGACGACACGTGTGTTCGCATCGATCGGCGGCGTCGGATCGAAGTTCGCGAGCCAGCGCAGCGCGCGCTGCGCCCCTTTAGCACCAGCATGCGCACTCACCCATCGCAGTCGCGCTTGGATTTACGTATAGTAAAACTAATTACGTATAGTGAAATTAACGTATACCCTGAATGATCTGTCCGGAAGCCGGAACGGCCCATGGCACAAGCGTTCGGCCGATAACGTTATGAGCATTTTGTTCATGTGCGCGCGGTGCGGACTGCTACCATCAGGAAATGCGGCAATCGAGTCGCGCTGCCGAGCGCCGAGTGCGCATCTACTGCCATCCATTCGTCCTTCATGATTCCGCCGACCATCCCCGACCTCATTGCCCGCGCCGCCGGTCACCCGTTTCTCGGCGAACATCTGGCGATGGGAACAGGCGTGCATAGCGAATACGCCATGGCCGAATTCGACGGCATCCGACTCGGCAGCGCCTATGAGCCGATCTTCGATATCAGCGTGCATTCGTTGGCGCAGTCGCTTTCGTCGGGTCCCGAGGGCGTGGACCGTTTCGGCGATGAACTGGGTTTTCAGGCGGTGACGCAGCGTCTCGATGGCGAGCCGTTCGACGTCTTCGATCCATTCGATCAGATTGCCGACGATCAGGAGCTGGTCGCGCTCGACCGCATGTCACGCGCGCTGCACGCAATCAATTTCTTCGGCACGCAGCGGCATGGACTGCTGTTTCTGCGCGTGCATGAGCGCTTGCTGAAGAGCGTGAAGTACGACCACGGACGGCATTTTTCGAGCGTGCTGGTGTCGTTCGGACTGAATCCGTCACGCGTGGTGATCGAGTTGCCGGCGGCAGCGGTCGCGCACAAGACCTTCCTCGGCTATCTGACCAGGAGCTATCAGCGCTACGGTTTCAAGGTGGCGGGCAATCTGTCGAATGCCGGGCAGATTCTGTCGGTGTCCGATACAGCGCGGCTCGACTTCATCAAGATGGATGCGGCAGTCGCGTTGCGCGAATCGATGGTCAAACCGCTCGTGGGTTACGCGAGCCGGCTACGGATTCCGCTGATCTTCAATCGCGTCATGGACGGCCCGCAGTTCGACGCGCTTCAGCAATACGACGTGCGCTTCGTGCAAGGGCCGTTGTTCAACGCGCATTATCACGATCGGGCGGCTTGAGGCGCTCGAGCATTTTTATGTTGCCGCTGCGTTTTTGGCTTGAGTGTTAGTTCTGGCCGATTAGCGCCTCACCCGCCACGTCAACCCGTATCGCCCAGGCGCCGGGCCAGGGCTTTCAGGCGCGGCGCCACGCTTTCCCGAAACACCTCCTCTCCCATCGACGACGCCGGCCCGCTGCAACTGAGCACCAGCCAGCGCCCTTCGCGCGGCTCGCGAAACGGCACCGCCACCGCGTTCACATCGTCATGCCAGGCGCGAAACGAATAGCAGCAGCGTTCCTGCGCGAAGGCTTCGATTTCGACTTCCGCGTCGGCCACTAAAGCCGGGCCGTCTTTGCCCGCGGCCTTTTTCAGTTCGGCCAGCAAGGCCACGCGCACGTCGGACGGCTGCACCGCGAGATAAGCGCGTCCCATCGAACTCGTCAGCATCGACAGTTTTGAGCCGGAGGCGAGCCCGAGCGTCAGCGCAGTTTCACTGCGGATGGTATCGAGGTAAATCATGTCGAGGCCGTCGCGGCAACCGAGCGACACCGCCGCCCCCACTTCGCGTGCAAACGTGCGCATATGGGGGCGCGCGAGTTCGAGCGTGTCGGTGCCCGACAGCAGCGCAAAACCGAGCGACAGCACGCCGGCATCGAGCGCATATTTGCCGACTGATTCGTCGAGCCGCAAATAGCCGAGCACGGTGAGCGTGTAGGCGAGACGGTTGACGGTCGCCTTCGGCAAGCCGGTTCGCTCGACGAAATCGCGGTTGCCGAGCATCGTTTCGCCCGGCCTGAACGCGCGCAGCAGATCCAGCCCGCGTGCCAGGGCGACGACGAATTTGCGCTCGTCGAGCGGTTCGGAGAGAGTGGATGTGGGCGTCATGTGGTGATACACTCGATCGTAGTTTGCAGAACATTGTTTCGCATAGCGGAACTTAAGTCAAGTTCGTCAAGGCAAACTCAAGTCACAGAAATCAGGAGATACGTCATGGCCGAGGCCGCGCAGTTTCACTGGGAAGACCCGTTGCTGCTGGATCAGCAGCTCACTGAAGACGAACGGATGGTGCGCGACGCCGCCGCCGCATACTCGCAAGACAAACTTGCCCCGCGTGTGCTCGAAGCGTTCCGTCACGAGAAGACCGACATCGAGATCTTCCGCGAGATGGGCGAACTCGGCCTGCTCGGCCCGACCATTCCGGAGCAATACGGCGGCCCCGGTCTGAACTATGTGGCGTACGGCCTGATCGCGCGCGAGGTGGAGCGCGTCGATTCCGGGTACCGGTCGATGATGTCGGTGCAATCGTCGCTGGTGATGGTGCCGATCTACGAATTCGGCTCGGATGCGCAAAAGCAGAAGTACCTGCCGAAGCTCGCCACCGGCGAGTGGATCGGCTGCTTCGGCCTGACTGAACCGGACCACGGCTCCGATCCGGGCAGCATGGTCACGCGGGCGAAGAAGGTCGACAGCGGCTACTCGCTGTCGGGCTCGAAAATGTGGATCACCAATTCGCCGATCGCCGACGTCTTCGTCGTGTGGGCGAAGCTCGAAGAAAACGGCAAGGACTCGATTCGCGGCTTCATTCTCGAGAAGGGTTGGAAAGGGCTGTCGGCGCCGACCATTCATAGCAAGGTGGGCCTGCGCGCTTCGATCACCGGTGAGATCGTGCTCGACGAAGTGTTCGTGCCGGAAGAAAACCGCTTCCCGGAAGTCAGCGGCTTGCGCGGTCCGTTCACGTGCCTGAATTCGGCGCGCTACGGCATCGCCTGGGGTGCGCTTGGCGCGGCTGAATCGTGCTGGCACACGGCGCGTCAGTACGTGCTGGATCGCAAACAGTTCGGCCGGCCGCTCGCCGCGAACCAGCTGATCCAGAAAAAACTCGCCGACATGCAAACCGAAATCACGCTCGGTCTGCAAGGCGTGCTGCGCCTCGGCCGGATGAAGGACGAAGGCACCGCGGCTGTCGAAATCACCTCGATCATGAAGCGTAACTCATGCGGCAAGGCGCTCGACATTGCGCGGCTCGCACGCGACATGCTCGGCGGCAACGGTATCTCGGACGAGTTCGGCATCGCGCGGCATCTGGTGAACCTGGAAGTGGTGAACACGTACGAAGGCACGCACGATATTCACGCGCTGATTCTCGGGCGCGCGCAAACTGGGATTCAGGCGTTTTTCTGATGATGCGTCGCTAGTTGGCGTCGCGCGATAAAAAAGGCCGGTTCTTTCGAACCGGCCTTCTTCGTTGTAGCGCCGCGGCTTTGTGTCGCGGCTTTGTGTCGCGGCTTTGTGTCGCGGCTTTATGCCGCAGCTTTATGCCGCAGCTTTATGCCGCAGCTTTATGCCGCGGCTTTATACCGCGGCTTCCTGCATGGCTTATTTCGTTGCTTGCTTCGCGGTTTGCTTCGCGGCTTATTTGTCAGGCTGCGGCGTCAGACGCAGATACGGACGCAGCGCCTTATAGCCCTTCGGAAATTTCTGCTTGATCACTTCCTCGTCCTTCAACGACGGCACGATCACCACGTCATCGCCCTGCTTCCAGTTGCCGGGCGTGGCAACCGAATAATTGTCGGTGAGTTGCAGCGAGTCGACCACCCGCAGCACTTCGTCGAAGTTGCGGCCGGTGCTGGCCGGGTACGTGATGATCAGCCGCACCTTCTTCTTCGGATCGATCACGAACAGCGAGCGCACCGTGAGCGTTTCGTTGGCGTTCGGATGGATCATGTCGTAGAGCTCGGCGACCTTGCGATCGCCGTCGGCGAGAATCGGGAATCCGACGCTCGCGGCCTGCGTCTCGTTGATGTCCTTGATCCATTCCTTGTGCGACTCGGCGCTGTCGACCGACAACGCGATCGTCTTCACATTGCGCTTTTCGAACTCGCCGGCCAGCTTGGCCGTCAACCCCAGTTCGGTCGTGCAGACCGGCGTGAAGTCCGCCGGGTGCGAAAACAGCACGCCCCAACTATCGCCCAGCCATTCGTGGAACCTGATGCGGCCGATACTCGACTCCTGTTCGAAATCCGGTGCGATGTCGCCAAGACGTAGACTCATGTTGCAGCTCCTTGATGTATTCGGACATTTCGCGCGAGCGTTCGCCCGCAGCGCCCCGCTAGGCGCGCCCCGCAAAAATACAGCATACGGGAGCGGCCGTACACGAAGAACCAAGATTGCGTCACTACTTTATGCGTTTTTGTAATTTTCACTGCTTTGGTGGAAACTTTGCGGGACAGATCAACTCCATCTCAGGCAAACTTTGCTGCACGGTGTACTCGATCGTGGAATTTTCTGGCTTTACCTCAACCGGGAACGGTTCGTGCGTTTGTTTTGACGAATCGGGCACTGTGCTCGCCAGCGGCCGTTTCTTTGGTTACGATTCACGCGTGGCGTGACACGAAGGGGAGCTATCAATGTCGGAAGTCAACAAGGAGAGATTGATGTCGGATATCAAAACCGTCCTCGCGGACGCTGAAGATCTGCTGAAACAGGCCGCGAGCGCCACCGGCGAACGTGCTTCGGAACTGCGCGAAACGGCGCTTACGCGTTTGAAGCAGGCGCGGGAGAAGGCGGCTGACGTGCAGGTCGTAGTGGTCGAAAAAGGCAAAAAGGCCGCCCGCGCCACCGACGACTATGTGCACGAACATCCGTGGGCATCCATCGGCATCGCAGCGGGCGCCGGCGTGCTGCTGGGACTGCTGATCAACCGCAAGTAAAACCGGTCCCGTTGCCGGGCGAACGACGTCCGGCACACCAGCAAATCGAGTTGACCGGCGCAGGCCCGGCCGGTCCGCTTTTCCTGGCGCGCTCGCTCCCGCGCCGGTTAGGCTTTCACACGCAACGTCCACTGCCATGACGATCGATACACAATCGCAGCGCGGAGAACACAGTCCGTTGCGCCGCATCATCGGTTCTGTGTTTGCCATTCTGCAAACGCGGCTTGAACTGGTCGGCATCGAACTCGCCGAAGAAAAAGACCGTCTGCTCAGCGTGCTGTTCCTCTGCCTCGCCGCCATGATGCTCGCTACGATGGCCTTGGTCGCCTTGACGGCGCTGATTGCTATCGCGTTCTGGGACACGTACCGATGGCAGGCGCTCGCCGGCATCACGGCGGTTTATGCGATTGCCGGACTGGCCTGTGCGCTGAAGGCGCGCAGCGGTTTGCGCAATGCGCCGATGGTCTTCGAAGCCACTATTGCCGAGTTCGAGAAAGACCGGGATATCTTCCGCAAACAGTGACACGGCTACGCGTAAGCGGTGATTGAAGCGCCCTGTGCCTTCCGCATCTGCCGCCAGCGTTTAGCAGCGCCGTCTTACTGTCCTCCACTACTGCCGCCCACCCGCCATGAGCCAAAGCCATTCCGATACCGCTTTCCGCAACAAGCGCCACCAGGCGAGAGATTTGAGCGCGCCGCATCTGCGCGCGTTGCGCAAGGAACTGCTGATGGTGCGCGCGGACGTGGAGCGGGTGGAACTCGCTCAGGCAACCGTCGAACTGCGGCAAGCCGTGACGCACTTCAGCTGGCTCAAATTCATCGTGCCGGGCTTCGGCGGCATGCGCGTGGGCAGCGGATCGAAAGCAGGCATCCTGAACGCAGCAAACATCGGCGTGCTACTCAAACAGTACCCGCTCATCAGTTCGATCGCCTCGATCTTGCTGGCCAAGCCGCTACGCGCGGCCGTCCTGGCCAGCGCGAAACCTGTGATCAAGTGGGGCGGCCTTGCGCTTGCCGGCTGGGAAGCGTACCGGATCTGGCAGCAGATAAAGAACGATTCCACTGCGTCCGCTGGTGGTGGCAAAGCAGGACCTGCCGATGGCGGCCCCTGAACCGCGCGGCTACGAAGTTCTCGGGATAGCTGATCGATTGGTCTGTGTGTGTGGCTTGCCTTCGAGTCGGGCTTGCCTTCGAGTCGGGCTTGCCTTCGAGTCGGGCTTGCCTTTGAGCCGAGCTTGCCTTTGAGCCGAGCTTGCCTTTGAGCCGAGCTTGCCTTTGAG
>NZ_JBYSWU010000087.1:0-16384 GCF_058781505.1 Paraburkholderia sp. FW306-2-2C-D06C | reverse complement strand
AAAGACGGCGCCGCGGTGGATTTCACCGGCACGGAAGGTTCCCGTACGCTCAAGGGCGTGGCAAACGGCGCGGTGAGTGCGACGAGCAGCGAGGCGGTGAACGGCGCACAACTGCACGGCACCGCGACGAGCGTGGCGAACGCGCTGGGCGGCGAGACCACGGTGAATGCGGACGGCTCGGTCTCGACGCCCACCTTTACGCTCGCGAACGGCGGCGTGCAGAGCAGCGTCGGCAACGCGTTGAACGCACTGGATGGCAGCTTGACGGCAGCCAATATTGGTATCGCCGAAAATGCGACGGCGATCACCGGTCTGGACACGCGCGTGGGCGCAACTGAAACGGGCATCACGGACAACACGACGGCGATCAGTGGTCTGGATACGCGCGTCAGTACTGCGGAAACAGAGATCAAGACCAACGCGACGGCAATTAGCGGTCTGGACACCCGCGTGGGTACAGCCGAAACGAACATCAACGACATCCAGAACTCGCTGTCCGAACTGTCGGACGGCACGGTGGGTCTCGTGCAACAAGCGGAAGCGGGTGCAGACATCACGGTGGGCGGCGCAAAAGACGGCGCCGCGGTGGATTTCACCGGCACGGAAGGTTCCCGTACGCTCAAGGGCGTGGCAAACGGCGCGGTGAGCGCGACGAGCAGCGAGGCGGTGAACGGCGCACAACTGCACGGCACCGCGACGAGCGTGGCGAACGCGCTGGGCGGCGAGACCACGGTGAATGCGGACGGCTCGGTATCGGCCCCGACCTACACGGTCAGCGGCGCAACTGTGCAGGGGATCGGCGGTGCGATCACGAGCATCGACAACTCGTTGACCATGATCGACGGCCGCGTGACGAACAGCGAAACTGCCATCACGCAGATCAGCAACGATCTGTCGACCGGCTCGCTCGGCCTCGTGAAGCACGATGCCAGCGCCAGCAGCGTTACGGTGGCGCGGGGGCTCGGCGGCTCGCTGGTGGACTTCAGCGGCTCGGAAGGCAACCGCGTGCTGACCGGGCTTGCGAACGGCACGGACGACCACGACGCAGTGACGATTGCCCAGCTGCGGTCGGTCGGCTTGGTCGATTCGGAAGGACAGATGCTTGGCGCGATCACATATGACGGCATCGGGCTGGAGCGCGCAACATTGGGCGGCGCAGATGGCACGGTGCTCGCGAACCTGGCGAACGGCGCGATCGCAGCGGGCAGCATGGAAGCGGTGAACGGCGGCCAGCTGCATGCAATGCAACAGGATTTCGAGAGCCGCTACAACAGCCTGCAAAGCCGGATCGGCGATCTGAACGAGCGCGTCGACAACATCGGCTCGGGCGGCGGCGCTAACGGCGACAACATCGGTGGCGGTAGCACCGATGGCAACGGCAGCTCGGCGGTGGGCAACGGCTCGCAGGTGGTCGGCGACAACGGCTCGGCGGTAGGCAACGGCGCGACCGTGGGTGGGTCGAACGGAGAAAAGGTCGACAACGGCACGGCAGTAGGCGCGGGCTCGAATGTATCCGGCAACGGCGGCACTGCGATCGGGCAGGGTTCCAGCACGTCGGGCGACGCCGGCACCGCGATCGGTCAGAACGCGAGCGCGACGGGAAACAACTCCGTCGCTTTGGGGCAGGGCTCCGTGGCGGATCGCGAGAACACGGTGTCAGTGGGCTCCGTGGGCAACGAACGCCAGATCGTCAACGTTGCGGACGGCGCCGCGCCGACCGATGCGGTCAACGTGCGTCAGTTGGATAACGCGATCGGCAGTGTTCGCTCGGACCTGGACAGCTATCGCCGCGACGCGAACGCCGGGACGGCTTCCGCTGTTGCAATAGCCAACCTGCCGCAGGCGGCGCTTGCCGGCGAAAGCATGGTGTCGGTGGCGGGCGGAACCTACGCGGGCCAGTCGGCGGTCGCATTCGGCCTGTCCACGGCCACCCGCAACGGCAAGTGGGTGATCAAAGGCTCCGGCTCGACCAACACGCGCGGTACGCTGGCGATTGGCGCGGGCGTCGGCTACCGCTGGTAAGCGGCAACGGCTCCAGCGTTCTCGTAGTAGTTTCCCTGCGTCACACCGTTCGCCACCGAGAAAGTCGACACGCGAAAGCCTCCGGCTACGCATTACGTCACTGGTAGGCACTGATTCGCTACACCGAAAGCGGTATCCTGCTGCCGGACAACAACGCGTTAGAGCGGCGCTCCGATCACCTCATCCCGCGCTTTCCGACGCATGAGTGCTACGTCGAGGTGTTCGCAGGCGGAGCCGCGTTGTATTTCAGGCGTCCGCCGGCGAAGGTAGAGGTCATCGATGACATCAACGGCGAACTGGTCAACCTGTATCGCGTAGTGCAGCACCACCTTGAGGAATTCGTGCGTCAGTTTAAGCGGGCGTTGTCGAGTCGGCAGTTGTTCAAATGGCTGCAGGATACGCTCCCGGAAACCCTCCTGATGGAAGTCGGCATCAGACGTTATCTGTATTCGCCCTGAGAGAAGATTTCATGAGGGCATCCCGAATATGCCGCTCCAGTTCCGGCCACAGCAATTCCATGCTCGCCAGGCCTTCTGCTCGCAGAAGCTGCTCCAGTTGTTCGCATTGCGCCACGATCGATATCTCCCCGACCATCGCGAAGCCGCCCTTTATCGAATGCATGTGGGTCGCGACGGTATTGAGATCGCCGGCCGGTGCGGCAATGCCTATTTCCGCGAGCGATTCAAGTGTCGAGCTGCGCAGGGCCATCCGAACCCCGTCTGAGAGATTGCGACGACTAGCACTCTCAGCGACGTCGGCGGATGCCCGTTCCGCCCTGCCAGCACTACGACGAAGGGTGCGGTCAAGGGCCGCCAGCGACAGCGGCTTCACAACGACCTCTACAATTCCCGCGTCGAAGCAACGGCGATGTTCGTCGGCGGTGGTATTCGCTGTCATGGCGATTACCGGCACGGATTTGCGCTGATCGCGAATGCACACCGCAAGCGCGTAGCCGTCGAGCACTGGCATGCCGAGATCGGTCAGCACGACATCGTATGGCCTCTCGCCGAACGCGCGAAGTGCTTCGCTACCGTTTTCGACAATGTCAGCTTCATGGCCCAGCAATTCAAGCTGATCGCGCAGCAGTTCACGGCTTGCCGGGTGATCCTCCGCGACGAGCACACGGATCGGCACGGGGTCGGTCTGGTCGGGGCGCGCGGCGGCGTCCACCAGTTCCTCTTTACCTTGTGCAGGGAAAGTGTCCGGCTCCGCAGGCAACGATAGTCTTACCGCAAAAACACTCCCCACACCGAGTCTGCTTTTCACCGTGATCGAGCCATCCATGAGCGTTACTAGCCGGTGACACAAATGCAGTCCCAAGCCGGTTCCGCCAAAGCGCCTGTGTATTGAGGCGTCGGCCTGTGCGTAAACGTCGAAGATGTTTGTAAGGCCCTCCTCCGATATGCCGATTCCTGTATCGCTCACGCGCAGTTCGACCATCGCATTGCCGACGACGTCGCGAGCCTCGGACGCGTGAATCGTCACGGCGCCTCGTTCGGTAAACTTGATGCCGTTGCTGACAAGGTTCGACATGATCTGGCGCAGCCGCGCAACGTCGCCACGGCAAACGCGGGCCAGGCCGTCGTCCAGCTCGCACCTCAAACTCACGTTCTTTGCTTCGGCAAGAGGAGCGAATACGGAGACTATCTCCCGCAGCAGGCGGCCAAGATCGAATGGCACCGATTCGACCGTCATCTGGTTGGACTCGACCTTCGACAGATCGAGAACGTTGTTGATGATATCCAGCAAGGCGGCAGAGGCAGAATCAATGGTCCGAAGCCGGCGGGCCTGCACGCCCGATAGCTGTGAGTGCGCGAGCAGTTCGAGATTGCCAAGTATCGCGTTGAGCGGCGTACGGATCTCGTGACTCATCGTCGCAAGGAAAGTCGATTTCGCACTGTTGGCTGCGTCGGCCGCATGGCGCGCCTCTTCGAGCTTCAGTTCAATGTTCTTCCGGGCAGTTATGTCCAGCAACGCGCACAATAAAACGTCGATACCCTGATACCGGGCCCGTATCGCAGTGAAGTGCAAGTGCGTTTGCTCACGATCCCGCCGATCGACAGTCAATTCATGCTCGACCAACTCGTCTGAACGGCTGCCGGCTGCCTCAACTACGCTCCGGTACGTTTTCCAGAGACTTTCGTGAAAGGAGGTGCTGTTTGCGCTCGTTTCGTACGCCCTCATGACTTCGTTTTGCAACAGCACGCCTCCGTCTGTTGCCGAGAGCAGACTTAGCCCTACAGGCGCTGTCTGGATAATGGTGCGATTAAGCATCTCGCTTTCGGCCACGCGCAACGAACGGAGATAAATTGGCTTGAGTACCCGTGCGTTGAATACGATGACGAAGGTCCATAGCCCCAGCAGCCCGACCAATGTCGCGATAACCAGTAACGTGAGCCTCGGCGCCAATGCCGCCAGAATCGTGCGCCACGAGTAGGCGTATGTGAGGGTCCACCCCGTATCGGGCAGGCGGTCGCTAACAAGGAACAAGCCCTGGTGGTATTCCTCCGCAGACATCTCGACCTCGCCGCGCCCGGCGCGGGAATCGACGAGCCGGGTGGCCAGATCCGCGTCGTCGGCGCTTCGTCCTTGCTGGATCAATACTGTCCTGCCGGCGCGGTCGAAAATCGCGAATGCGCCTTCATACGGCATCCCCGCAAGACTGTCGGAAAGCGCCTTCACCGGAAAATTACTGACGACCACCATAAAGGGCTTGTTGCCGTCCAGCGCCGTTTGTACCAGCCGGACGACCGGCTCGCCTGTTATCGGATCTGGCCTCGGAGGCAGCCATGTGACGGTGCGCGTAGATGATCGACCAGCGTTATTCGCCAACTGCTGCGGGTCGCCGACGTCCGCCACCAGCCGGCTGATCAGGTCAGCCGCGTCCCGTGCACCCGCAAGCGCCGGTGCATCGACATTCCTGGGTGACGGCAGGATGGAAATAAACGTCCGCTCCGGGTTGTAGAGGTAGCCCGATAAGGGAACGCCTCCCGGCAGGACTTGCGTATCGGCCGGATACCCGTTCTCCTCTGTGAACGCCAGGTACTTTGTGAATGCGGAGGCAGCCCTGTCTGCCGTAATGGAACCTACCGCCAGTTGTGATGCGGTGTAACTGTCACGCTGCACCACCACGCGCCCGCCTTGGGCTTCGAACTGCCGGAGCAGCGGGAGTGGGGCACGTCGTCGCGCCCGCCAGATATACTCGGAACTGGTGATGCCTCGCTGGAAGGACACCTGCTTCGTGCCGATCGACGCCGCAAGCAATGACTTGTGGATCAGAAATGTAGAATGCCGGCTCGAGATATAGTCGCTTACCTCGACCCACGAGATCAATGCTGCAGCAACAAGAATAAAAATGGATAGAGCAACACCGCCGCCCACGAGTAACGTACGCTGGTAGTGACGCAACATGGAAGGGCTCTTGCTGCGGGCGCTTCCAGCCGGATGGGCGAGCAGTCGTTTGAGATTAATTGGCATGTTGCCTTGTTTTTTCGAAATGTTGCGGCTCGCGCAACATTTTGCGCAGAGGCTCAGGCACGGGCCTAATATACCTGCAGGAAAAGACATCCGCGATTGCGCCGCCGGTCAAACATGGTGTTTATGCTTAACCGCCAATTATTGATAATTCACAAATAATGCAACCGCCGCCGGAAAACTATTCATGAAACCATTCTCAATCCGTGTTCTGCTCGCCGACGACCATCCGGCCATTCTGCTCGGTATCAAGCAGGCGCTAGCAGATACAGGGTCAATCACCATTGTCGGTGAAGCGACCAATTCAAGCGACCTGGTACACCAACTCGAACTCACGCCGTGTGACGTCCTGGTTACGGATTACGCGATGCCGGGAGGAGACTACGGCGACGGAACGGCTTTACTGACGTTCATTGGCCGGCGGTTTCCGCAGGTCAGGGTCGTTGTCGTCACCATGATGAATTCGCCTGGCATTCTGCACAACCTGCTTGGAAACGGAATCACGTCCATCGTCAGCAAGTCGGACGACACAAGTCATGTATTGCCGGCGATACATGCGGCTTTTTCCGGTGGGCGATACACCTCGCCCACCGTTAGCGATGTCGTGAGCAATGCTCCGTGGGTGAAAACCGCAAGCAGTCTTTCGCAACGCGAATTGGAAGTCATCCGCCTTTTCGTCTCTGGCCTCGCGATTGGGGAAATCGCCGAGCAGTTGCATCGCAGCAAACAGACTGTCAGCACCCAGAAAACGAGTGCGATGAGGAAACTCGGCCTGGAGAAGGACGCGGACGTTTACAAGTACGCAACAGAGGTGGGTCTGGACCCGCAGACGTCCCAGAACAAGCCGGAGTAAACCGCGTCACGGCGAAAGGCCGATGCCTGAAGGACGACAATGCACATTGTCGGTATCGTCCGACTGCCGCACCGGCGCGCAGTGCGTCCTGCCGAACCCGCCGCCACCGGCCCGGACGCCCTTCAGCACACTCACCAACTGCCTACGGCGTAGTGTCCGATGCTGCGATCTGCTCGTAAAGCGCCGACTCCAGGTCATCGAGCCGGTCGTCCACCGCGCTCAGTCACAGGCGGGCGCGGGCACACGTATTCGCGGCAGACTGGTCAGCGGATCTGAAAAGGGCGGCAGCCAGCGGAGTACGGGCCGCGCTTTCAAACACACATCCGCCCAATGGCTCAGATCGGAGCGTTGCCGCATCTTCCGGATGCGATCAGCCAGCCGCCTGTCGCAGCTCTCGCAGGTATGAATATCCGGAAAGAGAAACTACCCGGCCATGAGGCCAGGACAATATGAAATGCGTTCGCCCCTGAGCACGTCGCACTCGATCAGCTATCGCCATTTTTGAGCCACGGCATCTGCCGGACAGGCCTATCCGTATCTGGCCGGCTATCTGTCAGCGCACGTCGCGAGGAGCGCCCTCAACCATGAGTCCGGTTTCATACGCAAAGCGGAACAAGTCAGCATCCCGAGTCACCCCCAGTTTGCGCATCGCACTCGTTTTCTGGGCGCTGACGGTCTGTTTGGTGCGATGTACCTGCACCGCAATTTCGTTGATGGACCACCCGGAAACGTACAGGCGTACCACCTCGGCCTCACGTTTGCTCAACTGCTCGATGCCGTTGACAACTGGTCTCGGCACGCGGACACGGGGACCGCTGTTCCTGTCGCCTTGCAAAACGTACACCGCGCCGGCGTGAACCGCGTGAATCGCCGTAATCAGATGCCCCACGTCGTCGATTTTGCCGAGCACTGACTGAACGCCAAGCTTCAACATCCCCTGAGTCATGGCGGGATTCTCGATTGCCGTAAAGACGATCAGTCTGAGCGCGGGATATCGCCGTCGCAGGAACGATATAAGCGCCATCCCATCACCGAACTTCCCGCCGGGCATCGTATAGTCAGTTACGAGGACGTCGCACATTTCCCGGGACAGGAGTTCCACGATCTCAGTTGAGTTCCTCGCGGTGCCGACGACGCTAATCGTGTGAATGCCGGCAAGCGCCTGCTTGATACCCAGGATCAACGCTGGGTGATCATCCGCAAGAATTAGTTTGATCTTCATCGTGAATATGCGAGAGTCCGTTGGCTGACGTGGATGGTGGCAATGCAAATGCCATCCAGGCACTGTATCTGAACCTTATGCAATCCTGCATCGGACCAGTTCTGCACTGACGGTTGTTCGCATCGGACAAGTCTCAAATCGCATCACAGACAACGAATTGCTCGTCGAATCACTGTCAGCGTCTTTCCGGCTGCTGCAGAACGGGCGCCGCGTCAGTCAAAAGCGGCTCATCCCGGAATGCTTTGCCGCCGCGCTGATCCAGCAACGGAAGTGATGACGCTCAGATGCGGGCGAACCGGCGATTGAACGCAGCTCCACCGCCCGGATGAATCGTGACTGAGCGAGAGGGAAGCGTTTCGCGATAGCCGTGAGATTCGATCTGGCGCCTGGAGAAGACCGTGGTTGTCCGTCACGCGCCTGCTACGGTAGGGAATTCCTGTGCACATTCGAGTTTCCATTGCTCAATCAATCGTCGCCGCCATTTCGGTGACGCCAGGAGGAATTCGTTCATCGAGGAGATGAAGCGTTCCCGGTTTGGATCGCTTAACTCGACGAACAGCAATAGTGCATGGGTGGCAGGGAATTTGCTCGGTCTTCTCATGGGGATCATTGGAATGGCGTACTCTGAACAGGCGGTCGGACCGATCGTTGGGAGTGGTGCCCGCTCGGCTCCGCCATGATTTCTCTGGGAGCGACAGCACACAGGCCGCATGCGAGTGTAGGCATTCGGCATGACAAGCCAAATATGACTGATACGAAAATCAGTCAAGTGCCTTGCGCCTTGCGGTTTTCGCCCGTGCGGCGTCGCTAGTGACCGTGTGCCATGACCGCGCTGGTGGGCGTGGGCGGCAGGCCACTCAGTAAAGGGAGGGCTAATCGAAAGTATCTGCCCGTCCACCGTGGGCCCCGCCTCAACCAAGCTAGACGGCCGCATTCCTCAAGCTGTCCATCAATGTGCACGAATTGCTCTCCAGCGATCCGCAAGCCGGTCTTGCGGGTCCGGCACCTGTTTTTCAGACCAGTCTGATCGCCGGTTAGGCCGTTTCCTGGCATCATCTTCCGCACCCCGATGGCTTCACAGTGAAACGCCCACGCGCCAGCGTGCTCGACCTGAGTACCGCGTTTCAGTGCGGCGTTTCATTCGCATCGCTCCGAAGCCAGAGTCCCCACAGAGCCCCGGATCGGCCGATCCGCGGGTCCATTACGAGGCGCTGCGAAGAGACCGATGTCGACCACCATTCCCCTTACGCTGATCGAAGGCTCCATGGCGCTGCCGAGCTTGAGGCCGCTCGGTCACCTGCCGGCGTCGTTCGGCCGCGATTGGACGCTGCTCCCGCCGGGCTACAGCTTGCGCGCGGAACTCAAGGCGCTCTATGCGGCCGTGCTACGCACCTTTTGCCTGAACGCGCAGACCATTCACTCGCTTTGTCAATGGCAGCCGTTGCGCGAACGGCCTGCGGCTTCCGCTGCTGCCACCGCGCCAGACGCTTCGCCAACTGTGTTCGACGCGCCGGCCGAAGAATCTTTGCAAACGTCCGCTGAAGCTGCGCCTTTCGCGTCGGCCGGCGCGCCGGAAGTGCTGGCAGCGCGGCGCGGCGCGTCGGTGCATTGGGGTGCGTTGACCGGCGGCGCCTGCGCGCTTGGCGGCGTTGCGATGCTCGCGTGGATTGCCTTCGGGCATCTGGCACAGCGTCACGCGGTTAGCGACGCAAAACCCGCGGGCAAGGTCTCGGCCACGCGCGACGCGCCGGTGACGAATCGCCGCTCGCCTGACGCGGCGGCAACTCAGCGCCCAGCCGCTACCAACAGTACGGCTATGAGTGCGTCGGGCGCGGCGGGGTCAGGCGGGCATGGGACCGCCGTGCCTGCGGCGCCGAAAATCACGTCTGACGCCATGGCATCGGGACGCGACTCCACAGCCAGTGCCGCGACGAATATCCTCGCGCCGGCTCCCGCAGCGTGGGCCCGCGTTACGGCGGGCAAAACCACAGCGCATCACCGACAGCCGTCGCGAAGCGACCGGCAATCTGCGTGAAAAAAGCCGCCACAGTTCGTTGGCCTGCCTGCCGGCTATGCCGGCACTGAACGACTGCGTGCCGCAGATCACCGTGCCCGCAATCGCGCAACAAAGATCGCCGAAGCCTTCGGTGGCGGGCGCTTATTCACCGCTCGCACCATCGCAGCTCGGCACTGACGAATATGCATCGATCACCCTGTCGGCCGGCACGCACCTTCGCGATATCGCGCCGCCATCGCGCCCTGCTCCGGCGGCCAACAAGGCCGGACTCAGCGGGACCGACTGGATGAACCATCTGTCGCAACGTCGCGTAACCGACGTTCCCGATCAGTTCGCGAAGTAAGCGCTCCGCGATCTCAAAATGCGGACTATACAAGCGAGCATCGCGAGGTCGAAAAGGATCACGGCCGCATCGAGACGCGCCGCTGCGTGGCCAGCGACATTCTCACGCGCTGGCAGCGCGAGCCTGATCTGTGGCCGGGCTTGCGCTCGATCGTGATGGTCGAGTCCGCGTGAGATCGGTGACACCATCACCGCCGAGCGCCGTTTCTACGTCTCCAGCCTGCCGCCCGATGCGGCGCACATCGCCCATGCGATGCGCTCCCACTGGCGCATCGAAATTTCGATGCATTGGGTACTCGATGTGGCCTTTGGCGAAGACCAGTGCCGCGTGCGTGTCGAGAACACCGCGCATAACTTCGAGGTCCTGCGCCCGCATCGCGCTGAATCTGCTCAAACGCGACACAAAAACCAAGGCCGGACTAAAAAATCGCCGTCTCAAGGCCTGTGTCAGCGACCCCTATCGCGCCAAGATCCTTGGCTGGTGAGGATCTTCGTGCAATCGCCGTGCGCTTTCTGCCCGCGAACCCCTGGTTTTCGTTCTCGTCCTATATAGCCGATGTGCGATCAAAACTAGAATTGCGATATTGCACCCACACACTTATGTGCAGAAACGCAGATGGAACACTTGCCGCGCTGCAGCTTTCCTCGTTGGTTTTGGTGAAAGACGCGATAGCCGTTACTTCACTGTAACGCTACTCACCCGCCGATCGACTATGACGGAGAGATTCCATGAGGACGCAAATGAGGAATACGAATTACATGGTCGATATGAGTCGCTGTTCGTTGATCCGCGGTGTCAGATCTACCTCCCGCGAAACGTTCGTGAACGAAAAAAGTGAACCTGCAACGAACGGATGGTCGCGCCCACGGCGCACAACGGCGTGGACGCCCTCAAACGAATCCGCAAATAAGCACCCCGGTCCTGCTGCAGACGAGATGCAATACGACTTGATGCTCACATTCGTCAACGAGGTCACTATTGTGCTGCAACCTCAGGTGGACGTCACTGACGGACGCATTGTCGGCGCGGAAGCACTCGCGCGCTGGCGCGATGCAGACCAGACGCAGCTTGACACGGCGACTGTCATCAAGAACCTGGAGACAAATGGATTTGCAGTTCATACGTTTCGAGCCATCGTCGACCAGACACTCTCCATGCAATCGCGGCTGTATGCGCTCGGCATCCGGATTCCCGTTGCGGTGAATGCGTCAGCCAGAGTGCTTGCAAGACGGGAGCTTCTCGCGGACCTGCAAAAAGCGCTCCACTCGCATCAATTGCCTGCAAGCGCGATCAAGCTCGAGATGACGGAGACAGAATCGTGCGATGACCCAGATTTGCTGGTGTGGTCCATGACTCAATTGAAGAATCACGGATTTCATCTGGCACTCGATGATTTGGGCACCGGCATCGGTTCGCTCGATATGCTCGTTCGACTCCCGATCGACGAGATCAAGCTCGATCGCTCGTTCATTGCTCGCGCCACCAGCAATACAAAAGCGTACGCAATAATTGAGAGCCTATCGGGTATGGCGTCACGCCTGAACCTGAATCTTGTGGTGGAAGGCGTCGAGACCGCCGCTCAAGCTGACCTCATTCTGAATGCAAATTGCAGGGTCGCGCAGGGATTCCATTTCTTTCGACCAATGTCTGTAGAGCAGTACGAAGAAGTGGTGATGGCTAACCAGCATGCTCCTTATGCTCGATGAGCGAGGTGATGCCGAATTCCGCAAGGCGGATCGCGACACCGGAGTTCACCATTACGTACGGTCACCAAGCGTTGCACCGACGAGTTCGCTCGCACGCAATCCGGTCGCATATGAGAAGTCGAGCATGAAACGCATCCTCTGCGCGGCTGGTTCAGCCCAGTCATAGGACCATTCAAGTCCGTCCGCGATGGCGCGCACGAGCAGCCACTCGCCTTCGGTGAAGCCGCGTGACGTGTCAAGCGCTGTGACCCGCGTATGGCCCCGGACCTTGATTCCGGCAAACGGGTTTGGCGAGCACGTATCGTTGCTCGATCAGCCAACGGAACAGCGCACTCAGGACAGAAAGCGCATAGGCTGTGGACCGCGCGGACAGGTTGCCGGCGAACGGTCGCCAGTCGGGGGCTGTGCGCGGTCGCGGCGGACCGATCCAGCGTTCGCGCGGGGCGGGCCGGCGTAGAAACGCCCGGTATGCGATCGCGTCCTCCGTGGTGAGCGACGATAGTGCCCGCCCGCGTTCGACGATCACTCCATCCTGTTGCAGGACCTGCCCGGTACACCGCTGCCGAAGACCGTGTTGGTCGATCTCGGGTTTCGAGGCGTCGACCCTGAAGTATCATCAGTACATCTGATTTATAGAGGTAAACACAAGACGTATGACCAGCATGCAGCGACGCTGGCTCAAGCGACGACAGGTGTATCAAAATAATTCGTGCTTGTTCTATTGATAACCACATGGTTTTTGTATTTGTCCTATTACGCGGTGGCGGTAGCGCTAATAGACTCTACGTTCGCTATAAGGTGTTTTTGCGTTCGTGACGGTCGATGTTTTTTATAAAGCTCCACTAACCAGCGGAGCTGAGATGCGCATCGGAGCGTTGCTAAATCGTTCTGACAGACTGCCGGAAAGATTGAAGTTCATCTCGTCGTTAATGATCTGCGGCACCAGCATTCAAGCCCTAATTGATGCATGCAGCGGATAGGACATACAAAAAGGAAAAGTTTGAATGAACAAGACGTATCGAGTTGTTTGGAATGCCTCGACCAGTACTTGGTGCGCAGCGTCCGAGATGTCGCGGGGAAGATCGAAGGGAGCATCTGCGACCGCCCGAATTGCGGCATCGACCGCGATAATTGCCGCATCGGTGGGGTCCGCATTCGCCGCACCAGCGGATGCCCTTGACGACACGATCGATACGTCGGAAGTGTCGCCGGGCGAAATCAAGCGCGCCGACCTCGCGAGGATGATACCCGCGACGGATACGCGGGCGGTTGTTTCTGACAACAGCCCGTATATCAAAATCGACGCGAACGGCAACGGCACGGACAACGCATCGGCGCTCGGTGAAAAATCGATCGCGATCGGCAGCAACGCGAGCACGCGGCCGTCTTCGACCGGGCTCGGCGGCGCGGTTGCGGTCGGCAGTGTGGCGACCGCCAAGGCTAACAACGTGGCGGTCGGCGCGCAAGCGTCGGCGCTTGGCGACGAAGGCGCGGTTGCACTCGGGGCCGGCGCGAACGCAGCTGGCAAGTCGTCGATCGCCCTCGGAAACGAGGCGCAGGCTTCCGGGTGGGGCGCGTACGCGCTGGGGCGCAAGGCGCAGGCGTCCGCGGAATCGGGTCTGGCGATCGGCGATTCGACGGTGGCGTCGCAGACCGGCGCGATGGCCATCGGCATGGCGGCCGCGGCATCGTCGGAGAACGCGATGGCGATCGGCACGAACGCGGTCGCGCGGGCTTCTGACAGCGTGGCGCTCGGCTCGTACTCGGAAGCCACCCGCGCAGAGACGGTTTCGGTGGGTACTGCGGGATTCGAGCGTCAGGTCGTCAACGTGGCGCGCGGCACGCAGGCCACCGACGCCGTCAACGTCGCCCAGTTGCAGGGCGTGACGTCCGCATTGGGCGGCAGTGCCGGCGTTGCGGCGGATGGCAGCATTACGAAGCCGTCCTACCGGGTCGGCGACAATGTCTATAACGACGTCGGGTCGGCGTTGCAGGCGGCATCGCAAACTGGCGGGGGCGACAATGCCGTGCAGTACGACGATGCGTCGAAGAGCGCCGTGACGCTCGGCGGCACGGGTGCCGCCGTGGCGAAGCTGACGAACGTGCGTGCGGGCACGCTCGCCGCGAGCAGCACGGACGCCGTGAACGGTAGCCAGCTTTTCGCCACCAACAATCGCGTGACCAACGTCGAGCAATCGCTGACGGACAGCGGCCTGATCGATCCCGGTACCGGAGAGTCGCTGGCGGTGACTTACGACAGTGCGCAGAAGGACCGCGTCACGCTGAATAGCGGTTCGCCGGCTGCCACGCTCACCAACGTGAAGGCAGGCCGGCTGACCGCGACGAGCACGGACGCCGTGAACGGCGCGCAACTCTTCACGACGAACAAGAACGTCAGCGACCTGCAGCAGTCGCTGACGGACGGCGGCCTGCTCGATCCGGTGACGCGCGAGTCGCTTGCCGTCACGTACGACGGCGCGCAGAAGGGAACCGTCTCGCTCGCCGGCACCGGCGGCACGACGCTCGGCAACGTGAAGGCCGGCAAGGTGACGGCATCGAGCATGGAGGCCGTGAACGGCGGGCAGCTGTTCGGCGCGACGTCGAGTGTCGCGGGCGCGCTCGGCGGCGGATCGACCGTCAACGCGGACGGCACGATCTCGAAGCCGGCCTACACGGTGGGCGACAAGACGTTCAACAACGTCGGCGATGCGCTTCAGGCGGCCGCCTCGACGGGCGGCGGCAGCGCCGACGCGAATGCCGTTCAATACGACGGCGCGGGCAAGACCAGCGTGACGCTCGGCGGCACGGGCGCTGCGCCGGTATCACTGAAGAACGTCGCGACGGGCGTCGCGGACACCGATGCCGTCAACGTGAAGCAGCTCGCGACTGGTCTGAGCGACGTCAAGAACGATATCGCGACGAGCCTCGGCGACGGCTCGCTCGACATGAAGTACATCAAGGTCAAAGCAACGGGGGTGCAGGCGAATGCACTGGGCAAGAACAGCGTGGCGATCGGTTCGGCCGCAAATGCGACGAACACCGATACGCTGGCAATCGGCTCCGGCGCACGGGCATCGGGCAACAGCTCGATCGCAATCGGCATCAATTCGGTCGCGACTGGGGCAAATACCCTGTCGGTGGGCTCCTACGGGGCGGAGCGCCGGATCGTGAACGTCGGCGACGGCGTCGATGATAACGATGCGGTCAACATGAAGCAGTTGAACGACGCGCTTGTTACCGCCGGCAATCAGGTCCAGGCGTTCACGAGCGAAGCGATGACCCGGGCGGTGCGAATGGACGACATGACGCGCGACGTCAGTTCGAAGCCGGGCAGCTTCGTCGCGGTCGAAGGGTTGGGCGACGACGGCAGTCTGCCATCCATCGCGTCGATGAACGGTCGGGATCCGGCGTCGGGCACCGCGGCCGCCATCGGTGTGGCGTCGGCTGCGGCGGGTGTGAATGCGATCGCGGTCGGCCTGCAATCGGTTGCGCAGTCCGACAATTCTGTCGCCATCGGCAGCATCGCGCAGACCGGGATCGATCAGCCGTATTCGGTTGCGATCGGCAGCATGGTGACGACGAACGGCACGAGGGCGTTGGGTGTCGGCTCGGAAGTGAGGGCGAACGGCGCCAACTCGGTGGCTGTCGGGAACAACTGGGTCAGTGCGATTGGCGAGAGCTCCGTGGCGATCGGCAACGCGGCGAAAGTGCTGCCCGGCTCCGCGAACAGCATTGCGATGGGTAAGGACGCGAACGTCACGCAAAACGTCAGCGGTGCCATTGCGCTGGGCGCCAACGCGAGCGTGACGACGGCCGGTTCGGGCGGCGTGGCGTTGGGCTCCGACTCCGTCGCGAATCGCGGCAACGCACTCTCTGTCGGATCGAGCAAGGTTCAGCGCCAGATCGTCAATGTCTCAAAGGGTACGCAAAGTACCGACGCGGTGAACTTGAGCCAGCTGAAGGGCGTGACGGATGCGCTGGGCGGCGGCTCGAGCATTGCCGCGGACGGCTCGGTGACGGCGCCGACGTACAAGGTCGGCGATCAGGTCTACGACAACGTCGGCGATGCACTTTCGGCCGCGGGCCAAGGCGGCGGAACGGATCCGAACGCGGTGGCTTACGACAGCGTGCAGAAGGACAAGGTAACGCTGGCCGGCGAGAACGGCACGACGATCACGAATGTGAAGGCAGGCGAGGTGAGCGCGGACAGCAAGGACGCGGTCAACGGCTCGCAGCTGCACGGCACGGCGCAGAGCGTAGCGGATGCGCTGGGTGGTGGTTCGGTGGTGGACGCGAACGGTCAGTTGTCGGCGCCGACGTACAGTCTGGCCGATCCCGCGGACGGTTCGAAGCAGATCGCCTATCACAACGTCGGCGATGCGCTGGAGAACCTGGACGGCCGGGTGGCGACGAACACGGGCGACATCACGAACATCAAGAATGAATTCGCGAACGCGGGCCTCGTGGACGGCGATGGCCATACGCGCGCTGCGGTGACGTACGACAAGAACGCGGACGGCACGCCGAACTACGGCTCGGCAACGCTCGCGGGTCAGGACGGCACGATCCTGTCGAACGTGAAGGCCGGTGTGGCGGACAAGGACGCGGTGAACGTATCGCAGCTGAAGTCGTCGGGCCTGATCGGTGAGGACGGCAAGTCGATTGCCGCGGTGACGTACGACAGGAACGCCGACGGCACGACGAATCTCGGTTCGGTGACGCTGGCCGGCGAGAACGGTACGCAGCT
>NZ_JBYSWU010000086.1:0-17119 GCF_058781505.1 Paraburkholderia sp. FW306-2-2C-D06C | reverse complement strand
GAGCTGGGACATGATGAAACGGCGCCTGCGCGAAGGCGTCGAATTCTTCCGGTTCCTGCGCGCCCACCAAGCGTGATGGAGAGCGTCTCCGGTGGTCGCGCGCAGCCGCATCGGCAACCGCAGCGCCGGCTGATCATCACGGCTGACGACTTCGGTCTGCATCCGCGTGTCAACGAAGCGGTCGAGCTTGCTTGCCGGCACGGCGTGCTGACCGCGGCGAGCCTGATGGTCGGCGCGCCCGCCGTACAGGACGCCGTCCAGCGGGCGCGGAGTCTGCCGGGCCTGCGGGTCGGCCTGCATCTGGTGCTGGCGGACGGCGCGGCAACGCTGCCGCGCGCGATGATCCCGGCATTGGTCGACGCCCAGGGGATGTTCGGCGACAACATGGTGCGCGACGGCTTCCGCTTCTTCTTTCTGCCACACGTGCGCGCGCAACTCGCGATGGAAATCCGCGCCCAATTCGATGCTTTCGCGCGAACGGGTTTGCCGCTCGATCACGTCAATACGCACAAGCACTTTCATATACACCCGACCGTACTCTCGCTGATCCTGGAGATCGGCAAAGAGTACGGCATGCGCGCGATGCGCCTGCCTTGCGAGTCCGATACCCCGCTGTGGCTCAAACCCTGGGTTTCTCATATGCGCGCACGGCTCGATCAGGCCGCCATTGCGCACAACGACTACGTGGTCGGGATCGCCCGCACGGGACAGATGGATGAGAGCACGCTGCTCGAGGCGATCGCGCGCCTGCCTGCCGGCGTCGGCGAAATCTACTGTCACCCCGCCTCGCCCGGAGAGGGTGCGCTCACGGCGGGCATGCGGACCTACCGGCATACGGACGAACTCGCTGCGCTGCTGTCCACGCGTGTCGCGGCGGCGCTCGATGCGGCGGGCGCCGTGCGCGGCGGTTTCGCCGACCTGTCCGCAGACCGCTGGCAAACCGCATGAAGCGGCTCAAATGGGCCGGTCTTCCGATCGGCATCGGCGTACTGCTCGCCCTCGCCTTGCATCGCGGCGTCGGCGACGTGATGCAAGTGATCGGAGGGGCTGGGTTTGCCCTGTTATGGCTCGTGCCGCTGCATGCGGTCCCGCTATTGCTGGACGCCCATGCGTGGCGGCTTCTGCTCGACAAGCGGGCGCCGCTCCGGTTTCTCTGGTGGGTCGCAACCGTACGTGAGGCCGTGAGCCGTTTGATGCCGGTCGCGAGCATCGGCGGCGAGATTGTCGGCATCCGGCTGGCGCGATGGCGCGTGCCCGACACCTGTCGCGTGAGCGCATCGGTCATCGTCGAGGTACTCGTGACAATGGCTGTTCAGTACGCGTTTTCCGCGCTGGGTATTGTGCTGATCGTCGTGTCGGCGCAGCAGGCCGATGCATTGCGGAGCATCGGCGTGGCGTTTCTGCTATCCATTCCGCTGCCGGTCATGGCAATCGTGGTCGCCCGCCGTGGCGGCATTTTTCAGGCGATTGAGCGCTGGGCGGCGGGCTTGCTGGGCGACATGCATCCGCTGCTGCGGGGCATCGACGGCAGGCAGCTCGACGTGGAGATCGATGCGCTGATGTCGCGCGGCGGGTTGTTGCTGCGCAGTTTCCTGTGGCAGTTTGCCGGCTACGCGCTGGGCGCACTCGAGACTTACTGGGCACTCGCGATGCTTGGGCATCCCGTGTCGCTGAGCGGCGCGTTTGCGATAGAGGCGATTACCCAGGCGGTCCGGCATGCGGCATTTTTCATTCCTGCCGGGCTCGGGGTGCAGGATGCCGCGGTGGTGTTGCTCGCGCAGATGTTCGGTGTCGATCGTGACACGGCGCTTTCGTTAGCGTTGGTCAAGCGGATGCGCGAGATCGTGTTCGGGTCCATTGCGCTTGCTTCGTGGCAACTGGCCGAGGTCGTCCGTTCGCGAGGCGGTGCGGCGCCGAGCGGAGCACGCAGGGCACGTGAGACGCGTGGTTCGACGATTCAGTAATCGTCAGGCCAGCCTTGTTCGCCGATCAGCGGCACAAAAAGCACATCACCCAGTATCTCTTCATCGAACTGGGTTTCGCTGGTGCGCGTCAACCTGACGAGCCTTTGGCGCACCCGTCCGACCGGCATGACAATGCGCCCGCCAGGCGCCAACTGATCGAGCCATGATTGCGGAACCCGCGGCCCTCCCGCCGCGGCAATGACCGCGTCGAACGGCGCGCGCTCAGACAAACCCAGCGTGCCGTCGGCATGATGCACGTCGACGTTGTCATAGCCCAGTTCCGCCAGCACGACGCGTGCGCGCTGCGCGAGCGAGAAAAGACGTTCGACGCTATCCACGTGAGCGGCAAGCCGCGCGAGCACGGCGGCTGCATAACCGGAGCCCGTGCCGACGTCGAGCACGCGATCGCCCGCTTTGATCGCCGCCGCTTCGATCATTCTCGCGACCACGGCCGGCTGCGAGATCGTTTGCCCTTCGCCGATCGGCAACGGCGTATCGCTGTACGCGAACTCAGCGAGCGTTTCCGGGACGAACCGGTGCCTCGGCACTTCCCGCATCGCCTGCAGCACGCGCGTGTCGTAAATGCCCCGGGCTCGCAGTTGACGCTCGACCATCCGGTTGCGTGCGTCGTCGAAATTTTCCATGACTTCAGTCGCCAAGGCTCGCCGTTGTCCAGCGGCGGCAAAAGCCGCCGCTACATCAGATTACCAGCATTGTGTGCACCCGCGCCGCCCAGGCAAAGCGCATCTATTGCGGGTCACTACCCACATCTTTCGGCGGACATTCCTACTTCTGGCCGCCGCCTGTCCAGGCAAGAATACAAGTGGGAGGCTGGCGCCCAGCTCCGGTCTCCCCTATTCGGGAGGCCAACATGAGACGCCTGTACTTCTTGCTGCCTCACGCGCAAAGCGCGAAGGCGATCGCCAACGAACTCTTGTTGGAGCGGATCGAATGGCGCCACATTCACGTGCTCGCCCGACATGACGTGCCGCTCGAGGATTTGCCGGAAGCCACGCTGACGCAGCGCAGCGACCTGCTGCCAGCGCTCGCGCGAGGGACGGCCGCGGGCGGCTGCGTGGGAATGCTGGCGGGCCTGGTCGCATTGGTCTTTCCGCCCGCCGGTCTGACGATTGCGGGCGGCGCTCTGGTTGCGATCACGCTCGCCGGCGCGGGATTCGGCGCGTGGGTGGCGCCGATGATCGGCGTCGACGTGCCGAACACGCGGTTGAAGCGGTTCGAAGAAGCGATCGCGCGAGGCGAACTGCTGATGCTGGTCGACGTCTCACGGGATCGCGTCGAGGAAATCGAACAGCTGGTCAAGCTTCACCACGCGGAGGCTGACATCCAGGGAACCGATCCGACCATCCCTGCGTTTCCATAACCGTTGCCGCTGCGGCGCGCGACATCAAGCAACCGATCGCCGAGTCGACAGCAGCATCGGTATCCGCGCGAACCGGAGGACCGCGCGACGAGAGCGCGTATCCCTGATCGCCGTCTTTCGAGGCGGCGGCGTCGCGTCAAATGATCGCTTCGATAAGTCTCGGGCCGCGCTGCTTCATGGCTGAAGCAAACGCCGCCTCGAAGGTTCCTCGCGACTCGGCGCGCACCGCCTCGACGCCCATGCCCTTGGCCAAGGCGACCCAGTCGAGCGAGGGATTCTGCAGATCGAACATCGACGCCGCGAGTGCGCCTTCGGAGGATGCCCCCACGCGCGTCAATTCGTTGCTCAAAATCCTGTATCCGCGATTCGCATAGATCACTGTCACGACGTCGACGTTCTCCCGCGCCTGTGTCCAGAGCGACTGCAGGATGTACATCGCGCTGCCGTCGCCCTGAAGCGTGACGACCTTGCGGTCGGGACAGGCAATACCCGCGCCGGTGGACACGGCCATCATGCTGCCGATCGCGCCACCCGTCAGGTTCAGGAAGTCATGCGGCGCGGCGGACTCCGTCAACCCATAGTGGGGGAATCCCGATGACAACGATTCGTCCGCGAGGATAGCCTGCTCCGGCAGATGTTTCGCGACGACCTGCATGATGAATTCCGCATCCAGACTGCCGCTGCACGAAAATTCGCCCGGCTTGCGAGCGTTGACCGGTACGAAAGACTGCCCGGCTCCGAGCGCGTCGACCAGCGCTTCCAGTGCGGTCGTGCCGTCCTCGTGAGGATGCGCGAGCACAGCGAGGCGGCATCCGTCGGGGGTCAGCCAGCTCGGTTTGTCTGGATAAGCGAAAAAGCTCACGGGTGGTTGCGCGCCAGCCAGCACGATCAGTTCAACACCCGCCAGATGCTCGATGACCTGCTCGGCGAAGTAGGGAAGCCTTTCGACAACCACGCGCCCCGCGCCTCTTTGCAGCCGTGGCGCAAACGTGTCGCACAGCAGGCGTGCACCGGTTCTTGTGGCAATTTTCCCCGCTGCGCGGAGTCCTTTCTCGCGGAGAACTTCGCCGCGCATCAGCACGGCGGTTTTGACGCCGCTGCGCATCAGGCGGGCGATGTTCTCGACCGTCTCTCCGGCGACGGGTGCCGGCGCGGGCTTTGGCAGCGGCGCCGCGATGCTGTCCGCTGGGTCCCACGCCGTATCGGCAGGCAGAATCAGCGTCGCGATCCTGCCCGGCGCCTCCATCGACGCTTGCACGGCGCGCGCCGCGTCCGCGCCGACCGTGCGTGCGCTGGTCGATGAATGAATCCAGTCGGACACGGGCCGCGCGAATCCCTTGATATCGGATGAAAGCGGCGCGTCGTAGCGGGCGTGCGAGGCGGCATGATCGCCCACGATGTTGACGATCGGGCTCGACGCCCGCCGGGCATTGTGCAGGTTGGCGAGGCCATTGGCGAGACCGGGCCCCAAATGCAGCAGCGTGCTGGCCGGCTTGCCGGCCATTCTCGCGTAGCCGTCGGCGGCGCCAGTGACTACGCCTTCGAACAGCCCCAGAACCGGTCGCATGCCTTCAACCGAATCGAGTGCCGCGACGAAATGCATTTCCGATGTTCCCGGATTCCCGAAACAAACCTCCACGCCGCTCGCAATCAGCGAGCGCAACAGACTTTCAGCGCCGTTCATAGTCATGACCTCTGGTCGTCAAATCACAATCCGCTCTGCCGCAGCGCCCCCGAAACTTCGATTCAAAGGGCGCCGGCCGGCAGTCCATGCTGGATCGTACGGACCGAGCTAGTATGTAAAAATACTGTGCAAATAGAATCTTTGTTACGTCATGCGCAAGAATCTCGACTATGGTTTGCTGCACGCGATGACCGCTTTTGTGCGCGTGGTCGACTCGGGCAGCTTTACAGCGGCGGCATCGCAAATGGAACTGACCACAGCGCAGATATCGCGGCTCGTGTCAGATCTGGAGAATCGGCTACAGACGAAACTGCTGCAACGGACCACCCGGCGCCTTGCGCTGACGAGCGTGGGCGAGCGTTACGTGAACGAGTGCAAGAGCATCCTCGAGTTGGTCGCGGAAGCCGAAAGTAACGCTGCCGGCGCTGCCGTACAGCCTTCAGGCCGCTTGCGCGTGCTGTGCATGACCAGCTTCGGCAACCGCTACGTCGTGCCGCTCGTCTCCGAGTACTGCGCGCGCTATCCGCAGGTGACCGTGGAATACAGCACGTCCCAGTACGTGCCGGACCTGCTTGCCGAAGGCGTTGACGTTAGCGTGTACCTTGCCCAGCGGCTGCCTGACTCCGGCCTCGTGGCGCAGCGGCTCGGCGCAACGTTTGCGGTGCTGTGCGCCGCGCCTGAGTACCTTGCCCTGCACGGCACGCCAAAGCATCCGCGCGAACTGGCCGATCATGCGTGCCTGCGTCTCGTCAACCCCTCTATTACTTCTCACTGGGAGCTGGTCGACGGCAAGCAGGTCTGCTCGCTCGATCCAACCGGACCAGTAGTCGGGGACAACCCGGAGGTGGTGCTGCACAGCGTGCTGAGTGCGCTCGGCATCGCGATGTTGCCGTGCTATGCAGTGGTCGATGCGTTGCGCGAGGGTACGCTCGTCCAAGTGCTGCCGCGCTGGCGGTCGCGTGAAATAGGCGTTTTCATGCTGATTCCGTCGAGGCGTTTTCTGGAAGCGAAAACGCGCGCGTGGCTCGATATGCTGAAGGCCAGGATATCGGTGGCGCTTGAACGCGACACTGGGTTTTTCGATCGTGACGAGCCTGGCGCCCGGTATCCGCGGAAAGATCGCGATTCAAACAACTTGACGAGTTGATTCAGGTCCAGCGTTTCATGGTCGCCCAACGGCAGGCGTCGTGTTGACGAATACGGACGCCCAGCAGTGGAAACCACCTATCCTTAAGAGGCCCAGTTGGGCGTCAATCAGGAAGGAGGATGACCATGCGCATGCTTCTCAACATACGAATACCCCATGAACCGTTCAACACTTTTGTGCGCGAAGGCACTGTCGGGGAAGTGATGGCGAGGATTCTCGAAGAGGCGAAGCCGGAGGCCGCCTACTTTACCGAGCAAAATGGCACACGCGGAGCAATACTCATTGTCAATATCGATGATCCGTCGGAGATTCCCGCATTCGCGGAACCCTGGTTTCTGAAATTCAACGCCGACTGCGAGTTCCGCGTCGTGATGGTGCCGGAGGACCTCAAAAAAGCCGGGTTGGAGAGTCTCGGATGGAAATGGAAATAGCGCCGGCAATGGGAAGACCCAGCTAATTCCGCAAGCGCCTTTGCTCAGCAACGCCAGCAAAGGCGCGCATGCGGCGAAGTTCCCTCGCTATCAGCCAGGCTCAGCCAACCTCAGCCAAGCTCACCCAAGCTCAAACGAAGTCACGCCGAACACGCGTTCGATCGCGAGCGTGGGCGGCTCCCGCGTATACATCCGCGCGGTTTCAAAGACGCTTGTCATGCCGCTCCGTTCGGCCAGCGCGACGGCCGCCAGGTTGGTCTCAGGCGCGTCGAGAACGATGACCTCGCCCGGCACGCACGCGGCGAGTCCGTCGAACAGCTCGGCCGCAATCCGCTCGTTATCCGCGAACAGCGGGCCGATCTTGCAGCCCGTCCTGCAACGGCGCAGCACGCCGTATCCCGCGAGGCGGCCATCGCGGACGGCCGCCAGCGCAACGGCGTCCGGTTGTCCGATCCATCCGGCGAGAAAGTGCGCACGCGCGGCAGGAAAGCACTGGCGGTCGTAGCCGGCAAGCTGCTCGAACGGCAGATCCGACGCATTCGAAACGTTCGGGCGAGCCGCGCCTTGCGCGACGCCTTGAAAGCGGATGTTGCGATACGCAAGCGCAAAACCGGACTTCCTGTAGTTCGCCTGCTGGGCGAGGACGCCGTCGAGACCCACGTTGCGGTTTCGCAGATAGTCCATCCCGTGCAGCCAGACACGCATGCCGAAGCCTCTGCCGCGAAAATCCGGTTTCACGATATACAGACCGATAAAGCCGAAGCGCTCGCCGTAGGCGACCGCGGAGATGCAAGCGACCGGTTCGCCCCGCCACTCGCCGATAAAGAAGCCGTCCGGGTCTGCTGCCCGAAAGCACGACGCATCGTGCAGGCCGGGGTTCCATCCTTCCGCCGCAGCCCACTCGAGCGACAAGTCGACCTCGCCGGCCGACATGGTCCGCACGATGAAATCGCCAGCATGAGTCATGTTCTTTGCTCACCGGTCCGGGTAGAAGTTGTCAGTGTGACGCTGGCGGGTGGTGTTTTTCAATACCTTCGGTGGCGGTCGGCTCGCCTGATTCCTGTTCTGTGCCTACCCGATACATCAATTCGACGCCGGCTCCGGATGCGCAGCAGGCGAACCTGCAGTCTTCATCATCCCGTCGGTGCCGTGCTGAATCGCATAAATCTCGCGGTTGCGCGCGATGGTGGCGGCCGAAGGCGGATAGTCGACATCCGACGTAGGCAAGTAGCCTTCCGCCTGCGCTTGCGCCAGTTGCGCAACGACCTCCGCACGGGTCAATCCTGACCGGGTCGATCCTGACGAAGCGGTTTGCGCGAAGGCAGTCGCGCCGAACGAAAGACCAAGGGCGGCAACAGCAACGGCGGTAAGCAATTTCATGACGTCTCTCCGATTTGACTGGAAATAAAAGTGGCTTGATCCACCCTTCCCATTCTTGTCATTTCAGCTGTCGGAGCACTGACCCTCACATTACCGTTTTGTCATCTACACATCGACTGCCACATCGACCGCCACATCGACCCGCCCGTCGCGGTTCAACGCGCAGATAACGGACTTGTAATGTAGCCGTCCGCGGCCGGTAAGCCCCCTGCATTCACACTCCTGACCTCTCGAAGCTCGTGTCATGCGCCGCTCATTACGCCGAAGACGGGCGCCTCCATCTGCCTCTTTTTCAGGAATCCGTCATGTGGATCGTCAGGCTCGCGTTACGCCGCCCCTATACGTTCGTGGTTCTCGCGCTGCTGATCTTTATCGTCGGCCCGCTTGCGATACTGCGCACGCCGACCGATATCTTCCCGAACATCGGCATTCCGGTGGTCAGCATCGTCTGGTCGTATAACGGTTTTTCCGCGCAGGACATGGCCAGTCGCATCACGTCGAATTACGAGCGCGCGCTCACCTCCGACGTCGACGATATCGAGCATATCGAGTCGCAATCGCTGAACGGCGTGTCGGTCGTGAAGATCTTTTTTCACCCGGGCGCGGACATCAACCGCGCGATCGCCGAGGCGGCCTCCAATTCGGCGTCGATTCTGCGCGTGCTGCCGCCCGGCACGCTGCCGCCGAACATCATCACGTACAACGCGTCGACGGTGCCGATCCTGCAACTGGGACTTTCGAGCAACACCCTGTCGGAACAACAGCTCTACGACCTCGGCAACAGCCAGATCCGCACGCAACTGGCGACGGTCCAGGGCGCCTCGGTGCCGCTGCCGTTCGGCGGCAAGGTCCGGCAGATCATAGTCGACATCGATCCGCGCGCGTTGCAGGCAAAGGGCCTCTCCCCGCTCGACGTGGTCAATGCCGTGAACGCACAAAACCTGATTCTGCCGGGCGGCACCGCGAAAATCGGCACGAAGGAATACAACGTGCAGATGAACGGCAGCACGGACACCGTCGCCGCGCTGAACGATCTGCCGGTCAAGACCGTGGCAGGCGGCGTGGTGTACGTGCGCGACGTCGCCCACGTGCGCGACGGCTATGCGCCGCAAACCAATATCGTGCGCAGCGACGGCAAGCGCGCGGCGCTGCTGCCCGTCGAGAAGTCCGGCAGCACCTCGACGCTGACCATCATCCAGCAGGTCAAGGCGATGCTGCCGCATATCGCCGCCGGTTTGCCGAGCGCGCTGCACATCACCGCGTTGTCCGATCAGTCGGTGTTCGTGAAGTCGGCGGTGGTGGGCGTGGCGCGCGAGGCGCTGATCGCCGCCGGCCTGACCGCCTTGATGATCCTGCTGTTTCTCGGCAGCTGGCGCGCCACGCTGATCATCGCGGTATCGATTCCGCTCGCGGTGCTGACCTCGTTGATCGCGCTTGCGGCGCTCGGCCAGACCATCAACATCATGACGCTCGGCGGGCTGGCGCTCGCCGTAGGCATTCTCGTCGACGATGCCACCGTCGCGATCGAAAACATCACGCACCATCTGGAAAACGGCGAGCCGCTGCACGGTGCGATTCTGAACGGCTCCGGCGAGATTGCCGTGCCGACGTTCGTGTCGACGCTGTCGATCTGTATCGTGTTCGTGCCGATGTTTCTGCTCTCGGGTGTCGCGCGCTATCTGTTCGTGCCGCTCGCGGAGGCCGTGGTGTTCGCGATGTGCGCGTCGTATTTCTTCTCGCGCACGCTGGTCCCGACACTCGCGATGTACCTGATGCGCGCGCGCAGCAATGCGCCGGTCACGGGCAACGGGCCGCTTGCGCGCCTGATCCGCTTTCAGGCGGGTTTCGAGCATCGCTTCGAGCGGCTGCGCGAACGCTATCGCGGCGTGCTGGCCGCAGGGATTGCGAGTCCGCGCCGTTTCATCGCGATCTTCCTGCTGCTGTGTATCGGTTCGCTCGCGCTGGTGCCGTTTGCCGGCCGCGACTTCTTCCCGGCTGTCGATACCGGCAAAATCCGCCTGCATCTGCGCGCGCCGACCGGCACGCGCATCGAAGACACGGCGGCCATCACCGATGAAGTCGAAGCCCGCGTGCGCAGCGTGATTCCGAAGCAGGAACTGGCGGCGGTGCTGGACAACATCGGCGTGCCGGTGAGCGGCATCAACCTGACCTACGACTCGTCGGATCCGATCGGCCCCGAAGATGCGGACGTGATGATCACGCTCGCGGCCAGCCACAAGCCCACCGCGCAATACGTAGCGACGCTGCGCACGACGCTCGCCAAAGCATTCCCCGGCGTGAGCTTCGCGTTCCTGCCCGCCGATATCGTCAGCCAGATTCTCAATTTCGGCCTGCCCGCGCCGATCGATATCCAGATCGTCGGCAACAAGCTCGACGCCAACCGCGCGCTGGCGAACCGTTTGCTCTCGCAATTGCGCGGCGTGCGCGGCCTCGCGGACGCTCGCATCCAGCAACCGGGCGACGCGCCGGCCATCAACGTGAACGTCGACCGCACCCGGGCGATTCAGGCCGGACTGCTGCAACGCGACGTGTCGCAAAACCTGCTGATCGCGTTGTCCGGCAGTTCGCAGACCTCGCCGAATTTCTGGCTCGACCCGAAGAACGGCGTCAGTTATCCGCTGATGTCGATGATGCCTCAGTACGAGGTGAACTCGCTTCAGGCGCTGGCCAACCTTCCGGTAGCGCAGATCGGCGGCACCGGCTCAGGCGCGTCCGGCGGAATGGCGACGGCGGCGGCGGCCAATGCCAGCGGCCCCGGCCCGCAAAACCTGCTCGGCGCGCTGAGCTCACTGTCACGCGGCACCCAGCAGGCGGTCGTCTCGCACTACAACGTGCAGCCGGTGCTGGACATCTTCGCGTCGGCTCAGGGGCGCGACCTCGGCGGCGTGGCGGCCGACGTGACCCGGCTCGTCGAGCAGATCCGCCCGCAGTTGCCACCGGGGGCGTCGATCGTCGTGCGCGGCCAGGTAGAGGCCATGCACGACTCGTTCAGCGGTCTCGCAAGCGGCATGGTGTTCGCGATCGCCCTCGTCTACCTGCTGATGGTCGTCAATTTCCAGTCGTGGCTCGATCCGCTCATCATCATCAGCGGCTTGCCGGGCTCGCTCGCGGGCATCGCGTGGATCCTGTTCAGTACCGGCACGCGCCTGAGCGTACCGGCGCTGACCGGCACCATTCTGTGCATCGGCATCGCCACGGCCAACAGCATTCTCGTGATCAACACCGCGCGCGAACTGCACCACGGCGGCAAGCCGCCGTTGCAGGCGGCGCTCGAAGCCGGCTTCAGCCGCTTCCGCCCGGTGCTGATGACCGCGCTCGCGATGCTGATCGGCATGCTGCCGATGGCGCTCGGCCCCGGCGACGGCGGCGAACAGAACGCGCCGCTCGGGCGCGCGGTGATCGGCGGCCTCGCGCTCGGCACGGTCGCTACGTTGCTGTTCGTGCCGGTCGTCTACGGGACGCTGCACGCGTGGCTCGACAAACGCCGCGCGGCTCGACAAGACACCCAGGAATCCGGCCTACCCGCCCGGACACTTTGATTCCGACGAGACCCCGACCATGAACGACTCATCCCTTCCGCCCGTACGGGCCGATCAGTCCAAACAACCCACGAGCGGCGCCCAGCAAACCGCGCACGTCGAACCTGCCGCGCCGGCGCCTGCCGCAAACGCCAGCTCCAAACCGCGCCGTTACCTGTTGCCGCTCGCGTTGAGCGGACTGGCCGCGGTCTTGCTGATCCTCGGCATCGTGCCGCGTCTGCACGCGAGCGCCGCGCTCACGCAACAGACGGTCGCGCAAAGCATCGTCAATGTTGCGGTGGTCGCGCCTCGCGCCGCGCCCTCCGTTCACGAATTGCTGCTGCCGGGCGCGGTGACGCCGTTCGCCGAAGCATCGATCTACGCGCGCACGAGCGGCTATCTGGCGCACTGGAACACCGATATCGGCGCACGGGTTAAAAGCGGACAAACGCTCGCCACCATCGAAGCGCCCGAGCTCGACGCGCAGCTACGCCAGGCCCGTGCCGACGAAGCGACCGCGCAGGCCAACTTCGACTACGCCAAGGTCACCGCGCAGCGCTGGCAGGAGATGCTGAAAACGCAATCGGTCGCGCAGCAGGACGCGGATACGAAGGTCAGCGACATGGAAGCGCGGCGCGCGATGCTCGCGTCGGCGCAGGCCAACGTCGCGCATCTGGCCGAACTGGTCTCGTACGAGAAGATCACCGCGCCGTTCGACGGCGTGATCACCGCCCGCAACGTCGACGTCGGCGCACTGGTGACGGCGGGCGGGACGCCCGGTACGGCCGGCATGTCGGGCGAGCTGTTTCATATTCAGCAAACCGGCGTGCTGCGCGTGTTCGTCGACGTGCCGCAGAACGACGCGCCCTATGTGACGCCCGGCACCGGCGTGTATCTGACGGCCCAGCAGTATCCGGGCCGGCAGATCGCCGCTAAGGTGGCGCGCAGCACCGGCGCGATCGATCCGGAGAGCCGCACGCTGCGGGTCGAGGTCGACGTCGACAACAAGGATGGTGCGTTGATGCCCGGCGCTTATGCGCAGGTGCATCTGCAGTTGCGGTCGTCGTCGTCCGCGCTCGATCTGCCGGTCAGTGCGCTGCTGTTCCGCGCCGACGGCGTGACGGTCGCCGTGGTCGACAGGAACGGCAAGGCGGCGCTGAAGACAGTTCACCTCGGCCGCGATTTCGGCACGCATGTGGAAATCACCACCGGGCTCGCGGCAACCGACCGTGTCATCGACAACCCGGGCGATTCGCTGAGCACCGGACAAGCCGTCCAGATTGCGCCGGCAACCCATAGCTGAGCGCTCTTCATCGAAAGGATCTGCCGATGTTTCAGACGAAATTGCCGCGCACCTTGATGCGCCGTTTATCGAGTCCGCGCTTGGGCTTATGCTCGGGCCTGTGCCTGAGCCCGTGCGTCCTGCCGCGATTGAGCTTGCGATTGCTGCCGCGATTGGGCCTGCGCGTGCTGCCGTGCTTGCACCTGCGTTGGTGCCTGCTATCGCGCCGTGCGCTTGCCGTCACGCTGATCGGTGCATTGCTGAGCGCGTGCTCGACGCTGCCGCCTTACCGGCGGCCCAGCGCCGAGATCCCCGCGCAGTACGCGGGCACCGCACCCGGCTGGGCGCAGGCCGCGCCCGCCGACGCGGCGCCGCGCGGCCCCTGGTGGACCCTCTTCAACGACCCGGTGCTCAATCAGCTCGAGGCGCGCATCGACGTGTCGAATCAGACCGTGCGCAAAGCGGTCGCGCAGGTCCAGCAAGCGCGTTCGATGGTCGACTATCAGCGCGCCGGATTCTTTCCGGTCATCACCGCCGGCGTCGCCCAGACTCGTTCGAGGACCTCGCAGAACCTCGTGGACCGCTCGCTCGCGGGCAAGACCCTGCCCGACTATTCGGCCGGCGTGTCGGCGAACTGGGAGCCTGATCTGTTCGGCCGCGTGCGCGATAGCGTGACCGGCGCGAAGGCCGACGCCGAAGCGCGTGAAGCGGATCTCGAAGCCGTGCGTCTGTCGATGAGCGCCGATCTGGCCTGCGACTATTTCGCGCTGCGCTCGCTCGATACGCAGAAGAAGCTGCTCGACGACAGCGTGAACGCGTACGCCGCCGCGCTGAAACTGCTGCAGCAACAGCTGAAAAGCGGCGCGATCGACGCGTCAGCGGTTGCTCAAGCCACCACGCAACTCGAAGCGACGCGTACTCAGGACACGGACATCGACGTGACGCGCGCGCAAATGCAGCACGCGATCGCCACGCTGATCGGCGAGCCCGCCTCGACCTTCACGCTGCCGCCGAACGGCTCTACGCCGACGGCGCCGCCGATTCCCATTGGACTGCCGTCGCAACTGCTCGAACGGCGGCCCGACATCGCCGCCGCCGAGCGGCGCGTGGCGTCGGCGAATGCGCAGATCGGCGTGGCGCACGCGGCGTTCTTCCCCGATCTGGTTCTGTCGGCGAGCGCGGGGCTGGAAAGCACGTTCTTCGCGCCGTGGCTGAGCGCGCCGAGTCTGTTCTGGTCGCTCGGAGCGCAACTCGCCGGCACGCTGTTCGACGGCGGCCGGCGCACGGCCGCCCTGCATGGCGCGACGGCCCAATACGACGGCACGGTAGCCGATTACCGGCAAACGGTGCTGGTGGCGTTCCAGCAGGTCGAAGACAATCTGTCCGCATTGCATTCGCTCGCCGACGAAGCCGCCAGCCAGCAGCGCGCGACGACGGCCGCCGATCTGTCATTGCGGCTGACGACGAACCGCTTCAATGCCGGCGCGGTCAGCTACCTCGACGTGGTGACCGCACAAACCATCGCGTTGACGAACCAGCGCACCGCGGATCAGATTGCCGCGCGCCAGCTGGAGTCGAGCGTCTTGTTGCTGAAAGCGCTGGGCGGCACGTGGCAGGATCGGGGCGACAGCGCGGCAAAACAGACGGACGTTGCTGCCGCCGCTGCGGCACCCGCGGCACCTGCGGCTAAACCCGCCGGAACGTGAGGATGAAACGCGTGCTCCGCGCGTCGCTTTCGGCATGCACGGCGCCGCCGTGCAGTTCCAGGATCGTGCGGACAATCGCGAGGCCGAGCCCGGTCGAACCCGTGGACCCTTGCGACAGGCCGGAAGACGGCAGCGAACTGCGCGACGGATCGATGCGGTAAAAGCGGTCGAAGATCCGTTCGAGATGCTCGTGGGCGATCGGCTGCCCCTCGTTCGACACGGTGACGCGCACTTCGCCGCCGGACCCAGCGGCGTCAAGCACGATCTCGCCGCCTTGCGGCGTGTAGCGGATCGCGTTGGCCAGCAGATTGCTGACGGCGCGGCGAAACAGCTCCAGGTCCGCCGTCAGGCTCGCGGCGCCGGTGACGCGCAGGTTGACGTTCGCATCGTCGGCGATGCCTTCGAAGTACTCGGCGATGCGCGTCAGTTCCTGCCCGGCGTCGAACTCGCGCATATGTTTGACGAACTGCGGATGTTCGGCGCGTGCGAGGAACAGCACGTTTTCGATCATTCGCGACAGGCGGTCGCATTCCTCCAGATTCGACGCCAGCAGCGCCTCGTATTCGTCCGCGGAACGAGGCCGGGCGAGCGCCACTTCGGCGGCACCGCGCATGTTGGAAAGCGGCGTGCGCATATCGTGTGCGAGGTCGGCGGTGAAACGCGACAGACTTTGAAAGCCGTGGTCCACGCGTTCGAGCATCGCATTCAGCGACGCCACCAGCGCTTCGAGTTCATGCGGCACGCGCGCTACGGCGATCCGCGTATTCAGACGATTGACCGTGACGCTGCTCGCACTCGCCGCGATATCGCGCAACGGCCGCATGGCTGTACGAATCAGCAGATAACTCAGCAGCATCGCGAGAAGCACGCCGGCGGCGCCTGCCATCTGAAGCTTGTCGCGATAGCGATCCAGCAGCAGCCAGCGGTCGCTCATGTTGCGCGCCACCAGCACGCTGGCCACTTCGCCGTCGCGCAACCTCGCGTCCGCCAGGATGCCGCGGATCGGTGCGCCATTGCGGCCGCTCCAGTCCGCGATATCCGCCTCGGTGATGCGCGCTGAAGCGGGAATGCGCGTCAACCGCGGCAAGGCGGCGGTGGTCGCGACGCCGCTGGCTTCGCTGGCTTTGGCCTCGCTGGCCTCGCTCGCTTCGCTGGCTTCATTGGGGTCGCTGGCCGCGGCTTCATGCGTCTCGCTGGCTGTGCTAGTTGCGCTGGCTGTGCTGGATGCGCCAGTTGCGCTGGCTGTGCTGCCTACGGTGGTTTCATTGGCGGCGACCGGCGTGGCGAAGGTGTTGGCGAGGTTGTGTCCGAGCACCTGATCCCCGTCGGGACCGAAGACTTCCATCGACATTGCTGCATTGCCGAACACGGTGCTGGTCAGACGGTCGCCGTGTTCGCGAATCCCCTTTGACGTTTCGAGTTCCTGAGCAAGCCGTCGCGCGTGGCGGGCCGCGAGCACGATGTCGAGATCGTCCTGCGCCTTGATCTGGCGATCCAGCGCGAGATACAGAAAACTGCCGACGAGAGCGAAGACCGCGAGCGTGGTGGCGCCGAATGCAAACGCGAGCGTCGCGGCAAGCGATCGGCCGCGCATCAACCGGCGTCCTTCAGTTCGAGCACATAGCCGACGCCGCGCACCGTATGGATCAGTTTGACGGGAAAGTTGTCGTCGATCTTGGTGCGCAGCCGACGGATGGCGACTTCGACGACATTGGTGTCGCTATCGAAATTCATGTCCCAGACATAGGATGCGATTTGCGTGCGGCTCAGCACTTCGCCTTGACGGCGCGCGAGCAATTGCAGCAGCGAAAACTCACGCGGCGTGAGATCGATGCGTATGCCACCGCGTTTGACACGCCGCCGATTGACATTCATTTCCAGGTCGCCGACCTTGATCAGTTCGCTCTCGCGCGGCGGTCCACGGCGCGCCAGCGTGCGCACGCGCGCCAGCAATTCGACGAACGCGAAGGGTTTGACCAGATAGTCGTCCGCACCGAGCTCGAGACCGCGTACGCGGTCGTCGACGTCGTCGCGCGCGGTCAGGAACAGTACGGGGGTTGTGCGCGTGCTGCGCAGGGTCTTGACGATGGTCCAGCCGTCCATGCCGGGCAGCATCACGTCGAGCACGATCACGTCGTACTCTTCTTCCTGCGCGAGGAGCAGGCCTTGCGGGCCGTCGTTCGCTACGTCGACTGTATAGCCGGATTCTTCCAGGCCTTTCTTCAGATAGGCCGCTGTTTTTAGCTCGTCCTCGATGACCAGGATTCGCATGGGGGTGCTCCGCTGTGCTTGGCTTTTTGATTTTTTAGATCATACCGGCAAGCGGTGGGGAGGGAGATTACGATTTGGTAATGATTTTTTGCCTGCGCGGCGCTTGTTATGTCTGTTTGCCTGCGGCGTTGGTCTTTCCTTGATCTTGCTTGCCTTTTGCGGCGGCATTTTTCTGTGTGTCTGCGACGGTGCCTTTTCTTGTTCTGATTGCCTGTGTGGCGCTTTCTGGTTGTGTTTTCCTACGGCAGTGCCTTTCCCTGTTCTGACTTCTTTGGCCTTTCCTTGTTTTCTTTGTGGTCTATTAGCTTTCCCCCTGTGCGGGGGAGCACCTACT
>NZ_JBYSWU010000085.1:0-17516 GCF_058781505.1 Paraburkholderia sp. FW306-2-2C-D06C | reverse complement strand
TGTCGGCAGCGAGCACGGATGCAGTCAATGGTGCTCAGTTGTACCAGACGAACCAGAATGTGGCGGGCGTCGCGGGCAACGTGACAAACCTCGCCAACATCGTAAATAACATCACCAATGGCGGCACCGGCGTCAAGTATTTTCACGTCAATTCGACGTCGGCCGATTCGTCGGCAACGGGTAGCGACGCCATGGCGATTGGCGGCAATGCGAAGGCGACGGCAAGCAATTCGGTGGCGTTGGGTGCAAACTCGTTGGCCAGCCGCGCTAACACGGTTGACGTGGGTTCGCGACAGATCACCGACGTTGCAGCCGGCACGCAATCCACGGACGCGGTGAACCTGGCGCAGCTGCAGGCTGTGGGCGCAAACGTCGACTCAAGTGGCAATATTACGAACACGTTTGTGTCGTATGACGACACGATGAAGAACACGATCACGTTGAAGGGCGCGAGCGGCTCGACGAAGATCACCGGCCTCACGGCCGGTACGCTGTCGGCGACGAGTACGGACGCGATCAATGGTACGCAGTTGTACGCGACGAACCAGAACGTGATGAACGTGACCAACACGGTGAATAACATCACCAGCGGTGGCGGCGTCAAGTATTTCCACGCTAATTCGACGCAGGCAGATTCGTCCGCAACCGGTACGGATGCGGTCGCGATCGGTGGGAACGCAAAGGCGACGGCAAACAACTCGGTGGCTCTGGGCGCGAACTCGGCGACGGTGTCCAATCTGTCTGCCGCCGCGTACCTGGCGACAAGCGGCACACTGTCTGGAACGACGCCGGCAGGCGAAGTCTCGGTGGGTTCGGTTGGCAATGAACGTCGTTTAACGAACGTAGCGGCCGGTGCGGCAGCGACCGATGCAGTGAACGTGAGCCAGTTGCAGACAGCTGTGACCGCAGTCTCCGGCACGGCTTTGGCTAACGCGGTGCAGTACGACTCTGCGACGCACAACAAGGTCACGCTGGGCGGTGCTGGCTCGACCACTCCCCCTGCTGTGTTGTTGACGAACCTCGCCAACGGCGCGGTCACCTCGACCAGCAGTGACGCAGTAAACGGTTCGCAACTCTACAACACGGCGAACAGCGTGGCGCTTGCGCTGGGCGGTAGTTCAAGCGTGAGCCCGAGCGGCACGGTTACGCTTCCGAGCTACGAGCTCGGCGGCAAGACGTATACCGATGTCGGCTCGGCACTTGCCGGCGTAGACGGTGCGGTCACCACGATCAACAACACGATTACCGATACCACCAAGTACATCAAGGTGGTGTCGACGTCGTCTGCGGCGATTGCGATCGGCGCCGAATCGGTGGCGATTGGCGGCGGAGCGTCCGCGATCGCGAAGAATTCGTTGGCCTTGGGAGTGGGGGCTCGCTCACAGTTCGCAGACTCGGTGGCGATTGGCTCGAATTCGGTAACCACCGTGGCGAATACGATTTCGGTCGGCTCGAGGGGCGCGGAGCGCCGCATCATGAACGTCGCTGACGGCGTAACGGACACTGACGCGGCAACCTTCGGTCAACTGAAGGCATTGCAGACTTCGGTGTCGCAGCAGCTTGCGCAGCAGCCGAGCGGCGTGAAGTCGATGCTTCTCGCAGCAGTGCCGGTCACCAGCTACATCTCGGTAAGCTCAAATGTCACGCAGGGTACTACGACGTCTACAGATAACGCGCTAAACGCGATGGCGATTGGTCCTACGGCGACTGCACTGGGCGAAGGCTCGCTGGCCGTCGGTGCCGGGGCTGCCACGGGGCTTGCCGGCTCTACCGCCGTCGGCACCGGAGCAGGAGCTCTGGCTTTTAATGCGACAGTAATTGGATTCGGCGCGACGACTAGCAACGACGGCACCAATGGTGTCGCGATTGGCTATATGTCTAAGTCACAAGGCGCAGACGCGTTGGCGCTCGGCTCTAGCAGCCAGACGAACGCCTCGAATTCTGTCGCGATGGGTAGCGATGCCTTCGTGGCGACGAAGGCCACGAATTCGATGGCTCTCGGTAGCAATTCAAGCGCCAGTCAGGCTAATTCCGTCGCACTGGGCGCCAATTCGTCGGCGGATCGCCCCAACACCATTTCGGTGGGCAGCAGCACGGCGCAACGTCAGGTTGTCAATATGCAAGCCGGTACGGTAGCCACCGATGCGGTCAACGTCGGCCAGTTGTCCGGCGTCCTGGAGGCGCTCGGCGGCAGCGCGGCTGTCAATGGCACCGACGGCTCGATCACGAAGCCGTCTTATGCAATCGGCGGGAAGACATACACGGACGTTGCTTCGGCCCTCGCGGCGGTTGCGGGCGGTGGCTCGCCCGACGGTGTGCAGTACGACACGTCGTCGCATAGCAAAGTGACGCTGGGCGGTGCCGGTTCGACGACGCCGGTGACGCTGACCAACGTAGCGGCAGGCCAGGTCACGTCCGGCAGCAAGGACGCGATCAACGGCTCGCAGTTGTACGGTACGGCGAACAGCGTGGCAGCAGCGCTGGGCGGTGGCGCGACTGTGGGAGCGGACGGCAAGGTCTCGGCGGCCTTGTCGCTGGATGGCAAGACGTACGGTAACGTCGCCACGGCACTGGACGCGCTGAACGCGAAGATTGCCACGGGTACGACGGACGGCGTGGTGTACGACTCGGTCGCGCATGACACGCTGACGCTTGGCGGTGCTAATTCGACTACGCCGGTCCAACTGAAGAACGTTAAAAACGCGACCGACTTGCTCGACGCGGTCAACTTCGGCCAGATGCAGGCGTACGTCGCGAACCATGCAAGTAGCGGTACTGCGAACGGCGTGGCCTATGACGACTCAGCCATGAACACCGTGACTCTCGGCGGTGCGGGTCATGATCCGGTGACGCTGACGAACGTGGCAACAGGTTCCAATGCGACTGACGCGGTCAACTTCTCGCAGTTCTCCAGTCTTCAAAGCCAGGTGAACAATCTCGCCGGCGGCGGTGCGGGCAACACGACCTACGTCAACATCGGCACGCCGAGCGCGGATGGTACGGCAGCGGCGGCGACGGGTTCGGATGCGATCGCGATCGGTAGCGGTGCTGTTGCATCGGGCACGGCGGCGATTGCAATCGGCAAGGACACGACGACGGCAGGCGACAACTCGGTGTCGCTCGGCGCGGGTGCTTCGGCTCCGAACACGAACTCGGTCGCGCTGGGTGCAAACTCGACGACTGATCGCAAAGACTCCGTATCGGTGGGTTCTACCGGTGCAGAGCGTCAGATCACCAACGTTGCGGCCGGTACGCAAGGCACCGACGCGGTCAACCTCAATCAGTTGAACAACGCGATGGGTGGTGTGCAGCAGCAGATGCACGATATCGACCGCAGTGCGGCCAAGGGTATCGCATCGGCATCGGCGCTGAACATTGTCACGCCGTATCTGCCAGGTCGTACCACGCTGAACGCGGGTGTTGCCAACTACCGTGGCTATCAGGCGGTTGGTCTGGGCGTCTCGCGCTGGAACGAGAAGGGCACGATCAACTACAACCTTGGCGTGTCCAGCTCGGGCGGCAACAGCACCATCGTCCGCGCCGGCATCGGCATCGTGCTCGGCAACTAAGCGTGGCCGCAAGGCCTTGAATAGAAGTTCGAGACGTTAGCTGTCTGGGTCGCACGGGAAGCTTCCGTGCGACCCTCTTTCCATGAGAAACAGACATGAAGTATTCATTGATTGCCATCGCGCTCGCCGCGATGCTTGCAGGATGTTCGTCGTCTGCGACGCGTGATCGCCTGCAAATCCAGGCCCCCACGGTTTTGCAGACTGGTTTCAGCGCAACGCAGAGCCAGGCCGCCGGTGCGGTCACGCCGCAGTGGACCGCAACTTATGGCGGCGTGAAGAACGGCGCGATGCTTAGCGCTGTCCAGACCCGGCTGAACGCGCTCGGTGAGCGCAAAAATAACTATTTCGGCGACAAGGCGCAGTGCTGGCTGAACGCCGCCCGCGACGAACGGGCCAGTCACGACGGCTGGGGCTTTATCGAGGAAGCACTGGCGGAGGCCAACCATCTGACCACGGCGCTCGAGACCGGTCAGGGACTCTCGGCGAACAATCCGGAGTTGCGGACCGCAGCGGTGATCCGTCCGGATCTGTGGAAACAGGTGCTGGCGGCGAAGACCTCGCCGCTCTTTCCGCAATGCCAGGAAGCGCAGCGCCTGACGGCGTGCTCGGAAGTCAAGTTGATTCATGCCGGCCACGAGGCATGGACCCGCCACTTCGTTGCGAGCCAGCGTCTGGTCGACGGTGTCGAGAAGGGCTTGCCGGGCATTGGCGCGGCGCTCGAGGCCTGCACGCCGCCGCCGGTTGCGGCAGCGGTGCCAGTGATTCCGCAGAAGATGACGCTGCAGGCTGATGCAAGCTTCGAGTTCGATCGAAGCGATTTGCCTGGCATGCGCCCGGCCGGCAAGGCAAAGCTTGACCAGTTGATCAGCGATCTGAAACACGTGGACGACGTGACGGGCATCCGCATCGAGGGCTTTACCGATCGTCTCGGTAGCGATAGCTACAACCGCCAGTTGTCGGCCAAACGGGCAGAGACGGTCAAGCGTTACCTGCAGAGCGGCGGTGTCGCGCTGCCGATGATGGCGCGTGGCCGCGGCAAGGAAGAACCGATGGTGCAGTGTCACGACCGGAACCGGCAGGCACTGATTGACTGCCTGGCGCCGAATCGTCGCGTGGAGCTGGACTTTGCGCGCAGCAATGCACAGCCGCAGGCAATGAATTCACGGCAAATGCAGCAGCGCATGCAAGAGCAAATGCCGCAACAGATGCAACGGCAAGAGCAGTAACGGGAGACATCGCCGGACTTTGCCAGTCCGGTGATTCCATTTAATCGGTGGGACTGCGGCATGTACCCACCCGCAGTTTCCACGAGCGCGAATATCGTCGCGCCCGTTTCTTTATCCCGCTCTTTGCGTTTTGCTCGCTCTCCGAGGTGGAATCGGGTTCGACCCCGCCTCCACCGCTTGACTTGTTTCCACGAGATGCGTCCTCCATTCAGGCGATTCACGCAGTTGATCTCATTCACCATTTACTCGTAGGAAATCCCAAATCGCTGGGTAGGAAAAATCCTGCAAATATTGCGGAACTATCATTCCGCTACCGCGAAAAAATGTTCCGTAGCCGTTGATACAATTTAATTTGCATTTCCCGGCGGTGGGCTATTCGGTTCGATTTTTCGCTCATTAATGAATGATCAGAATGATCAAACAATGGAGTGGTAAATGAAAAGAATCATGATTATCGACGACCACCCAATGATTAGAGGGACGATAGCGAACGTATTGCGCGCCGACCCGGAGCTTGAGCTGATCGGAGAGTGCGGTGACGGTGAGGACGGTCTGAAAATGGTGCTGGATGAAAATCCTGATCTTGTCATTCTCGATCTCGATTTGCCCCGGCTTGACGGTTTATCAATGATTCGCCGTATTCGGGCACACAATAGAAAAATCTGTATCCTTATTCTTTCCGCCAAACCAGAACACGTCATGGCCGGTTATACGCGCGCTGCCGGTGCAAATGGCTATGTCGGCAAAGGGCGCGAGATCGGCGAATTGATTACGGCTCTAAAGACAGTGTTGTTCGGTTATGACTGTTTTCCGGCCGAAAGGGCTAATTCGGCGGCAGATAGTGGACTCAGCACCTTGTCGGCGCGTGAGGTGGAGATTTTGCAATATCTTGCGCGTGGCGTAAGCAATCGGGATATCGCGAGCCGCTTATTCCTGAGTGATAAGACGGTCAGCACATACAAGAGCCGAATCCAGGAAAAGCTCGGGCTAACGTCATTGGCCGCACTGATTGAGTTTGCTTCGCTACACAGGCTCATTGACTGAGTCGTGCGGGTTATGAAAAAAATAAGGAAAAAAATAAGCCCGCCTGGTTCTTCAGCGACCGCGCGAAGCCGCCCGTCGCGTTGCTTTCGGGATGCGGGATCCAATTCGATACGCTTCGCGACACTGTTGGGCGGTCTGCTTGCATTTGTATTGCTGTGCATGTTGTCGGTGCGCGCCTACGCCGCACCGTTGGTGAGCGATCCGCGCCCGGCCGCAGCGCCGACCGTACCCGATGCATTAGACCGGGTCGGCCAGTCGTTCCATGACACCCATCCGCATGATCAAACGGATGCTAGCGCCTCTTTAGTACTTGCTGGGGGTGAGGGCCGCGATACCGTCGGCCAACCGGCGGCGGACGCACGTGCTGCCTCGATCGAGTGGCAAACGTGGCTGTTGGTGGTCGCGGCTCTCGCAATCGTTGCGCTGGGCAATGCATGTCTATTTCGCGGTGTGCTGAGCCGCTCCGCGGAGACGCTGCGTCGCACCGAGGAAGAGTGGACACGCCGGTGCGATGCAGCAGAAGCCGGGGAGCGGGCCGTACGCGCGGCGGCGTCCGCTGAGGCGAGCGCGGCGGCGACGCGGGAGCGGCTCAGGGTGCTGGCCGCGATGCGCATCTACGCGGAGGCTCCGTTGATCGCCGTGACGGGCATGCTGGAGTCGATCAAAACGGCGGCGATGCCGGCCACCGACCGTACGCAGCTGGCGGTGGCCGAATCCGCAATGCGCACGTGGTCGCAAACGCTGCACGATTTGCTGGACGTTGCACCCGTGCAGTCGCGCGGTATCGTTCTCGACGAAAGCGTGACGAATCTGCGCGATCTCATTGACGGCGTCGTTGCACTGTTATCTATGAATGCCGCCCGGCGAGGCACATGTGTAGTGGTAACCGTTGATCCCACGGTGGCCACGAGGATTCTCGCCGATGGCGCCCGGCTCGGCCAGATGATCTTCCATCTGCTGAGCCGCGCCATCCAGCTTGGCGCGCATCAAGCGATTACGGTCGTCGTGCGGTCGGAGCTATTGAATCCCGGCTCCCAGCGTATTTCCGTCAGTCTGACAGGCACCGACTCTGGAGACCCTCCTGCAGCTCAACTGCAATTTTTCGAGCTGGGCGCTGATGAACCGTCTGCAGGAGCGTGGCCTGTCGACACTGACGTAGGCATGGCGCTGTGCGAGACAATCGCGCAGCGTATGCAAGGTGAACTCTCGCTCTCGAGCGGCTCGGACTGCGGCATCTACGCGAGTTTCAGTGCGCCGTTCCCCGTAGAGCAATGGGGGCTGTCATCAGAACCGGCTCGTCATACGCAGGCGCCATCCGCGATTGCTGCTCAAGCGCAAGACGCTTCCTTAGGCGTCCCATCTGAACCCTTCGAACGCCGTTACCTCGATGTGCTGGCCGAAGAGGGTATCGATCTGCGCGCGTTTCTGGGTGGCTGGCGCCATTCGATGGACGATGACCTCGCGCGCCTGAGCGGTTTGAGCCGCCAACGCGACAGCGAAGGTCTGCGTTCCATGCTGCACAGATTGAGCGGAGCCGTAGGTCTTGTCGGCGCACTCAGTTTGATGGAGGCACTGCGGCGTGCCAGCGTTGCTCCGCTGGAGTTTGACGTCTGCGCTATCGATACGCTTGTGGAGCGCGCAAGGACTTTGGCTACGCAACTCGATACAGCGTTCGATCCACACCGGAGCCTCATCCAATGAATCAACCGCAGGCTTTGGTCGAAGGCGATCTGGCGTTCCCGAGACTGCGGCCGTTCGATGGTGTGCCGCCGCCTTTCGGTTCGAGACGACGTGCCCCGCAACAGGCGATGCAGGGCGCGCTACAACGCATGGCCAATCCGGCGCGCCGGAGCCCGTTTCCTCCGGGCGTGAAGCGCGTTCTGTTCTACAAGACGCCGCCGCAACGCGTGGATTCTCATCGCTTCGATGCGGCGATGGCTGAAGCAAAGCGCTATCTTGATCTCGAGACGTGCAAGGTCCGCGCGCGTTCGTCCCGTTCTGATCAGGTATGCGGCGCGGCGATTTTCGTCGGCAGCAGTATTGCCTTGGCCTGGTTGCTGGCAACGTGCGCGACTCAGGATGCCGGAACACAGCCGGAGCTTGCGAAGAAGCTGCCGGAGGCACCGGCAATCAGCAGCCCAGCCGTCGACAATCCGCAACGACCCGCCAAGCTGGCTCAGCGGGACACCGAAGGCGTTCAGCCGTCGTCGGCGCTGGCCCCTTCGGTGGCGAGCGCTGTGCCGCCGGCAGCGTCGGCGAAAGCGCTGAGATCTAACGCGGCAGACGTCGCGCCAGTGCGTTCCAAGGCAAGCGATGCTGTGCCGATGACACCGCCAGAGAGCCGCGCAAGGAGCGACGATTCCACGCCTGTGATGGCGTCTCGAAGCCCGCGCACGCAGTTATCGACGCACGTCTCGCAGCAGCCATCGGCGCGCGCAACGACTCACGAGCCCACGAGGCGCGCGGCAAAGGCGGACCGCAAACCCGCGGCCGCGCGTTTGACCCTGGAGCATGTCGACAAACAGCTTGCATTGAACCATGCCGTTCGCCCCACCAATCGGCCCTCCGTGTCTATCCAACCGGAATGGACCGGGCGCCGGCCGGCGGAAGGCGACGCTATCGATCAGGCGCCGTGGCTCGTCTGGTCGGTGCAACCGCCGCGCAGCCGCGTCACAACGCATGCAACGGTGCCCGCTGACACCAACTGGAACGCCCGCATGACCCAACGCCGCATCACCGACGATCCCACCGCCTTCCAATCCGGCGCCACCCAAAAATAGGCACACCATAAAAAAAGCCCGACCATCGGTCGGGCTTCTAAAGTCGGCTGCGTCCTCCACAGGACGCAGCCCCTGCAAAACAACGCGCAGTGACTGCTTGTTAAGCGTAAGTGAATACCTTAAGCAGCCAGCAGCGAGCGCAGCACGAACGGCAGAATCCCGCCGTGCTTGTAGTAGTCGACTTCGATCGGCGTATCGATACGCAGCAGCACCGGCACGCGCTTCTCTTTGCCGTCCTTGCCGCGAATCACCAGCGTCACTTCCTGTTGCGGCTTGAAGTCCGCGCCCAGGCCTTCGATGTCGTACGTTTCTTCGCCGGTGATGCCGAGCGATTGCACGCTATCCGAGCCCTTGAACTGCAGCGGTAGAACACCCATGCCGACCAGGTTCGAACGGTGAATCCGTTCGAAGCTGCGTGCGACCACAGCCTTCACGCCCAGCAGCTGCGTACCCTTGGCTGCCCAGTCGCGCGACGAGCCCGTGCCGTACTCTTCGCCCGCGAACACGATGGTCGGCGTGTCGGCGTCGATGTACTTCATCGCTGCGTCATAGATCGACAGCTGTTCGCCGCTCGGCTGGTGAATCGTCAGGCCGCCTTCCACGCGCGTGCCGTCTGCCTTCGCCGGGATCATCAGGTTCTTGATCCGGACGTTGGCGAACGTGCCGCGCATCATCACGTCGTGGTTGCCGCGGCGCGAGCCGTAGCTGTTGAAGTCGGCCTTCTGCACGCCGTTCGCCTTCAGCCACTTGCCTGCCGGCGAGTCTTCCTTGATCGAGCCAGCCGGGCTGATGTGGTCGGTCGTGACCGAGTCACCGAAGATGCCCAGTGCGCGCGCGTTCGTGACAGCAGCGATGCTGTCGGCCGGCGTCATCGAGAAGTCCTTGCCGAAGAACGGCGGCTCTGCGATGTAGGTCGACTTCGGCCAGTCGTAGACTTGACCTTCTTCGCCTTCGATCTTGCTCCACAGGTCGCCCTTCTTGGTCAGCGACGAGTAGTTCTTGCGGAACGCGTCGGCGTCCAGCGCGAACTTGAGCAGCGCGTTGACTTCTTCGCTGGTCGGCCAGATGTCGCCCAGGTAGATGTCCTTGCCGCCCTTGCCCTTGCCGACCGGTTCGGTCATCAGGTCGCGCGTGATGTTGCCGGCGATCGCATAAGCGACGACCAGCGGCGGCGAGGCCAGGAAGTTCGCGCGGATGTTCGGATGGATACGCGCTTCGAAGTTACGGTTGCCCGACAGCACAGCCGCCGCGACGATGTCGTTCTTCGTGATCGCTTCGTTCAGTTCCGGCGTCAGATCGCCCGCGTTACCGATACAGGTCGTGCAACCGTAAGCGGCCAGCGTGAAGCCCAGCTTGTCGAGGTACGGCAGCAGGCCGGTCTTCGTCAGGTATTCGGTGACGATGCGCGATCCCGGCGCCAGCGACGTCTTGATGTGCGGCGCGACTTCCAGACCCGCTTCGACAGCCTTCTTCGCCAGCAGACCGGCAGCCAGCAGCACGCTTGGGTTCGACGTGTTCGTGCACGACGTGATCGCGGCGATCAGCACGTCGCCGTTCTTCACGTTGACGCCGTTCGTCGTGGTGTATTGCGCGTCCAGATCGGCTTCCTTCTTCGCAAAGCCGTTTTCTGCAACCGGCTTCGAGAACAGGTCGCTGAAAGTCGACTTCACGTTGCCGATTTCGATACGGTCTTGCGGGCGCTTCGGGCCTGCCAGCGACGGTGCAACCGTGCCGAGATCCAGCGTCACGACCTTGGTGTAGTCGATGTCGCCGTCCTTCGGAATGCCGAACAGGTTCTGCGCCTTGAAGTAGTTCTGGAACGCCGAGATTTCTGCGTCCGTGCGGCCCGTGCCCTTGAAGTAGTCGATGGTTTTTTCGTCGACCGGGAAGAAGCCCATGGTTGCGCCGTATTCCGGCGCCATGTTGCCGATCGTCGCGCGGTCCGGCAGCGACAGCGACTTCGTGCCTTCGCCGAAGAACTCGACGAACTTGCCGACAACCTTTTCCTTACGCAGCAATTCGGTGATGGTCAGCACCAGGTCGGTTGCCGTCACGCCTTCGCGCAGCTTGCCCTTCAGGTGCACGCCGACCACGTCCGGCGTCAGGAAGTACACCGGCTGGCCGAGCATGCCGGCTTCAGCTTCGATACCGCCCACGCCCCAGCCCACCACGCCGATGCCGTTGATCATCGTGGTGTGGCTATCGGTGCCGACCAGCGAATCCGGGTAGTAGACCGTGTCCGCGCCTTCGGCCTTCTTGTGCACGCCGCGTGCGAGGTATTCCAGGTTCACCTGGTGAACGATGCCGACACCCGGCGGCACGACCTTGAACGTGTCGAATGCCTGCATGCCCCACTTCATGAACTGGTAGCGCTCGTTGTTGCGCTGGAATTCCAGTTTCATGTTCAGGTCGAGCGCGTTCTTTTCACGGAAGTGATCGATCTGCACCGAGTGGTCGACGACCAGATCGACCGGGACCAGCGGCTCGATCGACTTCGGGTTCTTGCCGACGCGTTGCGCGACACCGCGCATGGCGGCGATGTCGGCGAGCAGCGGCACGCCGGTAAAGTCTTGCAGCACGACGCGCGACACGACGAACGGGATTTCGTCGACGCGCGCAGCGATCGGCTTCCAGTTCGCGAGTTGCTCGATGTGTTCTTCGGCGATCTTCTTGCCGTCATAGTTACGCAGCACCGATTCCAGCACGATACGGATCGAAACCGGCAGGCGGTCGATCTTGATGTTCAGTGCCTTGCCGAGTTGCGGCAGGGAGTAGAACTTGCCTTTGCCGGAACCGCTGTCGAATTCCTTGAGCGTTTTGTGGAGGTTGTGGGCCATGGTGTTTTCCTTGGTTTGATCGCGGAACTACAGTACTTGACTAGATGACGTACAAATCGACGTATTCATTGACCGGCATGGCTTCGAGCCTCGCCTGATCCAGCGACACGTCGAGAATCGCCAGTTGTTGCCTGACCGGAAAGCGGCGCGCGAGGTTGGTCTTGAACTTCTCGACCAGCAACGGTATCCCGTCTTCGCGACGACGCTTATGACCGATCGGGTATTCGACAACGACTTCGTCGAACTTCGACCCGTCGTTGAATTCGATCGTCAGTGCATTGGCGATCGAACGCTTCTCCGGGTCGTGGTAATCCTGCGTGAACTGCGCGTCTTCGACGCATTCCATTTTGGCGCGCAGCACATCGATACGCGCGTCCTGCGCGATCGAATCTTCATAGTCCGCGGCCGTCAGGCGGCCGTGGATCAGCGGCACGGCGATCATGTACTGGATGCAATGATCGCGGTCGGCCGGATTGTTCAGTGGGCCTTTCTTGTCGATGATGCGGAGCGCGGCTTCGTGAGTGCGGATCGTGATCTTCCTGATGTCTTCGACGCGCTTGCCTTGAGCGGCGAGTTGCGCGTGCAACGTCATCGCCGCTTCCACCACTGTTTGCGCGTGGAACTCGGCCGGGAAAGAGATCTTGAACAGCACGTTTTCCATCACGTACGAGCCGTACGGGCGCTGGAACCTGAATGCGTTGCCTTTGAAAAGGACATCGTAAAAGCCCCACGTCTTCGCGGTCAGCACCGACGGATAGCCCATCTCGCCGGTTCTGGAAATCAGCGCGAGACGCACGGCGCGCGACGTTGCATCGCCCGCGGCCCACGATTTGCGCGATCCGGTGTTCGGCGCGTGGCGATACGTGCGCAGCGCATGTCCATCGACAAATGCCTGCGAAACCGCGTTGATCAACTCGTCACGCGTCAGGCCGATCAGTTGGCCGACCACTGCGGTGGAAGCCAGCTTCACCAGCAGCACATGGTCGAGCCCGACCTTGTTGAACGAGTTTTCGAGCGCGATGCAGCCTTGAATTTCGTGCGCCTTGATCATGCCGATCAAAACGTCTTTCATCGTCAGCGGCTTTTTGCCCGCTGCGATGGCATTGCGCGAGAGCCAGTCGGCCGTCGCCAGAATCCCGCCGAGGTTGTCCGACGGATGGCCCCATTCCGCTGCGAGCCAGGTGTCGTTGAAGTCCAGCCAGCGGATCATCGCGCCGATGTTGAAGGCGGCCTGAACCGGGTCCAGCTGGAACGACGTGCCCGGCACCTTCGCGCCGTTGGGGACGATCGTGCCCGGCACGATCGGTCCCATCAGCTTGGTGCAGGCCGGGTAGGTCAACGCCTCGAGTCCGCAACCGAGCGTATCGATCAGGCAGTTACGCGCGGTTTCCAGCGCGAGCGTGCTGTCGATCTGATAATCCAGTACGTAATCGACGATATCGGCCAGGACTGGGTCCGGGTCGGGTCGTACGCTGGAAATCGGAGCGGACATCGGGGCTTCCCTGATGTAAATGATTAGTTGCTGGTCTTGTCGATCGCGTTCGATTGCGTCGGAGCAGGTGCACCTTGCACCATGGCTGCCGTCTTGCACTCGTCGGCCAGACGCGAGCTGTCCTTATCCGAGAACAACATCGCCTTGGTCGGGATCACAACCAGGTCCATACCTGTTGCGGCGTCGTGGAAGCGGTCTGCGCCCGTGGTGGTCGCTTCACGCGGCAGATTGTAGTTCTTGTTCGCCCAGTGAACCGTGACGATCTGGTCACGCTTCATGTCGCCCTTCAGTTCGAATGCCAGACCTTCGTTGCACGACCACTTTTCCGAGCCTTCCGGAACCGGATCGACCTTCGCTTCCTTGGCCGGATTCGACTTGCGCTTGATCAGGCGTTTCGGTTGCGGGCGCTTCGCCACAGCCTTGGCAGCCGGCTTCGTGGTGGTCGCCGTTTGCGCGACGGCGTCAGTCGCGACGGTCAGCATCGTCGTGGACAGGGCGCCAATCACGGCGGCGATCATCAGCTTTTTCATGGAGGGGAACCTTTCTATCTAATTTCAGTTGAACATTGCGCGGTTGGCCGTCTGGAGAACCGCGAGGTTGAACTGCACGCGCTTCGCAAGCGCACAGCGGCCGCTATTTTCTCCTATTTAGCGGCACGTACTTCAAATTCTCGGGGCCGGTGTAATTCGCGCTCGGCCGGATGATCTTGTTGTCGATCCGCTGCTCGATGACGTGCGCGCTCCAGCCAGCCGTGCGGGCGATCACGAAAAGCGGCGTGAACATCGCCGTCGGCACGCCCATCAAGTGATACGACACCGCGCTGAACCAGTCGAGATTTGGAAACAACTTTTTCACATCTGCCATCACTGTTTCAAGTCGCTCGGCGATATTGAACAGCTTCATGTTGCCCGCTTCCTTCGAAAGCTTCTTCGCGACTTCCTTGATGACCTTGTTGCGCGGGTCGGCAATCGTATACACCGGGTGGCCGAAACCGATCACCACTTCCTTGTTCCCGACGCGCTTCCTGATGTCGGCTTCGGCTTCATCCGGCGTCTGGTAGCGCGACTGGGTCTCGAACGCGACTTCGTTGGCGCCGCCGTGTTTCGGACCGCGCAGCGCGCCGATCGCGCCGGTGATCGCCGAGTAGATGTCCGAACCCGTGCCCGCGATCACGCGGCCGGTGAAGGTCGAGGCGTTGAATTCATGCTCGGCGTACAGGTTCAGCGACACGTGCATCGCGTCGACCCACGTCTTCGACGGCTCCACGCCGTGCAGCAGATGCAGGAAGTGGCCGCCGATCGAATCGTCGTCGGTTTCGACCTCGATGCGCTTGCCGTTGTGCGAGTAGTGGTACCAGTACAGCAGCATCGAACCGAGCGAGGCCATCAGCTTGTCGGCGATATCGCGCGCGCCCGGCAGGTTGTGGTCGTCCTTCTCGGGCAGCACCGCGCCGAGCACCGACACGCCGGTGCGCATCACGTCCATCGGATGCGCGGCGGCCGGAATCCATTCGAGCGCGGCTTTGACGTTCGCGGGCAGCCCGCGTAGCGCCTTGAGCTTCGTCTTGTAGGCGGTCAGTTCGGCCTGCGTCGGCAGCTTTTCGTGGACCAGCAGATACGCGATCTCTTCGAATTCGCAGGCGCCGGCGATGTCGAGAATGTCGTAGCCGCGATAGTGCAGGTCGTTGCCGGTCTTGCCGACCGTGCACAGCGCCGTGTTGCCCGCAGTCACGCCGGACAGCGCGACGGATTTCTTCGGTTTGAAGCCGCTTTGGGAACCGCTCTCGCCTTGTGCACCGGCGGTTTGCGTCGTCTCGCTCATCTCCCGCAATCTCCTTTGTGCCGGCCGATCGTTTCTGATCGAACCGCTGGTCGAGCCGCAGCCTGGGCCGAGCCTTGTGTCGCGTATTCAGCGCTAGTCTGCCGCCGCGGCAAACGCAGGCTGGGCGCCGCAGCGCGGCGCGCGTTCGCACCGTCCGCCGCCAGCGCGCCGGCCACTGCCGTAATCGACGTCCTCATGATGCGGCTTGCCCGTTAGTACCCACTTTCGTGAAGAGCGGCGCGGCGTCTTGCGGGACGGCGCGGCCAGTGGATTGTGCGCGGCGCAGCACCGACCAGTAGTAGCGATAGCTGGCCCGGTCGTGCAGCGTGTCGTGATGGCGTGTCGGTCCCCATTGCGCGGACTGCGCGGCCAGCAGGATTTCGGTGGCCGTGGCGATCTCTTCGTCGCGCGGTGCAAACGCGGCAACGATCGCTTCGATCTGCGCCGGATGGATGCTCCACATCCGCGTGTAGCCGAATTCGTTGCGGGCGCGCGCAGCGTCGTTGGCGACCACGCTCATGTCGCGCACTTCGGTACTGACGTTATGCGAGGGCACCCTGCCATGCGCATGACAGGCCGCTGAAATCTCGAGCTTCGCGCGCCGCACCAGCGGATGATCGAACTGGCCGGGCGAGCGCATCGCGGTATCGGGAATCGCGCCGTCGTGCGCGGAGACGAAGTCCATCAGGCCGAAGCTCAGCGCTTCGACGCCGGGCAGCGCGGCCAGATCGAACACGCGCGTCAGCGCACCGTGGGTTTCGACCAGCAGTTGCACCGGCACGGGCTGAGCGATGCCGAGTTCGCGCCGCGTCGCTTCGATGAACGCGACCATTTCGGCGGCATCGGGGACGTTGCGGATTTTCGGCAGGGTGATGTAAGCGGGCGCGCGCCTGGCGGCGCGCAGAATGAGACGCACGTCGTCGCGCCAGTGCGCGTGATCGAAGTCGTGAATCCGCACGCCGACGCGGCCGAAGCGGTCATGCTCGCTGCCCAGCAGCGACGCGACCAGCTCCGCGTGCTCTGCTTCGCGGCCGACCTGCGCGCCGTCTTCACAATCGAGCGTGATGTCGAACACCGGGCCGAGTTGCTGCTGCAACGCGAGCGATTTCAGCATCAGCTTCTCGCTGCCGGCGTAGTGATCGCAGGCAGGCAGTACAGCGGGCGGCACTTCGCCTTCAAACAGCACTTCGGCGGGTGTGAGGGCGCGCATCTTCGGCGTCAGGGCGTGGGTGGTCGTTGGAGAAATCTGATTCGGACGCGCTCTGCTGAACCATCAGCGAGATATGACGCAAAACGCGTTCGGATCAGATGCGGATGCTGGCACGACAAATTGCGAAGTGAACCGCAAAATGGAGCGTCGTACCCGCATTCGCACGTAAAAAACCGGAACCCGCCGCGATGATGCTTTGGAGTTCCGGTTGTTCTGCATCTGGTGCTTAGCCGAGCAGGTGTTGAACGCCGTCGCGCTCTTCGAGCAGCTCCTGCAGCGTGCCGTCCATCTTTTCGCGCGAGAACGCGTCGATTTCCAGACCTTCGACGCGCTTGTACTCGCCGTTTTCGCAGGTAACCGGCACACCGTAGATGATGTCTTCCGGAATGCCATACGAACCGTCCGACGGAATACCCATCGTGACCCACTTGCCGTTCGTGCCGAGGACCCAGTCACGCACGTGGTCGATCGCGGCGTTGGCTGCCGACGCTGCCGACGACAGGCCGCGCGCTTCGATGATCGCTGCGCCGCGCTTGCCGACGGTCGGGATGAACGTGTTGCGGTTCCATTCGTCGTCGTTGATCAGCTTGGTCAGGTCCTGACCTTCTGCGGTTGCGACGCGGAAATCCGGGTACATGGTCGGCGAGTGGTTGCCCCACACAGCCAGCTTTTCGATCGAAGCGACCGGCTTGCCCGACTTGGCGGCCAGTTGCGACAGCGCGCGGTTGTGGTCCAGGCGCAGCATGGCGGTGAAGTTCTTCTTCGGCAGATCCGGCGCCGACTTCATGGCGATGTACGCATTGGTGTTGGCCGGGTTGCCGACCACCAGCACCTTCACGTCGCGGCTCGCGACTTCGTTCAGCGCCTTGCCCTGAACCGTGAAGATTTCGGCGTTTGCCGACAGCAGATCCTTACGCTCCATGCCTTTCGAGCGCGGACGTGCGCCGACCAGCAGGGCGACGTCGGCATCCTTGAATGCGACCTTCGGATCGTCGGTGATCACGACGCCCGACAGCAGCGGGAATGCGCAATCATCCAGTTCCATCACGACGCCTTTGACGGCGGCTTGCGCTTGCGGCAGGTCGAGCAGTTGCAGGATGACCGGCTGGTCCTTGCCGAGCAGATCGCCGTTGGCGATGCGGAACAGCAGGGAGTAAGCGATTTGACCTGCGGCGCCGGTGACGGCAACGCGCTTTGCGGGCTTAGCCATTGAGAAATCTCCAGGACGATGCGTTAGACGCTAGGGAAAACGCCATTCTATATGCGCGTTCAGCGAAGCGTTGTGAAACACGGCGGAATTCACTGTTCGCGTACTGCCCCGTAATTTTGCGGGGCCGTGCGGCGCGCTGCGGCAAGACCGCCATGCCGGAAACCTGTACTTCTGAGTGCCCCCAAACCTCGCGCTTTGCGCCAGGTCCCCTCGAGGGGACAATCCCTCAATCCCCCAAGGGGACTTCCTTCGGGGCGGGGGACTTCCTGCCGGGCGGAAAACTTGGGGCGGCCCGGCGTTTTCTTGAGAGGGCGGGGAGCGGGGCAT
>NZ_JBYSWU010000084.1:0-18142 GCF_058781505.1 Paraburkholderia sp. FW306-2-2C-D06C | reverse complement strand
AAGAAGGTCTGCGTTTCGCAATCCGCGAAGGCGGCCGTACGGTCGGCGCAGGTGTGGTTGCCAAGATTCTCGAGTAACGCCAGATAGTTCTCGTTGATCTGTAGTTTCGGGGTTGGCGGTGTCGTCAGCCCCAAAATGGTTTAGGGGTATAGCTCAACTGGCAGAGCGTCGGTCTCCAAAACCGAAGGTTGGGGGTTCGATTCCCTCTGCCCCTGCCAATTCTCGCGTCGCAAGCGGCGCTTCGTTAAGGTGTTATGGCGAATCCTTCCGTCGAAACTGTAAATACATCCGGCGACAAGCTGATGCTCGTCGCGGGCGTATTGTTGGTCTTGGCCGGGTTCGTGGGGTTCTTCTGGCTCAGTGGCCAGGAATGGTACGTCCGCGGAGCCGCCTTGGCTGTTGGCGCGATCGCGGGTGTTGCAGTCGGTCTTCTCTCTGCGCCCGGCAAGGGTTTCATCGCTTTCGCCAAAGATTCGTACAAGGAAGTCCGTAAGGTTGTTTGGCCGACCCGCAAAGAGGCCACCCAGACAACACTCGTAGTGTTCGGCTTTGTTTTCGTCATGGCGATCTTTCTTTGGGTTAGCGATAAATCCATCGAATGGGCGATTTTCTCGGTGATTCTGGGTTGGAAATGATATGAGCGATACTCCGGCATCCCCGAGCGGCAAACGTTGGTACGTCGTGCACGCCTACTCCGGCATGGAGAAGAGCGTGCAACGCGCGCTTCAGGAGCGCATCGAACGTGCTGGCATGCAAGACCAGTTTGGTCAAATCCTCGTTCCGACTGAAGAAGTGGTCGAGGTGAAGGGCGGTCACAAATCAGTGACCGAACGTCGTTTCTTCCCGGGCTATGTCCTTGTGGAAATGGAAATGACAGACGAAACGTGGCACCTCGTGAAAAACACGGCAAAGGTGACGGGTTTCGTAGGCGGTGCGCGTAATCGCCCGAGCCCGATTTCTCCGCGGGAAGTCGAGAAGATCATGTCGCAAATGCAGGAAGGCGTGGAAAAGCCGCGTCCGAAGACCCTGTTCGAAGTAGGCGAGATGGTGCGGGTCAAGGAGGGTCCGTTCACGGATTTCAACGGCAGCGTCGAAGAAGTGAACTACGAAAAGTCGCGCGTCCGTGTTTCCGTTACAATCTTCGGCCGCGCAACGCCGGTCGAGCTGGAATTCGGCCAGGTCGAAAAGCTGTAATCCAGAATTCTACGGAACGCACCAATCGGTGCGTTCCGTATTTCGCGCTTACGGTCCGCGTAATGGCCGTTGAGGAGCGTAAGTAGTCAGTTTTTCGGCGAACGCGCGCTACTACTCACTGAACGCCTGCATGCACCCATGTGGCGTTCCAAAGAGGTTTTCAACATGGCAAAGAAAATCATTGGCTTTATCAAGCTGCAGATTCCTGCAGGTAAAGCCAACCCGTCGCCGCCGGTCGGTCCGGCACTGGGCCAACGCGGCCTGAACATCATGGAGTTCTGCAAGGCGTTCAACGCGCAGACTCAAGCAATGGAACCGGGTCTGCCGATTCCTGTCGTGATCACCGCGTTCGCGGACAAGAGCTTCACGTTCGTTCTGAAGACGCCGCCGGCTACGGTTCTGATCAAGAAGGCAGCGAAGATCGACAAGGGTTCGAGCAAGCCGCATACAGACAAGGTCGGCAACATCACGCGCGCTCAAGCTGAAGACATCGCTAAGGCCAAGATGCCCGATCTGACGGCAGCTGACCTGGATGCAGCGGTTCGTACGATCGCTGGTAGCGCCCGCTCGATGGGCATCACCGTGGAGGGCGTGTAAATGGCTAAGCTTTCAAAGCGTCTGCAGGCATTTGCAGCCAAGGTCGATCGTCAAAAGCTGTACGCGATCGACGAAGCTCTGTCGATCGTGAAAGAGTGCGCAAGCGCGAAGTTCGACGAGTCGATCGACGTCGCAGTGCAACTCGGCATCGATGCGAAGAAGTCGGACCAAGTGGTTCGTGGCTCGGTCGTGCTGCCGGCTGGTACCGGTAAGTCGGTTCGCGTGGCAGTGTTCGCACAAGGCGAAAAGGCTGAGCAAGCTCGTGCAGCTGGCGCCGAAATCGTCGGTATGGAAGACCTGGCTGAACAGGTCAAGGCCGGCAATCTGAACTTCGACATCGTGATCGCTTCGCCGGACACGATGCGCGTCGTCGGTACACTGGGTCAGATCCTCGGCCCGCGCGGCCTGATGCCGAACCCGAAGGTCGGTACGGTTACGCCGGACGTCGCAACCGCGGTCAAGAACGCCAAGGCTGGTCAGGTGCAATTCCGTGTCGACAAGGCCGGTATTATCCACGCCACCATCGGCCGTGCTTCGTTCGAGCCGACGGCTCTGCGCAGCAACCTGAACGCTCTCGTCGACGCGCTGCAAAAGGCGAAGCCGGCAACGAGCAAGGGTGTGTACCTGCGCAAGGTTGCGCTGTCGAGCACGATGGGCGTTGGCGTTCGCGTTGACCAGGCATCGATCGCAGCACAGTAAGAAATTTCATCGCCTCGATGTGAGTCGAGGCGGTTTTATGGGCTTTGGGCGGTCGCAAGGTGGCAGTCTGCGCCGAGCGACCGGTTGTCAAAGACCGTTGGCGGGAACGCAGCAGGTAGGCGCTCCCTTAATGCAAAGCCAACGCAGATGGCGAACCCGAAAAGGTTTTGTAGTGATGAAACCGTTGGATATCCGCAGTAATGCGGGTGTCGGGCGGTCGAAATACTCCTGACTGGTCGGACGCCGTTATTGAACGCGGTACACAAGGCGCACGCTGCGTGTATCGAATCTGGAGGTTAACCGTGCCACTCAACAAAGAAAGCAAGCAGGCCGTCGTCGCTGAGGTTGCCGCGCAAGTCGCGAAAGCCCAGACCGTGGTTCTGGCTGAGTATCGTGGGATCACGGTTGGCGATCTGACCAAGCTGCGCGCGAAAGCGCGTGAGCAACAGGTTTACCTTCGCGTGTTGAAGAACACGCTGGCGCGTCGCGCTGTCGAAGGTACCCCGTTTGCTCCTTTGGCAGAGCAGATGACCGGTCCCCTGATCTACGGCATCTCGGAAGATGCCATTGCCGCTGCTAAGGTCGTCAACGACTTCGGCAAGAGCAATGACAAGTTGATCATCAAGGCTGGTTCCTACGAAGGCAAGGTGATGGACAAGGCTGGCGTGCAAGCGCTGGCAAACATCCCGAGCCGCGAAGAACTGCTCTCCAAGCTGTTGTACGTTATGCAAGCACCTGTTTCCGGCTTTGCGCGCGCTCTGGCCGCGCTGGCAGAAAAGAAACAAGGCGAAGAAACCGCTGCGTAACGCACTTCAGTCGAGCGTGATTGATCGCTGGCTGTATCCGAATTCAATTTAGGAGTATTTCAAATGGCAATCGCAAAAGATGACATCCTCGAGGCAGTAAGCTCGATGTCGGTTCTGGAACTGAACGAGCTGGTCAAGGCGTTCGAAGAAAAGTTTGGCGTGTCGGCAGCTGCTGTTGCAGTGGCAGGCCCGGCAGGCGGCGGCGCTGCAGCTGCTGCTGAAGAGCAAACCGAATTCACGGTCAACCTGACTGAAGTTGGCGCGAACAAGGTTTCGGTCATTAAGGCTGTTCGCGAACTGACGGGTCTCGGCCTGAAGGAAGCGAAGGACCTGGTCGACGGCGCACCGAAGCCTGTTAAGGAATCGGTACCGAAGGCTGCTGCTGAAGAAGCCAAGAAGAAGCTGGAAGAAGCCGGCGCGAAGGCTGAAATCAAGTAAGTTTCAGCGCGTTGTGCGAAGGCTGGCGGTTTTCCACCGCCGGCCTTTTTGTGCTTTGTGGGGACCACGTTTTTGCCAGCTCGTTTCGGCAAGAACATGACCCCAGAGGCCAAAGAAAACCGCCTTTCGGCAACATTGACCGGCGTTTCTCTTTGTCTTCTGAAGCGACTGCAGAAGGCAAGTTTGGTCGGGTAGCGGGCAACACAGGCATCCGCTGCCGTCAGCCAGCGGTTGGTAGCGGCCAACCACCAAGCTTCTAGGCTCGTTCAAGCCATCGGACGGCCATCGGGTCTCAGTCGGTGAACACTCGGGTTGTCTCATCAAGGTATCCTGCCTCGACAACAATGCCCGCCGTGATTCGGAGATCGTATGCAATATTCCTTCACCGAGAAGAAGCGTATTCGCAAGAGTTTTGCGAAGCGCCCCATCGTTCACCAAGTACCTTTCCTGCTGGCTACCCAGCTTGAATCATTCAGCACTTTTCTGCAAGCCGAAACGTCTTCGACGCAACGCAAGCCGGAAGGTCTGCAAGCAGCATTTACTTCTGTTTTTCCGATCGTCTCGCACAACGGCTTCGCTCGTCTCGAGTTCGTCAGCTACATGCTGTCGCCGCCGGCATTCAACATCAAGGAATGTCAGCAGCGCGGTTTGACGTACTGCTCGGCGCTGCGCGCCAAGGTGCGTCTGGTGCTGCTCGACAAGGAATCGCCGAGCAAGCCGGTCGTCAAGGAAGTGAAGGAACAGGAAGTGTACATGGGCGAAATTCCGCTCATGACGCCGACGGGTTCGTTCGTCATCAACGGCACGGAACGTGTGATCGTTTCGCAGTTGCACCGTTCGCCTGGCGTGTTCTTCGAACACGACAAGGGCAAGACGCACAGCTCGGGCAAGCTCCTGTTCTCGGCACGTATCATTCCTTACCGCGGTTCGTGGCTCGACTTCGAATTCGATCCGAAGGACGTGCTGTACTTCCGCGTCGACCGTCGTCGCAAGATGCCGGTCACGATCCTGCTGAAGGCAATCGGCCTGACGCCGGAACAGATCCTCGCAAACTTCTTCGTGTTCGACAATTTCACGCTGATGCCGGAAGGCGCGCAGATGGAATTCGTGCCGGAGCGTCTGCGTGGTGAAGTCGCACGTTTCGACATTACGGATCGTGACGGCAACGTGATCGTCCAGAAGGACAAGCGGATCAACGCCAAGCACATTCGCGACCTCGACAACGCGAAGACGAAGTTCATCTCGGTACCGGAAGACTATCTGCTCGGCCGCGTGCTGGCGAAGAACGTCGTCGACGGCGACACCGGTGAAGTCATCGCCAACGCGAACGACGAAATCACCGAAACCGTCCTCGAAAAGCTCCGCGAATCGAAGATCAAAGACATTCAGACGCTCTACACGAACGATCTGGATCAAGGCCCGTACATTTCGTCGACGCTGCGTATCGACGAAACCGCGGACAAGATGGCCGCGCGCATCGCGATCTACCGCATGATGCGCCCGGGTGAACCGCCGACCGAAGAAGCGGTCGAGGCGCTGTTCAACCGCCTGTTCTACAGCGAAGACGCATACGACCTGTCCAAGGTGGGCCGTATGAAGTTCAATCGCCGCGTGGGCCGCGACGAGATCGTCGGACCGATGACGCTGCAAGACGACGACATCCTCGCAACGATCAAGATCCTGGTCGAACTGCGTAACGGCAAGGGCGAAGTGGACGATATCGACCACTTGGGCAATCGTCGTGTGCGTTGCGTCGGCGAACTGGCGGAAAACCAGTTCCGCGCAGGTCTCGTGCGTGTCGAACGTGCTGTGAAGGAACGCCTCGGCCAGGCCGAAAGCGAAAACCTGATGCCGCACGACCTGATCAACTCGAAGCCGATTTCGTCGGCGATTCGCGAGTTCTTCGGTTCGTCGCAGCTGTCGCAGTTCATGGACCAAACGAACCCGCTGTCGGAAATCACCCACAAGCGCCGTGTTTCGGCTCTTGGCCCGGGCGGTTTGACGCGTGAGCGCGCTGGCTTTGAAGTCCGCGACGTGCACCCGACCCACTACGGCCGTGTGTGTCCGATTGAAACGCCGGAAGGTCCGAACATCGGCCTGATCAACTCGCTCGCACTGTACGCGCACCTGAACGAATACGGCTTCCTCGAAACGCCGTATCGCAAGGTCGTGGACAGCAAGGTGACCGATCAGATCGACTATCTGTCGGCGATCGAAGAAGGCCGCTACGTGATCGCTCAGGCGAACGCGGCTGTGGCAGCTGACGGCTCGCTGACCGACGAACTGGTGTCGTCGCGTGAAGCGGGCGAAACGCTGATGGTCACGCCGGACCGCATCCAGTACATGGACGTGGCGCCGTCGCAGATCGTGTCGGTGGCAGCATCGCTGATTCCGTTCCTCGAGCACGATGACGCGAACCGCGCATTGATGGGTTCGAACATGCAGCGTCAGGCTGTGCCGTGTCTGCGTCCTGAAAAGGCCGTGGTGGGTACGGGTATCGAACGCACCGTGGCAGTCGACTCGGGTACGACGGTTCAGGCATTCCGCGGCGGTGTGGTCGATTACGTCGACGCAGGCCGTATGGTGATCCGCGTGAACGACGATGAAGCCGTTGCTGGCGACGTCGGCGTGGACATCTACAACCTGATCAAGTACACGCGTTCGAACCAGAACACGAACATCAACCAGCGCCCGATCGTGAAGGTCGGCGATATCGTGTCGCGTGGCGACGTGCTGGCTGACGTTGCATCGACCGACCTCGGCGAACTGGCTCTCGGCCAGAACATGCTGGTCGCGTTCATGCCGTGGAACGGCTACAACTTCGAAGACTCGATTTTGATCTCGGAGAAGGTGGTTGCCGACGACCGTTACACGTCGATTCATATCGAAGAACTGAACGTCGTTGCTCGCGATACGAAGCTCGGACCGGAAGAAATCACGCGCGACATCTCGAACCTGGCTGAAGTGCAACTCGGCCGTCTCGACGAGTCGGGCATTGTCTACATCGGCGCGGAAGTCGAAGCAGGCGATGTGCTGGTCGGCAAGGTTACGCCGAAGGGCGAAACCCAGCTGACGCCGGAAGAAAAGCTGCTGCGCGCGATCTTCGGTGAGAAGGCTTCGGACGTGAAGGACACGTCGCTGCGCGTGCCGTCGGGCATGAGCGGCACGGTCATCGACGTTCAAGTGTTCACGCGTGAAGGCATTCAGCGCGACAAGCGTGCACAACAGATCATCGACGATGAGCTGAAGCGTTATCGCCTCGACCTGAACGACCAGCTGCGTATCGTGGAAGGCGACGCATTCCAGCGTCTCGCACGTATGCTGACCGGCAAGGTCGCGAACGGCGGTCCGAAGAAGCTCGCGAAGGGTACGAAGATCGAACAGGCTTACCTGGAAGATCTCGACCACTACCACTGGTTCGACATCCGCCTCGCGGACGAAGAAGCAGCGGCACAGCTCGAAGCTATCAAGGACTCGATCGAACAGAAGCGTCACCAGTTCGATCTGGCGTTCGAAGAAAAGCGCAAGAAGCTCACGCAAGGCGACGAACTGCCGCCGGGCGTGCTGAAGATGGTCAAGGTGTATCTGGCAGTCAAGCGCCGTCTGCAGCCTGGCGACAAGATGGCCGGCCGTCACGGTAACAAGGGTGTGGTGTCGAAGATCGTTCCGATCGAAGACATGCCGTACATGGCCGATGGCCGTCCGGCTGACGTCGTGCTCAATCCGCTCGGCGTGCCGTCGCGGATGAACGTGGGTCAGGTTCTCGAAGTGCATCTGGGTTGGGCCGCGAAGGGTCTCGGCTGGCGTATCGGCGAAATGCTGCAGCGTCAGGCGAAGATCGCTGAACTGCGCGAATTCCTGACCAAGATCTACAACGAGTCGGGCCGCGCTGAAGAGCTGGACAGCTTCACGGACGACGAAATCGTCGAACTGGCGAAGAACCTGCGCGAAGGCGTGCCGTTCGCAACGCCGGTGTTCGACGGTGCGACTGAAGAAGAAATGTCGCGCGCGCTGGATCTGGCATTCCCGGACGACATCGCGAAGCAACTCGGCATGACGCCGTCGAAGAACCAGGTGCGTCTGTATGACGGCCGCACGGGTGAGATGTTCGAACGCACGGTGACTGTCGGCTACATGCATTACCTGAAGCTGCACCACCTGGTCGACGACAAGATGCACGCGCGTTCAACGGGCCCGTACTCGCTCGTTACGCAGCAGCCGTTGGGCGGTAAGGCGCAGTTCGGTGGCCAGCGTTTCGGTGAAATGGAAGTGTGGGCGCTCGAAGCGTACGGCGCATCGTACGTGCTGCAGGAAATGCTGACTGTGAAGTCGGATGACGTGGCGGGCCGGACCAAGGTTTACGAGAACCTGGTCAAGGGCGATCACGTGATCGATGCCGGCATGCCTGAGTCGTTCAATGTGTTGGTGAAGGAAATCCGGTCGCTCGGTATCGACATCGACCTGGACCGGAACTAATCGGACTACTGGAGAGAAGCGATGAAAGCTTTGCTCGATCTATTCAAGCAAGTCCAACAACCTGAAGTTTTTGACGCGATCAAGATCGGTCTGGCCTCGCCAGACAAGATCCGTTCGTGGTCGTTCGGTGAAGTGAAGAAGCCGGAAACCATCAACTACCGGACGTTCAAGCCGGAACGCGATGGTCTGTTCTGCGCGAAGATCTTCGGGCCGATCAAAGACTACGAATGCCTTTGCGGCAAGTACAAGCGCCTGAAGCACCGCGGCGTGATCTGCGAAAAGTGCGGCGTCGAAGTGACGCTGGCGAAGGTGCGTCGCGAACGGATGGGCCACATTGAACTGGCCTCGCCGGTTGCGCACATCTGGTTCCTGAAGTCTCTGCCGTCGCGTCTGGGCATGGTGCTCGACATGACGCTGCGTGACATCGAACGCGTGCTGTACTTCGAAGCATACGTGGTGATCGATCCGGGCATGACGCCGCTGAAAGCGCGGCAGATCATGACCGAAGAGGATTACTACAACAAGGTCGAAGAGTACGGTGACGAATTCCGTGCCGAGATGGGAGCGGAAGGCGTGCGTGAACTGCTGCGCGCGATCAACATCGACGAACAGGTCGAGATGCTCCGTACCGAACTCAAGAACACGGGTTCGGAAGCGAAGATCAAGAAGTACGCGAAGCGCCTGAAGGTGCTCGAGGCTTTCCAACGTTCGGGCATCAAGCCTGACTGGATGGTGCTCGAAGTGCTGCCGGTGCTGCCGCCGGAACTGCGTCCGCTGGTGCCGCTGGATGGCGGCCGCTTCGCGACATCGGACCTGAACGACCTGTATCGCCGCGTGATCAACCGTAACAACCGGTTGAAGCGTCTGCTCGAATTGAAGGCGCCTGAAATCATCGTCCGCAACGAAAAGCGGATGCTGCAGGAAGCCGTCGATTCGCTGCTCGACAACGGCCGTCGCGGTAAGGCGATGACCGGCGCGAACAAGCGTCCGCTGAAGTCGCTCGCTGACATGATCAAGGGTAAGGGCGGTCGTTTCCGTCAGAACTTGCTCGGTAAGCGCGTTGACTATTCGGGCCGTTCGGTGATCGTGGTCGGCCCGACGCTCAAGCTGCATCAGTGCGGCCTGCCGAAGCTGATGGCGCTCGAACTGTTCAAGCCTTTCATCTTCAACAAGCTGGAAGTGATGGGTGTTGCTACCACCATCAAGGCCGCGAAGAAAGAAGTCGAGAACCAGACCGCCGTGGTGTGGGACATCCTCGAAGAGGTGATCCGCGAGCATCCGGTCATGCTGAACCGTGCGCCGACGCTGCACCGCCTTGGCATTCAGGCTTTCGAGCCGGTGCTGATCGAAGGTAAGGCTATCCAGCTGCACCCGCTCGTTTGCGCGGCGTTCAACGCCGACTTCGATGGTGACCAGATGGCTGTTCACGTGCCGTTGTCGCTCGAAGCGCAGATGGAAGCGCGTACGCTGATGCTGGCGTCGAACAACATCCTGTTCCCGGCCAACGGCGATCCGTCGATCGTGCCGTCGCAGGATATCGTGCTCGGCCTGTACTACGCGACGCGTGAAGCAGTGAACGCCAAGGGCGAAGGCCTGACGTTCACCGGCGTGTCGGAAGCGCTGCGTGCGTACGAGAACAAGGAAGTCGAGCTGGCCTCGCGCGTCAACGTGCGGATCACGGAAATGGTCCACAACGAAGACAAGTCGGAAGGTGCGCCGGCGTTCGTGCCGAAGATCTCGCTGTACGCGACAACCGTTGGCCGCGCAATCCTGTCGGAAATCCTTCCTCCGGGCCTGCCGTTCTCGGTGCTGAACAAGCCTCTGAAGAAGAAGGAAATCTCGCGCCTCATCAACACCGCATTCCGCAAGTGCGGTCTGCGTGAAACGGTGATTTTCGCCGACCAGTTGATGCAGTCGGGTTTCCGTCTGGCAACTCGCGCTGGTATTTCGATCTGCGTGGACGACATGCTCGTACCGCCGCAAAAAGAACAGATCGTCGGCGACGCCGCGAAGAAGGTGAAGGAATACGACCGTCAGTACATGTCGGGTCTCGTCACGTCGCAAGAGCGCTACAACAACGTCGTTGACATCTGGTCGGCAACGTCGGAAGCGGTCGGCAAGGCGATGATGGAACAGCTGTCGACGGAACCGGTGGTCGATCGCGACGGCAACGAAACGCGTCAGGAGTCGTTCAACTCCATCTACATGATGGCTGACTCGGGTGCTCGTGGTTCCGCAGTTCAGATTCGTCAGCTGGCCGGTATGCGTGGCCTGATGGCGAAACCGGACGGCTCGATTATCGAGACGCCGATTACGGCGAACTTCCGCGAAGGCCTGAACGTGTTGCAGTACTTCATCTCGACCCACGGTGCACGTAAGGGTCTGGCTGATACGGCACTGAAGACGGCAAACTCGGGTTATCTGACGCGTCGTCTGGTCGACGTGACGCAGGACCTGGTGGTGGTCGAGGACGATTGCGGTACGTCCAATGGCGTCGCCATGAAGGCGTTGGTCGAAGGCGGTGAAGTCGTCGAAGCGCTGCGTGACCGTATTCTCGGTCGCGTGACGGTGGCTGACGTCGTCAATCCGGAATCGCAGGAAACGCTGTACGAAACGGGCACGTTGCTCGACGAAGACGCGGTCGAAGAAATCGAACGCCTCGGCATCGACGAAGTGCGCGTGCGTACGCCGCTGACTTGCGAAACGCGTTACGGTCTGTGCGCGGCCTGCTACGGCCGCGACCTGGGTCGTGGCTCGTCGGTCAACGTTGGCGAAGCAGTCGGCGTGATCGCTGCTCAGTCGATCGGTGAACCGGGCACGCAGCTCACGATGCGTACGTTCCACATCGGTGGTGCGGCATCGCGTGCAGCAGTGGCTTCGTCGGTTGAAGCGAAGTCGAACGGTACGGTGCGTTTCACGGCGACCATGCGTTACGTCACCAACGCGAAGGGCGAGCAGATCGTCATCTCGCGTTCGGGCGAAGCAATGATCACCGACGACCACGGCCGCGAGCGCGAACGTCACAAGGTGCCGTACGGCGCGACGCTGTTGCAGCTGGACGGCGCGCAGATCAAGGCCGGCACGCAACTGGCGACGTGGGATCCGATGACGCGTCCGATCATCACCGAGTACGGTGGTACGGTGAAGTTCGAAAACGTCGAAGAAGGCGTGACGGTTGCCAAGCAGATCGACGATGTGACGGGTCTCTCGACGCTGGTCGTGATCGACGTGAAGCGCCGCGGTTCGCAAGCGTCGAAGACGGTGCGTCCGCAGGTCAAGCTGCTCGACGCGAACGGCGAAGAAGTCAAGATCCCGAACACCGAGCACTCGGTGCAGATCGGCTTCCAGGTCGGCGCTCTGATCACCGTGAAGGACGGTCAGCAAGTGCAGGTCGGTGAAGTGCTCGCACGTATCCCGGTTGAATCGCAGAAAACGCGTGACATTACCGGTGGTCTGCCGCGAGTGGCCGAACTGTTCGAAGCGCGCTCGCCGAAGGACGCCGGCATTCTGGCGGAAGTCACGGGCACGACGTCGTTCGGTAAGGACACGAAGGGCAAGCAGCGTCTCGTTATCACGGACCTCGAAGGCAATCAGCACGAGTTCCTGATCGCGAAGGAAAAGCAGGTTCTGGTGCACGATGGTCAGGTCGTCAACAAGGGCGAAATGATCGTCGACGGGCCGGCTGATCCGCACGACATTCTGCGGTTGCAGGGCGTCGAAGCGCTGGCGCGCTACATCGTTGACGAAGTGCAGGACGTGTATCGTCTGCAGGGCGTGAAGATCAATGACAAGCACATTGAAGTGATCGTCCGTCAGATGCTGCGCCGTGTGCAGATCGTCGATAACGGTGACACGCGCTTCATCATGGGCGAGCAAGTTGAGCGTTCGGATATGCTCGACGAGAACGACCGGATGGCTGCGGAAGACAAGATCCCGGCAACCTACGAAAACGTCTTGCTCGGTATCACGAAGGCGTCGCTGTCGACCGATTCGTTCATCTCCGCGGCATCGTTCCAGGAAACGACCCGCGTGCTGACCGAAGCGGCGATCATGGGCAAGCGCGACGATCTGCGTGGCCTGAAGGAAAACGTGATCGTCGGCCGTCTGATTCCGGCCGGTACGGGTCTCGCGTTCCACAAGGCACGCAAGAGCAAGGAACTGTCCGACCGCGAGCGTTTCGATCAGATCGCAGCGGAAGAGTCGTTCGAATTCGGTACGCCGGAAACCCCGGCCGCCGAACAGCAGCACTCAGGCGAGTAAGTCCCGGCGGCGCAAGCCGCCTGGGCTCACCAGCCAGCGAAGCCGCTCAGTTTCAACTGAGCGGCTTTTTTTATGCGCCTCATTTTTGTGCGGTTTTGTGGATTCGTCGGCCAAACGGCTAACGTTTGTGCAAAGCGCGGGCGCAGCACGAATGCGTTGGTAAAATTCGTGTCACCGGCATTACGCTGCTTCTCTCAAATTCATGTCCCGTCCGCTCGAAATCCTCAACGAAGTCTTCGGTTACCCTGCGTTCAGAGGACAGCAGGGCGAAATTGTCGAGCACGTCGCCGGCGGCGGCGATTGCCTCGTGCTGATGCCGACGGGCGGCGGTAAGTCGCTGTGCTATCAGATTCCGTCGCTCGTGCGGCGCGAGGGCGGCTTCGGCGCGGGCATCGTCGTTTCGCCGCTGATTGCGCTGATGCAGGACCAGGTCGCCGCGCTGAAGGAAGTCGGTGTGCGAGCGGCCTATCTGAACTCGACGCTGTCGAGTGCCGAAGCGATGGCCACCGAACGCGCGCTGCGCGAAGGCGATATCGATCTGCTCTACGTGGCGCCGGAACGCCTGATGACACCCCGTTTTCAGGAACTGCTAGAGCGCACGCGCATTGGGCTGTTCGCAATCGACGAAGCGCATTGCGTGTCGCAATGGGGCCACGATTTCCGTCCTGAATATATTCAGCTATCGGTGCTGCACGAGCGCTTCCCGAACGTGCCGCGCATTGCGCTCACCGCCACCGCGGATGCGATTACGCGTGACGAAATCATCCACCGTCTCGCGCTGGATGACGCGCGCATCTTCGTCTCGAGTTTCGATCGGCCCAATATCCGTTACCGCATCGTCGAGAAAGACAATGCGCGCGCTCAACTGCTCGACTTCATTCGCGCCGAACATTCGAAGCCGGACGGCACGACCGACGCCGGCGTGGTGTATTGCCTGTCGCGCCGCAAGGTCGAAGAAACCGCGGAGTGGCTCAAGGAAAAGGGCATGCGCGCGCTCCCGTATCACGCCGGCATGGAGTTCGAAATCCGCCAGAGGCATCAGGAGATGTTCCAGCGCGAGGAAGGCATTGTGATGTGCGCCACGATTGCGTTCGGCATGGGTATCGACAAGCCGGACGTGCGCTTTGTGGCTCACCTCGATTTGCCGAAGAGCGTCGAAGGGTACTACCAGGAAACGGGTCGTGCAGGCCGCGATGGCATGCCGGCCAATGCGTGGATGGCATACGGCCTCGGCGACGTCGTGCAGCAGCGCAAGATGATCGATGAATCCGATGCCGATGACGCGCATAAGCGCGTGCAGACCAGCAAGCTCGATGCGTTGCTCGGTCTGTGCGAGGCGGCGACCTGCCGGCGGGTGCGGTTGCTTGCATATTTCGGCGAGTCGAGCAAGCCGTGCGGCAACTGCGATAACTGTCTCGAGCCGCCGGACACGTGGGATGCGACGCGCGAAGCGCAGATGGCGTTGTCGTGCGTGTTCCGCGCGCAGCGGGCGAGCGGCTTTCACTTCGGCGCCGGTCACCTGATCGATATCCTGCGGGGCAATCGCAGCGAGAAAATCACGCAGCGCGGTCACGAAAAGCTCACCACGTTCGGAATCGGCGCGGCGCTTGGCGAGCCGGAGTGGCGCGCCGTGTTTCGCCAACTCGTCGCATTCGGCTATCTAACCGTCGACCACGAAGGATTTGGCTCGCTAGTGCTCACTGAGGCCAGCAAACCGGTGTTGAAGAGTGAGCAGAACGTCACGATGCGCCGCTACGTGAAGCCCACACGCACGCGGCAATCGTCTGGCCGCACAAGCGAGCGCGCCGACCCGACGATCGGTATGGGGCCGCGCGAACGCGCCCGCTGGGAGCGCTTGCGCGCCTGGCGCACCGAAACGGCGAAAAGCGACGGTGTGCCGGCCTACGTTATCTTCCACGACGCCACCTTGGCGGAAATCGCCCGTAGCGGCCCCGATTCCATCGAGGATTTGCGTGGTATTCCGGGCATGGGCGCCCGCAAACTCGACCGTTTCGGCGACGAGTTGCTGGAAGTCGTCGCCGCCGATTGAGCACCTCGAAAGTCGGCAGGGCTGCGAAGCATCGCAACCTGTTGACTCCCTTAGTATTTTCGGAATATTATGCTAGGTTCCGGTTCTTGGGATGCCTGCGCGCGGAGTCAATTCGTGCGCAAGCGATCTAGTCCGGAGTTCGATGCGCAATCGTTTCTGCTTTGCCCGGAAACAGATGCGTCGATTTTGTTCAATTTCAGGAATAAACAATGCCAACCATCAATCAACTGGTTCGCAAAGGCCGCGCGTCGGAAACGACGAAGAGCAAGAGCCCGGCTTTGCAGGACTGCCCCCAGCGTCGCGGTGTGTGCACCCGTGTGTACACCACGACGCCGAAGAAGCCGAACTCGGCACTCCGTAAGGTTGCTAAGGTTCGTCTGACGAACGGCTTCGAAGTCATTTCGTACATCGGTGGTGAAGGCCACAACCTGCAGGAACACTCGGTCGTGCTGATTCGCGGCGGCCGTGTCAAGGACTTGCCGGGTGTGCGTTACCACATGGTTCGCGGCTCGCTGGATACCCAGGGCGTCAAGGATCGTAAGCAGGCTCGCTCGAAGTACGGTGCGAAGCGTGCCAAGGCTGGCAAGTAATAGTCAGTCAGTAGTTTCAGGTCGCCTGCAAAGGCGGTATTAGCGGTGGTGCCGGATTCGCCGGTGCTGTCGAGTAAGTGGTCACCCGACCAGGCTGGTAAGTCGTTAGAGATGAATCGGGTTAGTTGGTGGCCGCGGGGCTGATAAGCAGCTCCAACTGAAAAGTTAAAGGAAGAAACATGCCGCGTCGTCGCGAAGTCCCCAAGCGGGAAGTGTTGCCGGATCCGAAGTTCGGTAACGTAGATGTAGCTAAATTCATGAACGTGCTGATGCTCTCCGGCAAGAAGTCGGTTGCCGAGCGTATCGTGTACGGCGCTTTCGAACAGATCCAGACCAAGGGTGGCAAGGACCCGCTGGAAGTGTTCACGGTGGCGCTCAACAACGTCAAGCCGGTGGTGGAAGTGAAGAGCCGCCGCGTTGGTGGTGCGAACTATCAGGTTCCGGTCGAAGTGCGTCCGTCGCGTCGTATGGCATTGGCGATGCGTTGGTTGCGTGAAGCCGCGAAGAAGCGCAGCGAAAAGTCGATGGCCCTGCGCCTGGCAGGTGAACTCTCCGAAGCGGCCGAAGGCCGTGGCGGCGCGATGAAAAAGCGCGACGAAGTTCACCGGATGGCAGAAGCCAACAAGGCGTTCTCGCACTTCCGTTTCTAAGCTTCCCGAACCCGGGTTTAGCAGAAAAAGCGGAAAGAAATTCCGGGCGGGTGCGCTTACAAAGCGCCTCGCCCGTTTGTGTTACAGCGCGATGGGTATTTTCTCGCATCGCGTCATCCCAATAGAGGATCAAAGTGGCTCGCAAGACACCTATCGAGCGCTACCGTAACATCGGTATTAGCGCTCACATCGACGCCGGCAAAACGACGACGACCGAGCGCATCCTGTTCTACACCGGCGTGAACCACAAGATTGGTGAAGTGCACGACGGCGCTGCCACCATGGACTGGATGGAGCAGGAGCAGGAACGCGGCATCACGATCACGTCCGCTGCTACCACGGCATTCTGGAAAGGCATGGCCGGCGACCGCGCTGAGCACCGCATCAACATCATCGACACCCCGGGCCACGTCGACTTCACGATTGAAGTTGAGCGCTCGATGCGCGTGCTCGACGGTGCATGCATGGTGTACTGCGCTGTGGGCGGCGTTCAGCCCCAGTCGGAAACCGTGTGGCGCCAGGCTAACAAGTACAAGGTTCCCCGTCTCGCGTTCATCAACAAGATGGACCGTACCGGCGCGAACTTCTTCAAGGTCTACGACCAGCTCAAGCTGCGTCTGAAGGCGAACCCGGTTCCGGTCGTGGTGCCTATCGGCGCGGAAGAAAACTTCACGGGCGTCGTCGATCTGCTGAAGATGAAGGCGATCATTTGGGACGACGCGTCGCAAGGCACGAAGTTCTCGTACGAAGAGATCCCGGCGGAACTGCTCGACTCGTGCAACGAGTGGCGCGAGAAGATGGTCGAAGCGGCTGCTGAGTCGAACGAAGACCTGATGAACAAGTACCTCGAAGAGGGCGAGCTGACGGAAGCGGAGATCGTCAAGGGTCTGCGCGACCGCACAATCGCTTGCGAAATCCAGCCGATGCTGTGCGGTACCGCGTTCAAGAACAAGGGCGTGCAACGTATGCTGGACGCCGTGCTCGACTTCCTGCCGTCGCCGATCGACATCCCGCCGGTTACCGGCGAGCTGGAAAACGGTGAGCAAGGTGAGCGCCGCGCTGCTGACGACGAAAAGTTCTCGGCACTGGCATTCAAGATCATGACGGATCCGTTCGTCGGCCAGTTGATCTTCTTCCGTGTGTACTCGGGCGTTGTGAATTCGGGCGACACGGTGCTGAACGCGACCAAGGACAAGAAGGAGCGTCTGGGTCGTATTCTGCAGATGCACGCGAACCAGCGCGAAGAAATCAAGGAAGTGCGCGCAGGCGACATCGCTGCAGCAGTCGGCCTGAAGGACGCGACGACTGGCGACACGCTGTGCGATCCGCAAAGCCCGATCGTGCTCGAGCGCATGATTTTCCCGGAGCCGGTGATTTCGCAGGCTGTTGAGCCGAAGACGAAGCCGGACCAGGAAAAGATGGGTCTGGCCCTGAACCGTCTGGCTCAGGAAGATCCGTCGTTCCGCGTTCAAACGGACGAAGAATCGGGTCAAACCATTATTTCGGGCATGGGCGAGCTCCACCTGGAAATTCTGGTTGACCGGATGAAGCGTGAATTCGGCGTCGAGGCAACCGTCGGCAAGCCGCAAGTGGCGTATCGTGAAACGATCCGCGGCAAGGCGGTAGACGTCGACGGCAAGTTCGTCAAGCAGTCGGGTGGTCGCGGCCAGTACGGTCACGCGGTCATCACGCTCGAGCCGAATGAGCAGGGCAAGGGCTATGAGTTCCTGGACGAGATCAAGGGCGGTGTGATTCCGCGTGAATACATCCCGGCAGTCGACAAGGGTATCCAGGAAACGCTGAAGGCTGGCGTGCTGGCAGGCTTCCCGGTCGTTGACGTGAAGGTTCACCTGACGTTCGGTTCGTACCACGACGTTGACTCGAACGAAAATGCGTTCCGCATGGCCGGTTCGATGGCGTTCAAGGAAGCAATGCGCAAGGCGCAGCCGGTCATCCTCGAGCCGATGATGGCTGTGGAAGTCGAAACGCCGGAAGACTATATGGGCAACGTGATGGGCGACCTGTCGGGCCGTCGCGGTATTGTTCAGGGCATGGAAGACATGATTGGCGGCGGCAAGATCGTTCGCGCCGAAGTGCCGCTGTCGGAAATGTTTGGCTACTCGACGTCGCTGCGTTCGCTGAGCCAGGGTCGTGCAACGTACACGATGGAGTTCAAGCACTACTCCGAAGCACCGCGCAACGTGTCTGAAGCGATCATCAACGCGAAGTCGAAGTAATCGCGCGGCAAGTCATTCAACGATTAACTTTTTGAAAGAAGAGAAACATGGCTAAAGGTAAATTCGAACGGACCAAGCCGCACGTGAACGTCGGCACGATCGGTCACGTTGACCACGGCAAGACCACGCTGACGGCAGCGATCAC
>NZ_JBYSWU010000083.1:0-19114 GCF_058781505.1 Paraburkholderia sp. FW306-2-2C-D06C | reverse complement strand
CCTCAAGGATTCGCTACGCCGGGCTTACGCCCGTCCTTGACCCGCCAAACCTACCCACTCAAAATTCAAAAGAGGCCTAATAAGGGAATAAGGAATACGCATCCATAGGTGAGCATGCCTCGCTGCTCGAAAAGCGCATTCGTACTCTCGAGAAACACATCATTCATCGAAAACACAGAGAAGTTATCCTTCGGCGTTTCGCTGGCGGAGACATCCACGCGCAACTGGCGTTGCCGCTCTTCGTCCGTCAGGGGCCGATTAAGTTTGACCCAGATATTTCCTTCCCATGCCATAGCGATTCCTCTTAAGCTCCGGGGGCCGCTCGCGAAAAGACTCGGCAGGCGGCAGCAGTTCACCCTAGTCGCTGCGCTTCGTCCACGTCTTCCCTACGCGCCGCGGCCTGCCCAACGGGTTGTCGTTCACATTCACGGCTTACGTTTTCGGGCCAAACTGGTTCGCGGCTCGTCACTTGTCCGATATAGTGAAGCAGGACGGTCAGTAGCGCGAACGGCCGGACAATCCATATCAAAAGCGTCACAGGGCCGTTGCCTTCTGCAATCACCTTCCGGTCCGTGCGCGTCACGAGTCTGTACGAGTTCGTGAGCGATACGCCCGTCGGCACAAGTTCCGCGTATGGGAGCGAGGCAGGTCCATCGTTCATGTAGCGGCGCAAATACTCGAACTGGTCATTGAGGGTCGCGACAATCGAACTGCCGTTGTTCGTTGATTCATCCGACAGGGTTGTGACCCGACTTCCTATCGAGAATGACTGGGTGACATTCTGATTCGAATCCAGGACGTGGCATCGAATATTGAAACTTGTCGTCCGCGACACGGCGTCCTTATCGCGCCGCTGGACATAGAAAAACGCTTTTTCCCAAGGAACAGCGATTACACCTTTTGAGCCTGCGCCACGATAGGCGTAGACCATGCGTGTTTGTCGATTGAAGCGAACCGGGAAACGTCTCCAGGTGAAATTTTCTTTTTGCAGGCCCCAGAGCCCTGCGAGCACCACACCCAGACCGAAGAGGGCGAGCAGCCCCATAAACAGTCGCGCAACGGCAAGCTCCGTCGGCCCAACATTCGGCGGGGTATACATCAGGCAGTAGATGCCGCCCCACAGGACGAGCAACCCCGCAATAAGGACCGCGAGGAACCCGTAGGAAAACATGCCTCGCTGTTGAAATGCCGCGTTCGTACTCTCGAGAAATACGTCGTTCATCGAGAACACCGAAAAATCATCACGCAGCTTCTCACTTGCAACCGTGTCGACCTTGAGCTGACGCATCTTCTCGTCATCGGTCAGCGGGCGATTCAATTTCACCCACACCATGCCGTCCCATGCCATTTGCTTACGCTCCAAGTCCGTAATAGGCCTTCTGTTCTTCCGCGAACGAAGTATATCGGTCGGCCTTCTTGTTGGTTCGACGTGCTCGCCCTGGCCACGACGCAAGCTCTTGCAGTTCACTCAGGCGATGCCGGGCGAGACAGCGGGAGCGCGTCCAGACACCCGCAACCTCAGGCTTGAGCCATTGCGGTCGACGCTGAGTTGCCGCATGCGGCCTCTACCTCGGCCGGCCATACTGGCTCCCGGCTCGTCAGTTGGGCGATGTAGTGCAGAATCGACAGCAGGAATATTGGCCCCGAAAGCAGTATGGTGAGACCGCGCATGGCACCGCTGGCGCTGCCGACAGCTCCTATGCCGTAGAACCAGACGCTCATTGAGGCGCGCAGAGAGGGGCCGCGCGGAAGATACCGCTCGACCTTCGGTAGCGCGCCCGGGCCCTGCTCCATGTACCGCCGGATGAACTCGAAATTGGCCTGAACCTGATAGAGGACCTGTTTACCAATTGGAGTGGGCTCGTCTGCGCCATTGACCGTACGGGCACCGAAGCTGAACGTGTTGACGATTTTCTTTCCGGCATCGTCAAGGACAAAGCAGCGCATCAGGGTTGGCGCTCCCCCGGCCAGCCCGTTGGAAGTCAGCCGGTGCGGGTAGAAAAACGCCTTGTCCCAAGGTACCGCGATTACGCCGCCCGGCCCGTTGTGCCGGAAGGCGTACACCATGCGCGTCTGGCGATTGAAGCGCACAGCCTTGTGCCTGTAGTTGAAGCAATCGCGCAGAAGTATCGCGACAGTGAGCATGCAGCAAAGCACCGTAATCGCGACGAAGACCCACATGCCGGCACTGAACATCCCTTGTTCCCCGTTCCTGACCATGGCCGGCGTATCGACGACCGCACTCTGAACGGATTCCATAGTGAGGAAAACAAATGCAGGGAAACAAAGCAGGAAGGCGAGAAGGCCCCAGCCAACCTGCGGGTAGGAAGAATCGCAGACCTCGAGATAGACATCGTCCATCCCAAACACGGTGTAAGCATCGGCGGCTTCATCGGCGACTGGCTTGTGGACATCAATCCGCCGTGCGACCTCTTCTTCGGTTAGTGGACGGTTGATTCGAATCTTTGTGAGGTAATCGTATGCCATGGTGCCTCGCTTATGATGCGCGGCTGCGACGCGCAGCGTCACGAGCGCAGCGCCGAGAGAGCCACCAGAATATTGTCACATTCTCTTGACCAGATGCCAGGTCACCCAATGTACTTTCTTCTCACCCAGGTTGTCTGTGACCATCAGGTCCGGCATAACCGCTCCTGCGGCTATGTGAATAGACGAATCGTCGTATTTTTCCGCGCGCCACACTCCGGAAACTGGACAGATGCCTCCCGTCTTGACATCTGGAACATCAGCCAGCTCGGCGGTCGTTTCTTCGGGCTTCGCGTCCAGGAAATATTGTGACTCGTCCGGAATTACCCCGTCCTTATATCGTGTGTCTTCCCACAAAAGGCGCCAGGCAGTGCCGTCGACGATGGCTCGGGAAGTGGTCGCGTCGAAGCCTTTCAGATTTGGAGCGGTCGTCTTCGCAACGAGATAGTTGAAGCAGCCATTGTTTGAAAACGTTTTGGCACCCATGGGAAGAACTCCAAGCATTTTGCTCTGCTCGACGATAACCGGCTCCCAGATTCCGTCGCAAGGTACCTCTTGGCCAGAAAAGATAATCGGGCCGGGTGCCTTCGGCAACTCGGGGAGCGTGCCGGGAAAGTTCGGGTAGCTCAACTCATAAAACTGATATCTATATCGGTCGACGTCGAGGAGGAGCACTGGAGAACGCAGTTGGGCAAGGTTGTCATTGGACTGCGCGACTTCCAGGGGAGCATGCTCCATCTGAAATTCGGAAGCACGCATCAATTTTGCGAGCACGTCGACCTTGGCTGGGTAGGGTGCTACCTGTGCGCCCCGGTCCCAGCAGGCCCAATCAGTGTAGAAGTTCTTCGTTAGATGGTCATATCTGTCGAGTGCGCGGTTGAATGCTTCACCATCGCGCCAGATAAACCGGTATCCACGTGCGAGCTCAATCAAGCCTTTGTCATAAAGGCCCAAGACTTCATAAATGGTCGTCAGGTTGTCCGCCGGCATCTGCTCCGGCTGAGTGGCGGGCCAGGTCTTCACTGCCGTCTCGTATGCCGTCGCGAACGCAGCAAAGGCTTCACGCTTTGTGTGCCAAAGGGTGAAGCTTGTTAGCCTCTGCAGCAACCAGAAAACTTTGCGCCGCGTGATGTCATCTTTCATGTCGTACTGATTCATCGTTTCCGTCGCTAATCCGTGTGAGGTTAGTGTCTGCCAGTATGGTCGCTGGATTGCTCCAGCCCGCTACTTTTTCTGCACTTCCTCTTCGCCAAGTTGTCGTGTCCTGGCTGCGTTAGCAGCACTCTCTTCAACTTTGCTGTATCCATGTACTTTTTCGACGTCTTGCCAGTTTGTTTTGAAGAAGTCTACCCGGATGCCTTCAATAACCTCCGATAGATGCACGTCTTTGTCCGCCGCCTTGAGTTTTTCCCCAATGGTCGTTATTTCTTCCGCCAATTTGCCGAAGTTAGCGACGAGCTGTTCTCCTCCACCTTCCAGGTACTGAATGGGTTCCCTAGTGCCATATTGCTCCGCAATCTTGCCTTGCCACGCCTTGACGTTAGGCATGAGCTCGGCAAAGTTGTTGGGCAGATGCACAACTACCAGAAAACCATTCCCGTTCCACGTGTCGAGGACCGCCGAGCGCGTTCGCCATTCTTCCGCATTTTTTGGAGCATCACCGACACCCCAGTAGGCGATTTGCCGTCCGCCCGCTGAGCTCCCCTTCTCGTAGGTAGCTAGCTCCGACTTTTTACCAAATGCGCGATATAGCGTTTTGCCTGCCAGTTGCTCCGCTTTAACAGCGGTGATTTCTCCATGAAACGAACCCACGTCGAGATACACCTGGTCCTTGCCGAACACCGGCATCGTTCCTTTCTTTTCAAGAATATTCGGCCAGCCGTCCTCTATCTTGGGTTCATACTTGGCTTTTACTCTCGCTTCCGCTTCAGTACCATCAGCGGCACACTCGGCAGAACAATATCGCCCTTTTCGAATCTCCCGCGCGACCTTCCTTTCCTCAAGATAGGCCTCCGCTTCACGCTTGACCTTCGGCATGCCCCCGGTCGCTATCTCATGGATTTCGCCGTTATACACTGCATTTTGAAGGACCTTCAGCTTCGCGTTGAGCTCTGTCAAAGCTTGCGGAACCATCTTGTCGGCAAGTTCTGGCAAGGCCTGAAAACCGCCCGAAATTCCTTCTAGCTGTAACCGCCATTCGTTTGGCAACAGCTTACCTACCTGTGCATCGAGGGCCTTCTGGATGGCACGACGTATGGTCGAGCAGAAATCCTTGATTTTCGAAATGATTTCCGATTGGTACCTGGTCACATCAAGTGCCTTCAGCCATTTCGGAGCGTCACCATGTCCCATCCGGTTGAGAAACTCGATAACCTCGCGAAGCAGCTTCTCATCCTTGGCAACATCTCCTGCGACGCGCAAGGCCAGCCGTCCCACACCCTTGATAACTCCACCCACTACTGGAATGAGAGCGAATGCAAGAATCACCAGGAGAACCCATTCCATCACTTGCTGCCGTTTTCTTGGGTCTGCGCTCATTCCGATACTGACCGCTAGCAGGTCACGGACAGCAGTTACGTCGCCCAAGAGAGGAATCATTCCGATAGCAGCATCGGTGATAATCTGGCTGATGGTCTGTTTTTCGTTGAACGCACCCTGCATCGTGCCCCAGCACCATTGCCCAACCTGCAGAGATGTCTGTTTGAAATCTTCTATGCTCCAGCTCACTCTCACGCTCCCCCGTGCTTTTGAATCAGCGAATCGATGTCTGCGTCCGACAGTTGCTCGCCTTTGAAGGCTGGATTATTAGTTTGGTCCTTGCGCGCGTATGAGCGCGCGTCTGGTCCAAGCTCGACCTGGACTGGTCCCACGGGCACATCCTTAAGGTTCATCCGCCCCTGTGCGTCAAGTGTCCCTTGGCGTGTACTGCCGTCAGATAGCGTTGCTATGTATTTCGCTCCCTGAACCGGTTCATCGTCGTGATAGAGGTACTGCATCGCGGCGTCGTATTTGGACGCTGGCAGCGCTGGCAAAGGATAGGTGGTGCTGGCAGGTCCGTTGAAAGAATGCTGGCTGCCTTTTATGTCGATATTCCCGGGCGCATGAATCTCAATGTTGCCACCCGCAATGCGAATGTATGCGCCGCCGGAGGTCAACAGGATTTCCTGATTCGCTGCTGCCTCGATTTTCTCTGTAGCGGACAGCAATCGAAGTGTCTTCTGAGCTGTCAGTTCCACGTTGTCTGAGTGGGCCTGAATCTCAACCTTGCCCTTCGCCGCAAACAGTTTCATGCCGGCGTTCTGGACGAAGAGGCTGATACGTTGCGCGACGCTTGCGACCAGAGATTTGCCTGTCGCTATATGCGTGTTTTGGCCACTGACGATATTCACATGCTCGTCGGCCGCAATATGCGTAGAGCGTGGGGTCGACAGCGCAATGCCTGCCGGGCTCCCGAACAGCATCACGGGCTCCTTGAACGCATTGGCGTTGCCAGTGCCGCCGCCGGCGGTGCTTCCGCCCGTCGATGTGCCCGAGACATTGTTTTGCGTTGCATCGGTAAACGCTTTCAGTGAGTCATGTCCGTCCTTAAGGCTTTCAGCCTGATGGGTCTCGCTCGCGCCAGACAACGCCTCCATAACGCTTTCGGAATTGACGAGTTGCTGCTGGCTGTCCCGAACATCGAGCGGCTGGCTCGACGAGCCGGTAGCAGGGTGCGTTGAAACATACAAACCCTGAGCCGCGCGAACGGCGCCGTAAGCGTCGGACTTCAGGTCAAACCCGCTTCCCAGATACGACCCACGGGTGTTGCCCGCCTGGTCTATGAGGTAGCCGAGATGCAGATGCGCGTTCGTACTGGTCGAATACAACTGGACCCGGTTCTGGCCGGTTGCATCGTCCATCACCATCTGGTTGTATCCAGCGCCGCCGTACTCCTTCGACTTGTACCCAGATAACAGTCCGTTTGAATGCCAGTGCGGTGACTTGTCAGAATTGAAGACCCTACCGGTAACGATGGGCCGGTCGCAATCACCGTCGAGGAAGGAAACGATGACCTCTTCACCGACTCGCGGTACATGAACACCGCCGTAAGCGCCGCCCGTGTCGGAGTAGGCCACACGGACCCAGCAGGAAGCGTTTTCATCACCGCTATTCAGGCGGTCCCAGTGAAACCGGACCTTTATGCGATTCAGCTCATCCGTGAAGACCTCGGCGTTGGCTGGTCCGGCGACTGTAGCGGTCTGGAGGGTCATCAGCGGCTTGACGTGCTCAAGCGGACTGCGGAATGGAACTGTCCGGCGCTGGGTTTCGACCTCAACTAGATAGAAACCTTCGGTCCCATCGTCGTGAGCCACAACGAATGCCGATGCGGCGCCTGCATGCGCAGTGCGCAACTGCCCGATTTCTGCCTTGAGACTGTGCGGCAAATCGGCAGTTGTCGAGACCGGCAGGTTGTTCTGTATGTACCAGCGAGCCTCAATAACCGCGAACTGCCGCTGCTGTTCGGCGTCCCGGTCATGGTCGGGATGACCTTGAAGTTCGAACCACTTGCCGGCGTCGATGGTTCGTACTCCACCGACGGCCGTAAAGCGCTTCGCCCGTGACTCCCATTCCTCCATCCGGATTTTGGACAGATGGTCGCCGCGGTCCTGGGTCAGATGCGTGTACGCACCGGTGTATTCATATACTTCAGCCTGGGCAGGCAGATTCCCATGTGTCGGCAAAGTGGGCACATTGGTCGACTTCTCATCACCCGGAGATTTGTAATCGAACGTCCTCGTAGACAACGTGGAGCTATGCAGCGTGCGCGAACCTGACCACTGCACCCAGGCGTCAGATGAAGTATTCGTGCCTGCGCGAGAGAATTGCAGGACTCCGGGTTCGCTTTGCTTCAACGAATACACATCGTCGGTGACAACCAGCGTATGCGATTTGCCATCGTCGCCCTGTTCGACATAACCAAACAGGCCCTCAGACTCCATCAACCGGTGGCAGAAATTCCAGTCGTCTTCGTATTGAACGCAAAACGACCGCTGCGGCAGCGGTTTTTGTAGTTCAAAGCGGAATGCACCTTGAGCTTGAGGATGGCCGTTGAAGACGGTGGTGAGAATTTCGTCGACCGTTTGGCCCTGAAAAACGCGAGCGTCCTTGCGGAATTTCAGGAAGTGCATCCATGACGAAAAGCCAATCTGATAGCTGGTCAGGCCGCCATCTGAGCCGAGGCGGCGGGCGGTATGAATATATCCGTGGTGCGGCAGATAAGATGCATTGCTCTGCTGAAGCCATAAGGTGACGGGCTGTGCAATCAGCTTCTTGAGTTCAATACCCGTGGATGTTGAAACGACATCCACTGTGAATTCGTACTGGCGACCGAGCCGAGAGCGGGCCACAACCCGCTGCGGCAACAGGACATTGTTGCCCAGCGATGTGTCCAGCTTCAAAAGCCGGCCCTGTTGAACCAGCCCCCCGGATATTGCCGTGATTGTATTCTGCGCACCCATACCGCCTCTTCTTATTGATTAACAGCGCAGACGCGCTCCGCGCGATTTTACAAAACTTCAGATGAAATTGACATCGTCAAAATGTTAAACATCGTAGCTTCCTGAATTTGTTATTCGGAGAGGCTTAAAGTTGGAGTTTTAATGAGTTTGGCCGCAAATTTTTTCATAAAAAATAAAAATTAGATGGACAGTGCCATATAAAATTCGCACCGAAATCGGGAAACTTTGTTTTATGCAAAATGAATAGAAAAAAATCGAACCAGCACGCATCCGCAAGGCCGTTTACGACTAAAGCCTTGCTGCTACCACAAACGGCCCAATCGGCCCGGACGCAATCACTGCGTCACCATCTTGCGCTGGAGGTATTGAAGGCCGGGCGTGGAAACGGCCAACTGCTGACCGACCTTATCCGCGTGGTCTACGTTGCCTGGTACCTTCAGTCGGCCGGCTTCGGGGCGACCGACTTGGAAATCTACCGGGAAGCAGAACGAGGATTGGCGCGCTGCGGGGCTCGCGGAGCGGAAGAAGACATCTGGCAGCTCGGCCAGCCTGACAGCCCGGCACTCGAGCGAGTTCTCGCGCTGCATGACGGGCAGCTACAACATGCACCCGTCAGGGCCCTGTTAGAAGTAAAGAGGCGGCTCACGCGCTTCGCGCAAAGCGACAAAACGTCGCCGTGGCAACACATCGATGCCTGAGCGCGGCTGGACATTGGACTAGCCTGTACGCCACTATTGAGCGCAAGGTCGTGATGAGATGGTTCAGTCGCCGACTTGCCGGCAGGGGCAGCACATGGCGCGCAGAGTTGAATCCAAAGGTCCATCCGTCAGTTGTCGGCAATTTTGAGCGACATGCGGCCGTGTCGATGCTGGTGGAAAGCATAGGTTTCAAAGCGAGGCATATCTGCGACGGGGCGTCGCGAGGCAGACCATTTGAGATAAGCACATCATTCGTGCCCACGCTGTCAAAAACGAACAACGAATCGATGTCTTTCGCGGTTAATCCCCAAACGGGTTGCCGGTGTCTTTCACTTCGGTATTGAGGTTGTATTCCGCACGCACGGCCTTGAGCACGCCCTCGATGTCGCGCTCGAAGCCGACCGCGTTGCCGAAGTGGGTCATGTTCCAGTTGCAGCCTGTCTTGTCAGCCTCTTGCAACTGCGGCCGCGGCACACGAATCTTCACGCCATCCTCGACGATTTCCTGTAGTCGATGGATTCGCCGGTTGACCTCCTGCTGAAGCTGCGAGGCATTGAGCGTCTTGCGTATCATCCAAGTCTCCTTCCGGTTGCTCGGGCCAGTCTAGCGCAAGTAAGGCGTTCAGCGACCTGGCGCTGAAATGCAAAGTGCCTGAGAGAGAGCGGGCGCCTTGGTTCGTCGGGGTGCGTCAGTAAGTCAGTACGCGACAATCACGATGCCGCTGCCGCCAATGCCACGACCACCGATGTTCGCCTGGCCAATCGCTATGCCGCAAGTCTGTGCTCATAGTACGGCCGGTCCCTGTCATCAAGTATCGCGTACTGCGTCGCAAGGTCTGATGCATCCGGGTTGAGCCAGGCGTCCACGTTCTCCGGTTTTATAGGAACAATGCACCGGTCGTGACCGGCGGCCGCAACCTCCGGCGGCGGCTCATCTGTGATTGCCGCAAATGAAAGCATGTCCGGCTCGCCTGGTGCCGACCAGCGCGACCAAAGACACGCGACCAACATGTCATGCGCGGGATTCGGCCGGAACTCTAAAACAACGTTTTCGTCTTTCTCACCTTCGGCAAGGTCACGCCCCTCCGTCTTTGCGCGGCTGACGTTTTCATAGAATGCGTTGACGACAAGGATGCCGTGCGAGTAACCGAAGAGCGGCTTCCAAAAACCTTCCAGGTTGTCTCTTCGGGCATTGTTCTGGAACCTATGTTCCGTTAGAAATATCTGTTAGTGTTTTCAACACGAGTAGCGGAGGGGGTCCGGGGGAGGGACGAATGGGTCGAAGGGCTGTGGATAACTCGACGCTCGCGCGTTGGCGCGAGTTGGATGCGGTGGTCGTCTTGCGTGCGGTGTCCGAGTATCTGAAGCAGGATACGGAATTCCAGCCTAGACAGAGCCATGGCTCGACCCGCTGGCATGCCAATGTCAGTGGTCGCGACTACGAGATCCTATGCACAGGGCCGCGCTTCCTCGATACGCGCACCAACCAGGGCGGTGGAGGTGCAGTCGACATGGTTATGCATCTGATGCAGCTTGATTTCAGAGGCTCCGTGGCGGTCCTGAAGGCAAAGCAACTCTGATGCGTCTTCTCGTGTCTACTAAGGACCTCGTCATCGGTGGGAAGGCATACGCAGGTTTCCCGATCCTGCTTTGGGACAGCATGGAGAGTTGCACGGAGGCCAACGAATTCCTTCGACACTACTTGCTTCGTGGCTCTATCGGCTCCCGCAAATCCTGGGAACCCGTAGGACGGGCACTGTACGACTACTTCAGCTTCCTTCAGGCGCACGATTTGGAGTGGGACGACGTCGATCGCGGGGAGCAAAAGACGCTGCTCGCGGCCTATCGCGACTACTGCTTTGAAACGGCCGGTCACAAGCGCAGCACCGTCCGCAACCGTCTCTTGTACGTGTGCGAATTCTACTCGTTCGCACACGGGAAAGGTTGGCTTAAAGACCTCCCCTTCGGCTACGAGACTCGGAGAGTGTTTCGTAGCGCAGGCTTCCTCGCCCACGTTGATGGAAGCGGCGGAACGAAGGCAGTGCGTGATGTGATGCCGAAGGCTCACAAAGATTTGCCCGGTTACCTCACCTCGTCGGAGGTGCAGGCTCTCCTGGCTTCAGCTACAAACCCGCACCACCGCATGCTCATTCGGCTTGCCTTGGGTTCTGGCCTGCGCAGAGAGGAACTCGCGACCTTCCCACGCGCTTACGTCTTTGACCCGGACCTGGCTGGACGAACCGAACGCAACATCCGCGTCCACCTCGACCCGGAAGATGGTCACGGTATCCGGACTAAAGGCAACAAGCCGCGCACGATCTACATCGGCCGTCGGCTGATGAAGGACCTGAACCAGTATGCGATCCATGAGCGCGGCCTGCGTTCGTCTCTTAGCCGGTTTCCCGAGAAAGCACTATTTCTTAACCAGTTCGGCGACCGATTCGCGGCCGATGGGAAGAGTGTTGACCGTATCGTTAGAGAGGCTGGCGAGAGCGCTCGCGTTCGTGCGTGGACTCATCTGCTGCGGCATACCTACGCGACTCATACCTTAGTCGCGCTTCAGCGATCGCGAGATCGCTACCGAATCGAACCTCTGGTGTTCCTACAGCGACAACTCGGGCATGCATCGGTGCATACCACGATGGTGTACCTGCACTTGGTCAACGAGTTGGCGGATGACGCCGTGCTGACATATGACGACGAGCTTAATGATCTGGCAGACAAATTGAATGGGCAAGCGGAAGATCTTCACCAAGACTGACCTGACAACGCCTCAGGTGGACTACGAGCGCGACGCCAAGGGAGAGATCGTCATCGTTGCGGTGATGCCGCCGGCCTGCACCGAAGTAAAGTTCGGTCGGAACACCACCAAACACCGAACCTTCGACTTCGCACCCTGGTATGGGTTCGGTATTGATCCGCTCACATACGCATGCCAGCGGCAGATTGAACGCTTTCTCGACAAGCAAGACGCCGATGTCCAGCCGACGACTGCGGTGGGGTACTGCACGCTAGGTCTCGCGAAATTCTTGACGCACATGACCATGCTCAGTGCTGCAGTCGGCCGACCGATGCATCTCAACGACGTCACTCGCGAAACCATAGACAGCTATCTGCTTTTCCTGCGCGACCAAGGGATCGCCGCAGACTCGCAGCGAACGGCTTACAGCTACATGAAGTCTGTCCTGCAAGCGTTGGGACGAAGGGGTCTACTTCACGTGATCGAGCGCGGCAGTGAAGCCACTTTCCCCAGGAACCCCTTTCCAGGTTCGCCCCGCCATGACAAGGGGGCGCGTCCACTCTCTGTCACTGAGAAGAGGGCCTTCACATTTGCCGTGAGAGCGGCGGTGCGACCACTGCTTGGAACGGACGAGGAACCCTCAGCGACGCTAGCGGCATACGCCCTACTGGTCGTGGCCTTGCATACTGGCCGGAACACCACCCCGCTGTTGGAGATGCGAACGGACTGCCTTCGCGCTCATCCAAAGGAGGGAATCGAATTCCTGGTGGTGTTCAAGCGCAGAGGCTTTACCTCAAGCAAAGTGGCTCTTCGGACTTCCAGCTCCGTGAATCGTATCGTGGAATCCATGCCAACACTGCGCGCCACAGTGGCACAACTGATACGTCGCGTTGTCGATCTGACGGCTGACTTGCGCCGTGAGGCGCCGGCCGACATTCGTGATCGGATATGGCTGTATCGGCGAAGCAGAGACAGTGAGCGCCGGGTCAGTGCACTGACATATGGCACCCTCGAGGAGGCGATTAAGAAGCTGGTCAAAACTTACGATCTGCGCGGCGATAACGGCGATCCGATGCGGGTCAACGTTAGCCGGCTGCGCAAGACCTTCGTCAACCGAGTGTACGAGATCCTGGACGGCGACGTTGTCGCCACTGCGACGGCAGCCGGGAATTCCCCTGTCGTAACCATGCGCAATTACTTGCGACCCAGCGAGGAGACCCGCAAAAACTGGCGTTTTATGGGTATCTTGCTCGTAGAGGAACTGCTGACGAACACGCTCGGGGCCTCTGAGCGAACACCGGTTGGCCGATGCTCGGACACCACAGCCGGCGAGTATGCTCCCAAGCGAAATGGCGATATTTGCCAGAGTTTTTTGAACTGTCTTCGCTGCCGAAGTTACGCGGTGACCGGTGACGACCTGTGGCGACTGTTCTCGTTTTACTTCCGCATCTTGCGCGAGCGGCCGCGCGTGGACAAGCGCCGGTGGGATCGCCATCTCGCCCACATTCCTCGCCTGATCGAGCGGGATGTCGTGCAGGCTGGCCTTCGCCGAAAGCTCTTCAAGCCTGAGCAGGTGAACGCAGCCAGGGAACGGGCGCGGCTCGATCCTCATCCCTTTTGGGCAAGTGCCACCATCATTGACGAACTGAACTCACTGGCATGAAGTCCGTACCCTTGCGTGCACCGGCGCAGCAGCCTGATGACCATCCTGTCCTCGCCCACAAGAATCTCGCGACCACCATCATCTCGACGCGCAAGATCAATGGTCAGATCGTCATCCTTAGTCGATACGGCGACCCGAAGTGGCGTCTCGTCGGGCTGCCCACGAACAAAGGGGCATCCGAACATTACGTGGACTTCAATCCGATACCGACCTGCTGGCAGGCAACGATGAAGGCGGTCTTGTGGCACTACATGCTCCGCGGACGCGAGGGAAAGAAGCGGCCGTCGTCTCGCGCGGTGGTAATGCTACTTGGCGACGCCAAACCATTCCTGCAGCACCTGGGACGATTGAACATCACCAGACTGGCCGATGTCACGCCCTTCGTGTGTGCGTTGTTCGTCGACTTCTGCAGACAACACCGGCAGCGGGGCTCCGCCAGAGCGGGTAAGCCGCTGCAAGCAGCGTCGCTCGGACACCTGTTCGGCGCTGTCGAGGCGCTCCACGAGCTGAGTCAGTACACGGACGATCCAATGCCCGTGCATCCCTGGCCCGGTACGTCAGCTACTCACTTGGCCGGCTTGACGGGCCACGGAACTGGATATCGGGGAGGCAAGACTCCGCTTATGCCTGACGAGGTGCTCACCACTCTCTTTCAGCGCGCGTGGTCGTTGGTTGAAGCAGCAGATGATGTCCTTGATGTTCGTGATGAGATCCTCATACTCCGCCGTGCCGCCGGTGGAAAGACTTCTGCCGAAGCCGTCTACGTACGGAGTCGAGGATGGGCAAACATGTTCGAGTTCAACAAGGCAGTGCTCGAGTTGCGAACGGCCTGCTACATCGTCGCGGCGGCCCTTTCTGGGTGCCGCAACCATGAACTTGGTTTCGTACAAAGGGGGGCTTGCTATTGCACGGACGAAGCCGTGGATAACGACGGCGAGACAAATACCTACTGGTGGATGCGTTCGCAGTCTACGAAGACAGGCGAAGGGAATACAGAGTGGATGGTTCCTGAAGCTGTGGCGGTTGCGCTGAAGGTCATGGAGCGGTGGTCGTCCTCCTATCGAGCTCTGATCGAGGCCGAGATCGAAACCCGTGTCGCCGAGAACCCGTCGGATCCGGAGATTGCCGAGGCGCAACTTCACCTAAACGCGGTTTTCCTAGCGATGACGCCGAACAAGGGCAACCAAGTGCGCACGATGTCGGGTCAAATGTGGAACAAGGCGTTGAAGACATTTGCGCGGAACTGCGGATTGCAGTGGGACCTTGCCAGCCATCACTTTCGCCGTAAGTTTGCTAACTATGCCGCTCGTAGTCACTTCGGAGATCTTCGGTACTTGCGCTCTCACTTCAAACACTGGTCGATGGACATGACCTTGGGTTACGCTTTGAACGCCTCGCAAGAGGTTGCGCTTTACGCCGATATCCAGATAGAACTCGACGATATCAAAGAAGAGGTGGTAGACGGCTGGCTACAACCCGGAGCCGCCTTAGCCGGCGGCTATGGCGGAAATATTGCGAAGTGGCGCGGCAGCCATGCCGTGACGATCTTCAAGGATCATCGACAGATGGTGCGGTCCCTGGCAGAGAGCACATCCATTCGTAGCAATGGTCATGCGTGGTGCACGGCCGAGGACAACAATTGTATCGGTAACGACCTTGAGCGCACGCGTTGCAGCGGCTGCGACAACGCAGTCATCGGGCCGCAGCACGCGCCACTCTATCGGGGGCTTCATGACCATCTGCACGAGGTGTTAGCCTGCGATGACATCGGTGAAGGCGGGCGAAACCTGGTTCGTCGAGACATGCAGCGTTGCCGCGATGTCCTGGTGACGCTGGGCCACAATGCTCCGGAAGAACCCACGACAGTATGAGCAAACAACGGAAACCAGCCGACAAACGAGAGAAGGACCTGCGTCTGGCGATGTTCCGAATCCAGCGAGGCCGGGCGCACACCGACGTGGAGAAGCTTAGTATCTCCTCCGTTGCCAGGGAGGCTGGGGTCTCTGCTTCCTTGATCCACAACCATTATCCAGACATCGCTGAGGCAATCCGCCTCGCCCAGGGGCGCGGCAGCCGAGCACAGCGTGACGCAAAGCGACTGGAACTCAAGACAGAGCGCGATAAGACCCGCGAGCTTCGCCAGGAGATCGCGAACCTTCGTTCCGATGTAAGTCGAATCGCGTCGATCAATGAGGTTTTGCTGGCTGAGAACGCCGTGCTGCGAGCTAGGCTAGGCGACCCTCATGTGGTGCCGATACACGAACGAAGCTGAAGGAATCAGCATTTTCTGATTGATGTCGGACGTTCTCTGCCGCGTTGCAAAAGATGGGCACGCTAAGCTGGATCGTTCGGCAGACACATTTCGACCCACAAGGGACTGTCGCCTTGCTCGGAAGCGGATGTTCAAACGCCGAGCTAAAGGGCGTCCCGCCGTTTCGACGTCCCGGTTGAGCGACGTGTTAATTGGACTCCGCGCCTTCTATCCTTTCCTCGTACAGGTTTAGCTTGTCCATAGCCGCCCGGTTATTCTTGTAGCGCCTCTTCAGAGCAGCCAAGCGTTTATCCGTGCCAGAGCAGTAAATATCCAGGCTATCTGCAACAAACCCCCTGCGCTCGATTTGCTCCGGGCGGTTCCCTTCAATGGGTTCACCACGAAAATGGTCACATATATTTCGTTCAGAGATGTAGCTCTTCACCTCTTTCGGAAGGCCCTTGCTTTCGGCAACCGCAACTGATGTGATGCCGCAGAGGATAAGTGTCACTAACGCCTTCATGTCCAATTAACTTCAATTAGGGTGGAAAAAAGATTTCTGTCCACCATTCGTTTGCCACCCATCTGCTGGAATCGGGATTCGACATACATACGGTACAGGAGCTGCTTGGCCATAGCGATGTGTCAACCACCATGATATCCACACATGTCCTGAATCGCGGCGGACGCGGCGTCGTTTCACCCATCGACACGATGAAGTAGGCAGCCGGCCCGACTGTCTGCTCTGGAGGCTCACACCAGAAGCTCGATTGACCGCAGTTGGCCGTTCACTGCTTCATGCGACCAGCATGGACTGCCCGAATCTCGCATAATCGCGATCGGCAGTACGCGACCCACAAGGGGCACTCACTCTTGCCGAAAGCGGCCACACAAATGCATTCGGCGCACGTCGATCGTCACCGGTTTCGATGTTTTTAGTCCGCGCTTGATTCGAGATCCAACGAACATTGCGATTACCGCTGCATGTAGCGGCCCACCTTAAATAAACGCCAGCCGCGAAACAACACAAATACGAGCACTAATGCTGTGGGTATGACGAAAGGGTATGCAGGAAAATGATAGTGACCAGCCGAGTCAACCTCCGGCAGAACGCCATGCACTGGAGTTGAGACGCCATACCAAATGGCTATCGTCGAAGCATCCAGCAACGACTGCCACGGATGGCGAATTGTCGATGGGAAATCGCGAAACAACATCCAGGCTGCCGCGGCCACTCCGCACAGCGGATATGAAAATATTATTGCGGCGGCAATCTTGGTAACGCACCACCAGGTGTGTTTTGATCTACGGTTGCTCATACAACGCCGTCCGATCTAAGCGAAAATATTTTTCTCATCGAAGGTCCCCATGCAGCTGCTGCTCGTTCGCTAAAGCGGCCATACGATGCGTTGCAATGCCCTGCACAAGCAAAGTGGGACGAATTCTCTTTCGGCCGCGGTCGGATGTCACAAGCCGGAATAAGAGACGAAGCCTGCGGTCCAAACGATACGATCGTCCTCGTCAACTTTCCAGTAGACCCCTGCGTCCGTGTCATAGGGTAATAGCCCCACCCCTTTTTTGAAAAAACGTGCGACGTGAATTGATTTGTCGTTCTTGCAAGAATCCCGCAACTCGAATCCTTGGTCTGTGAGTGACTTAGCCAGTTTCTCTGCCTCTGATCCGGCAGGAAATTGGTCGATCAAGCGGGCATCTAGTTCAGGAGAGGTTCGAAGTTGACCGCCCGCCCTCGGCAGTGCCACCGCCTCCCCGCCTTCAGGCGGACATGCACTGCCCCCACCCGTACCGGATGCTCCTTGTAGAAGAGGAGGCAAATGATTCGCGGAAGGCCCACAGCCTGCAAATAGCAAGCTGAAAAAGCAGATACTTGCAAGCGGCGCAGCCGTGCGCCAAGCCTGTACCATTTACCCTCCACTATGAAGATCAGGCTAACCTCTCAATGCTAATCTAGCGCAATCACTATCCATTTGCCGAAAATGCCGTCGCACCGACAAAATCTACTCAGGGGCTACGGTTCTGTATGTGTCGCAGGATACAGAAGTTGTTTGAGCGGCGCATATACAACCATCGTTCCTCGGCATTGATCGTCAACGATGTAGGCCCTTGTATCGAAGGGCCGTTCTTGGGCCGTGCACTGCCTCGTGCAAACCGCATCGGCGGCTCGACCTCCGTTGGTGTCGAGCGATACCACGCGACCCAAATCGGTCACCCAAAATGATAGAAAGCAGACATTCGGCTGCGGTCGGTCGTGAGATCATGCACAAACGAACGTCAATCCATACAAGACACTTGCGCAACGCTCACAGGCTCAGAGCCGGTCGGGCTGAATAGACCGTTTGGAAACGCTGTCGAAAAAGAAGCAACACGCATGTCAACGATTTCGAAGGGCTAACCTAAAAAAAATCATCCGAGGCACTTTGCAATGCGCAACCACTCTCCACAGGGGGCCTTCCATCCAAGTCCGCCCGATGCTCCTATTTTGGCGACCAGACTTGCAGGGGTATTGGCCGTCTTGCCTCTGCTTTACGCATTGTGGCTCCAATTCACCGCGCAAACGCGTCACAGGCTCCTTATCCACCCCAGCGCGTTCCCGATGTTCCTGTTCGTGATTACCACGCCCAACATTCTCTTGTACGTATGCGTCAGAATTTCTGGGCAGCGGACTGCGTGGGTATGCGTAACCGCATTATTCGTTTTCGTTGCCATCGACTGCTGGGTGTTTAGCGTTGGCGGCGGTCCGTTCGTCGCTCCTGGCCTAGGCTTGATCGAACTGATGGTTGGTGGAGTTCTACTGCCGATTGCGGTTGCCACGGGTGACCGCCGAACCGGCCTTTAGTCTCTGCGGCAAAGGGTAAGGATTGTTGACGATCTACGCGATGGTGTCGAATGTCCCAAACTGGCCGTTCTGCGACACCTGGCAGCCCGTTGCATCACGGATGCTTTCAATGCTGCAAGATGACAAGTCAACGATGAAATGCCAAAAAAGACTTAGCTGGCTTATGTGCCTGATATGAAGGGAAATTTACGGCCCTAACTGTTAGTAACGTTCTCAAAGCATTGTAGGTGCCGGGGAATTTGACGTCATACGATGCCGGTTTGCCCGCTATGCGGCACTGATAGCGCATGGGTTTTATGACGCGCTGTCCGCTCTCCATGACCATCACGGGCGCGTAGTGCCCAGGGAAAATGCGCGAATCGCGGGCCTCCGGCTCGGTCCGCTGTATGTCGTCAAGCTTGCCGCGGGTCCAGGCGATTTTGTCGGTGGCTATTCGCTGGCTTTCGGCGGCGGCTTTCGTCGCCTTGGTTTGAAGTGAACGCTCGGCGTCCGCCAAGCGAGTGCGCTGCTTGAACAGGTCCTGCTCGAGCTTCGTCGCCTGCTCCGCATTAAACCGGTCGATAAGAGCCTTCACCTCGTGCTCGGCATCAGACTGAGGCTCCGAAAACGCGTCTTCCATAGCTTTCGGTATTTTCGCTTTGCTGCCCTCCGCTCGCTCGAAAAACAGGCGCGCGAATTCCTTGATGCTCATCGTCGCACCAAACATCCGCACGAACTTGCGGTAGTCAGCCAGAATCTGAGCCGAATAGCACATGTGAACCTCCGGTTTGCGTCTCCATGATAATCCCCCTCGCGGGCAGTCAGCTCAACAACGAGTGACTGCCATAGCGCGTCGTCTTTGAGTCGATGAACTAGTGTCCTGAGTTAGAAGTTCGTTGAATCAATCTTCCGCTCTATCCGAAATGACGAAATGCTGATTAAAAAGCC